>CAITNQ010000476.1 GCA_903893785.1 uncultured Gemmatimonadota bacterium
GGCATCCTGTTTGTCCCCCCCCACCTGGCTGAGGAGTGCTGCGAGCGGGCCGAGCGCACGCAGTTGCGCGAGATCTTCCAGTTCCAGCGCATCAAGGAGGGGGTGTACAACTCCCACCAGATGGACTCGGCGTGGTCACCCGAGATCGAGGCCGACTTCCGCGAGTGGCGGCGGACCAGCACCCCCGATGACTACCGCCACTTGGAGTGGGAAGAGGACCGGAAATCCGACCAGGTCAGCTCCGAGGGCGCACAGACGCTGCTGTAGGCGCGGCAGCAGCCTGACCACGTCCGGGCGGTCCGCACGACACCAACGTGTCGCGTGGGCCGCCTTTCGCGTCGTCCGCTGGCTGCCCCGGGCCCAACGGATCGGTCGCCGCGCGGCGAACAGCGCGGGGCCGCCTGGCGGCGATCGTCGCGCAGCTGGACGGCCACGTCCCGGACCTGCTGTATCGCCGGCCGGCGTTGGGGCAGGCTGGGCAGCCCAACCAAGAGCGGGACCGCACCTCGGCAGCCCCGGCCGCCGACCGGCAGCAGGGAATTCGCCGCACCGAGGTGGCGACGGGGCTGCCCCGTGCGGCGAGGGTGTCCCGACGAAGACTGAACGAGCTTCATGAAAAGAGCGCGATGCCTCGTCGCACACCCCGATGACTGCCTCATTTTCGGGTTCCACTACATCCTCAGCCATCGCCAGTACCAGTGGAGCGTCACCTACCTGATCCTGGCCAACGACTCACCGCGCGTGGCGGAGATGCGCCGGTACTGGGCGCAGCATTCGGTCGACGTTACCTCGCTTGAGCTCCCGCACGACCCTCCCCCGTCGGATCTGGTCCGCGGCCGTTGCTCGATTCCGTTCGCCCAAGCCCGCCACGCCGTCCAGGTCGCCGTTCGCGATTGCGACCTCGTCCTCAGCCACGGCGAAACGGGCGAATACGGCCATCCCCACCACCTTTTTCTGCACGGGATACTGCGGGGTCTGGGGTTGCCGTTCGTGGCCTTCGACGTGGGCCCGGACGCTCCCGAGCGGTTCGGTGTGCCCCGGGACGAGCAGGGGTCGCTGCCGCTTCACGGCCGGGCGATCCGGCGGTTCGTCAGCGACTTCGGCCTGGGTGAGTCCGCCGGATACCGCTCATTCACACCGACACCGTGATGTGGCGGTGGGCCCGCGGACGGCGGTTGCGAAGGCGGGGGACGCCATGGAATACGATGATACGTTCAACACCGCGCAGGTTTTCGCCATCGACATCCGCCGGTGGGATCAGAGGCACCGGGACTTCTGGACCCGTCGTCTCGGACGGCGCTATCTGCTTTCGGTCGTGCCGACGAAGTCGCGGCCGGGCCGGATTCTGGAGATCGGTGCCGCCTGGTACAACAGGTACCAGAAAGACGTGGTCGGGAAGGAGAACGAGCTCACTGTCATCGATATCAAAGAAGCAGGTCACCCGGATATCGTCGCGGTCATGGGCATGGACCGGTACGTCCAGTTCGACATGACACGGAGCGCCGATCAAGGGGACGCCTCGGGTCACGGTACGATCGACCGGCTACAGGGTGCCTTCGATGAGATACGCAGCTGGGGGGTACTCTCGCACTACCCCTTCTCACCAGCCCAGTGCGAGCGTTACCTGGCCAACATCGCGCTCCTGCTCAAGCCCGGCGGCCAGGCCATCTTCAAGCTTGACATTGACACCCACAAGGTGGTCAAGCAGCTGCCGTCGGCTGGCTTTGAATTCCTTGAGGGCCTCATCCACGAGCGGTTCGCAGTCGTGCACACCGACGTGCTGAACGGCAGTACCCCGGGACGCGTGCACTACGTCCAGAGACGCTGAACGGTTTCACCCGTGGGCATGGGGTGGTTCGCCAGCCGCGCCGTGCCAGGCGTCGTGCACGCGTTGCTCGTAGCCGCCGCTAAAGAAGCGGCAGGTGTATTCATCGACGCCGAGGTAATGGCGGCTGGTCTGCAGCGCAGCCGAACGGCAACCGCCCCCGCAGCGGAAGCGGTACTCGCAGGCCGCGCATCTCCCATTGGCCGCCAGCAACTCCTCCAGCCGCAGGTCAATCGTCTTGAGGTAGGTCGAGTCAGATAACGCCTGCGCCAGTGGCATCTGGGTAAGGTTGGGCATCGGCTCCGCCAGCGTCAGGCCGGACATCGGCATGCAGGGCAGCAAGGTCCCGTCCGCACCGATGTACATCGTTGTGCGGGCGCTCTGGCAGACCGTCCGCCGACGCGATGCTGCGGTCCCGTCGAACCGGGCGCCCGGAATGCGGTAGTCCTGCGCGCCTTTGGCACAGGCGAAGAAGCCACCTAGCATGATGCCCAACGGCGCCCCGGCGGCCCGGTACACCGGGATGAAGTCGAGGTAGATCCGGTAGAGTTCGTCGACGCTGAGGTTGTACCGGCCGCCCTCCTTGAGCCACTCGCCGCCGTCGGCCGCCGGGTTCGTTTTCCAGTGGCCAACGCCGAGCCGCTGGAGCAGCCCCATGGTTGCCGGCAACGTGTGGCGGTTCAGCGTGTGCAGCGCTGTCTCCACGCCCATCTGGAACCCACGCGCGCCGAGCCGCTCCATGGCGGCAATCACGGCGGTCTCCGCGCCATCCGCGCCGCGCAGCCAGTCATGCCAGCCGAGGCCGTCAAAACTGAGGGAGAACTCAGGCTTGATGCCCCGCGACTCGAAGCCGTCGAGCAGGTCCGCGTCCACGCGCAGGCCGTTGGAGTAGACCTGTACGATGGTGATCTGCCGTTCGAGCAGCGCATCGACGATGCGGAAGAAGTCCGGGCGCACGAGCGGTTCGCCGCCGGTCAGCGTCACCTGGGCGATGTTGGCTTCGGCGAGTTGCCGGACGATATCGAGACAGCGGTCCACGGGTAACTCGCCGAATCTGGCGTGCGGGGCTGACATGAAGCAGTGACGGCAGCTGAGATTGCAGC
Source organism: uncultured Gemmatimonadota bacterium (assembly GCA_903893785.1). GTDB lineage: Bacteria > Latescibacterota > UBA2968 > UBA8231 > UBA8231 > CAITNQ01. Next base: position 2,929 of record CAITNQ010000476.1, read on the forward strand.
GCCCGGTAATCGACCAGTGGGCCACACGGATGAAGCGGCAGGGCGCCCGGCGGTACGCCTGGTAACCCAGGGGCCGTTCTCCTTCAGCGCACGCCTGGACCAGACCTCGCTTGAGGGCCGCGTCGGCGATGGCCCGGTACGCGTCAGGCACCAACGGCGAATCGAGGTCAAAGCTGCCATTGCACAGCGCCAGCACCGTGAATTCGTCAGGCCCGAGGACCGATGTCGCGCCCGTCCTCAGGTCCTGGATGGCATGCGGCAGACGGTCCCACCCCCTGAGCGCCAAGGGTTCACGCAGACGAAGGCAACGCACGTGGCCTCTCCCCCGGTCACTCGCCGGCGCCAACGCCGAAGCAGAAGAGCTCGTTGAAGAATCCCAACCCGGCACACCCGCAGACACTGGCGCCCCCGGCCACGATCAGCGGACAACAACAGAACCCGCCGTTGACGGCAGCCAATTCGTCGTCTGTAACCTGGCTCAGGCCCAGGGGCGCGGCAGCGGCGTGGAACGCCTCCAGGTCACCGACGCCGATGTCGTACCCGGCTTCTCGGGCCAGCGGCAGAACGTCTCGTTCGACCACCGCAGCAATCTCCTCGGGCGAGGGTCGCCGGCCTTCGAACGTCGCGCTCAGAGCCCGGAATCGCTCTCGCAGCGTGGGATCGGACGAGACCTGCAGGTAGAAACGGCGCACTTCGTTGGCAGACATGGGAGCCCTCGCGTTGGGGCGCCGACCACCTTACGCCACCAGGTTGTTCGGCGCCATGGAGCCCCTGCACGGGGCTTCGTCGGGAATCGGCGCGTGTCGCCTTCGGCCTGGCTGCCGTCGGTCGGAGGCCAGCGGCGCCGTGAGGCGACGAACGGCGGGGCAGCAGGCGCTGCCAGCAGCGCTCGGCCGACGATCAGCCCCGGCAGCCACGGTCGCGCCGGATAGCGCGCCGGATGCTGGCAAGTCGTCCCGCGCGCGAGTGCCATGCCGCCGACCGACCGGCACGCAACGGCAGCCCGGTTCGGCCGCACGGACGGGATGACGAGGGCCGCCAGCGAACCGGGACGCCGAACGACGACGCCCCCTCGCAATGGCGCCAACGCGCCGCGCGCCCTTGCCGTGCCATGCAGTCGGGGTCGCGCCCTGCGGGATCTATGACTGAAAACAATGGTTGGTCGTCGGACGTCGCGCACCGCTGCTTCACGGCCGTTACAGCAACAGGGTCAGCAGGACGGCCACGGAGAACGCGCTCAACACCGTGCTCCAGAACACCGCTTGAGACGCCAATGCTGCGTCCAGACGGTACTCGGCCGCCAGGATGAACACGTTGACGGCCACGGGCAGGCCAGCCCCCACGACGAACACCGCCGCCACGGTGCCGTCGAGCCCGAAGGCCGGCACCATGGCCAGGGCCAGCAGCGGCGACAGCACCAGGCGGACCGCGCACAGCGCGCCGACCGCAGCCGCGCCGCGGGTCACCGAGGTCCGCGACAGTTGGGCGCCCAGGGTCACCAGGGCCGCCGGCACCAGGCCGTTGGCCAGTTGCCCCAGCGGCTGCGCCAGCACGGCGGGCAGCGTTAATCCCAGGCCACGGCCAGCCAGTCCCAGCACGACGGCCCAAATCACCGGCGTCCGGAACAGCCCCAGGGCGAACTGGAGTCCGGCGCGCCGATGGCGTTCGATGGCGTAGATCCCAGCCGTGAAGGTGAGCAGGTTCTGGGCCATCATCACTACCGCCATGGCGCTGACGCCCGCATCACCCAACGCGAGAGCCGCCAGGGGCAGGCCCAGGTTGCCGCCGTTGGACAACGAAGCCCCCAATGCCAGCACCAGTCGTTGCTCCCGCGCCCTGCCGCCGCGCCAGACCAGCAGCCCCAGGAGCAGCATGGCCAGCGTCTGGACCCCGGTGGCGGCGGCCAGTCGCCCCATCACCGCCAGGGGCAGCGGCGAGCCGATCACGCGGACGAAAATCAGCGCCGGAAGGAAGACGTGGAAGCACAGCCGCGACAGGGTGGCCAGATCAGGCCGCAAGGTCCGATCGACGGCGATCCCGGCTCCCGCCAGCAACGCCACCGGCAACAGGATGTCGAGTGCGATCCGGCTGAGTTCGCCGAACAGGGCGTTCACCACCGTCGGCCGCCGCGAACCGGGCACCGAAAGCCCCGATCCTCAGGCCCGGCACCGTCGCAGCCCGGTTCAGGGCGGCCTGCAGCCAGAGCGCTGGCACCCGGTCGGACCCTCGTCCCCGGCGGCCGGACTAGCGCGGTTGCCAGAGCCCCGTCAGGGGGCCGCCAGGCGCACCGCCGGCCACCCCGCTGACGCTGGCTGGACAGCCGTGGTCCTACCAGCTCACTCGTATCGTCCATGGGAGGTGGGCCTTGCCGCCAAGATGGGTGGTCACTCACGGGACTGCGCCCCCCCGTCCGCGGACGGCAGGCCCTCTGGCGCGCGGGCGCCGGGTGGCGGGGCTCCGGACTCCCGGGTCAGCCCTGCGCCCCGGAGGCTGACGAACCGGCAACCGGAGTCATCCGGGTCTGGCGGCAGAAGATAACACCAGCCCGGGGCGGCGGCTCAAGACGAAGCCAGCTCGCCCACCCGGGCCGGCAGTCGCAGGAGCGCGTCATCCGGGCCCGGTCGTGGATTTTGCGCCCGGCAGTGGCGGCCGAGAGCGGGCGGGACCGGCCGGCAAACGCCCTGAGCAGCCCTTGAACGCGAGGGGGGCACCGGCGGCTGGCGCCGTCGCGCCGAACGAGCGCCACTGGGCGTCCGGGGGAAGGAATGGCCTGCCCAGAGGGGAAAAACCGCCCCCCTACCCGCCTTCGCCAGCACCGGGCCCGGCCGATGGACTGCCCGCATACCCGGATTGGCCAAGGGTCTTTATCTTGGTCTGCATAACCAAACGTCGGTGCATCTGGCATTGATTTTGCGCTACGCAATGGATGGTATGGAGTTACAGTTCGGTAGGTCCCTTCCCGCTTCCAGTTTCCCGGCGATCACTTGATGATTGATCTTGCTGTCCGCCCCCATCGGCGGCCCCTCGCCGCCGGCCTCCTGCTGCTCGGCTTTGCCCTGCTGTTCCCCGGCCCTGTCCGGGCCGCGGTCAAGTCGTGGTCGGCGGCTGCCGACGGTTCGTGGCAGGATCCATCCCGATGGTCGCCCGTTGGCGTGCCCACCGCGGCCGACACGGTTCGCATCGACGCGCCGGGCACGTTCACCGTGACCCTGAAAGGGAGCGCCGCAGTAGCCGCGCTGAGAGTGGGCGGCCCGGGCAGCACGCCGGTCCTGTGGCTGCAGGGCAGCCGCGACCGGGGCAACGCCGTGCTGCGGGTGAGCGACGGGGCGACCAACGCCGGCACGATCCGCCTGGAAAGTACCGGCGCCGCGTACGGGGCGGCGCTGCAGTTGAGCGTCGGCGTCCTGGTCAACGAAGGGGTGATCGAGACCGGCATCGGCGGCGGCGGCCCGCGCAGTCTGAACCTGGACCTGGAGAACCGCGGCCAGTTCCGGGTGGGAGCGCCGACTGTGCTCGCCAAGGCCGCGGGGGTGTACAACAACACGGGCAGCGTCCGGATCGCCGCCGGTCAGACCCTGACGGTCAGCGGCGCGGAGCAGTCCTTTGTCCAGCAGGCGGGCGCCCTAGATATTGAGGGCTCGCTGCTGTTCCAGGGAAACACAGCAAGTCTGGGCCGCAGCGAGTGCACGTACGCGGGTGGGACGATTGCCGGCACCGTGACGGTGCAGAACGCGGTGCTGGTTCTGGGTCCGGGAGGGACAGGCGCGGCTACCTTCCGCGTCCGCGGCCGCAGCGAGTTGCGCGGTAACGTCAGCGCCGGACAGATCGTGTGGGTTAACGGCACCGCGCTGACCTCGGCGGTGACCACCTGGACCCAGGGGCTGGTCAACCAGGGCACCGTTCGTCTGGAGAGCACCGAGGCGCCGGAACCGTCGTTGCTGGCCGTCCCCGTGGGCACGCTGACCAACCAGAGCCAGGGCCGGATCGAGATCGGCCAGGGCAGCGGCGGGTACCGACGGCTGACGGCTTCCCTGGAGAACGCCGGCACGCTGGCAGTCGAAGCGCCCGCCACCCTGAACGGGCCCGATACCAGCACCGTGTGGACCAACCGCGGTGCCATCCACGTGGCTCCCGCGGACACACTGTTGGTCAGCGGGGGCGTACTGGCCAACCTCGAGCCCGGGAGCGTGGACGGCGGTGGCCTGCTTCTGGTGGATCACAGTACCCTGACGGGCAGCGGAACGCTGCGACTGAACGTCGAAGCCCGCGCCAGCATCCTGAGCCCTGGGGGCACCACGGGCAGCGGAGTCGGCATCGGGGTGATCGCAGTGGAGGGCGCTTACATCCAGGACGCCCGCAGCCGCATCGACTTGGACCTGGCCGGAACGGCCGCCTACGATCGCCTGCAGGTGAGCGGCCAGGCCCGTCTCGCCGGGCGATTGTACCTCCGACTCGGACCGCAGTTTGCCCCGGCCGTCTGCGACGGTTTCACCGTGCTGACGGCCCAGGGAGTGACCGGCGCCTTCCAGGAACTCGCGCCGACCAACCTGGGCGGTGGCCGACAACTGCTGCCGGACCAGGGCTCCCAGTCATTGGCCCTACTGGTCCGTGACCTTGGCTCGCCGGTCAATCTGTCCCCCTTGGAACTGGCCCTCGGCGAAGGCGGCGCCCTGCAGCGGTACCGGGTCTGCCTGGCCCAAGCCCCGGCAGACCAGGCGGTGGTACTGCCTGAGCCGGATGACCAGGTCCGGGTCGGGTCGGACCGTCTGGTCTTCCCGGCCGGCAACCGCGCCACCGTGGACAGCGTCGAGGTCGTGGCGGTGGACGATACCGTGGCGCAGGGACTGCACCAGGGGACGATCCGCCACCGCATTCAGAGCGGCGATCCTCGCTTCGACGGGCTGGCGATCCCCTCGATCACGACGCGGATCCAGGACGACGAGACCCTCCCTTCGCTGACCATTGACGATCTGGCCCTGCCCGAGGGGGACAGCGGTACGAGCGGAGCCAGCTTCGTTGTCCATCTCTCGCGGGCCAGCGCCAGCGAAGTGACGGCCACCTGGCGCACTGTCGACGCCACAGCGCTGGCCGGCAGCGACTACCAAGCCGCCAGCGGCACCGTGGTCTTCGCGCCGGGCCAGACCGCCGCGGGTTTCACCGTGGACGTGCTGGGCGACTCGATCTACGAGCCGGTCGAGGCCTTCGCCGTGGAGTTGAGCGCCGCCACCCAGGCCATGCTCGCGCGGGCCCGGGCAACCGCGACGTTGACCAATGACGATCGCCAACCGATCCTGAGCGTGGCGGACGCTGCGCTGGCGGAGGGGGCCAGCGGCAGCCGTTCCCTGGTCTTCGCCGTGGCCCTGTCCAACCCCAGTGCCGCGCCGGTCGACGTGGCCTGGACGACAGCCGACAACACCGCCCTAGCCGGCAGCGACTACGTGGCGGCCAGCGGCATTCTGACGTTGCCTCCGGGGGCCACGCGAGGCTTCGTCGGCGTCACCCTCAACGGCGATCTGCTCGCCGAGCCCGACGAGAGCCTGTACCTCCAGTTGAGCCAACCGGGCGGCGCGGTGGTGGCCCGCGGGCAGGCCACGGGTCTGATCCTCAACGATGACCTTGCAGTCCTGGTAGTGGGCGATGCCACCCTGGTTGAGGGGAACGCCGGCACGCGGGCCCTGAGCTTCCCCGTGTCCCTGTCCGGTCCCAGTGCCGCCCTTGTCAGCGCCACCTGGACCACTGCCGACCAAACGGCCCTGGCGGGCAGCGACTACCTGGCCGCGACCGGCACGCTCAACCTGGCCCCCGGGGAGACAACGGCCACCATCGACGTGGGAGTCCAGGGCGACCTCCTCTGCGAGCCGGACGAAACCTTCACCGTCCGACTGGGCGAAGCGGTCAACGCCGTCTTGGGCGACAGCGTCGGTCTGGGCGCCGTGGTCAACGACGATCCCCAACCCTCCTTGTCCATTGCCGACGCCAGCGTAACCGAGGGCAACAGCGGAACCCAGTTCCTCGTCTTCACCGTTACCCTGTCGGCTCCCAGTGGTCAGCCGGTGGCCGTGTCCTGGGCCACGGCTAACCGCACCGCCACCTCGGGGATCGACTACTCGGCCGCCAGCGGCACGCTGAACCTGGCCCCGGGCGCCACCACCGGCACGATACAGGTCCAGGTCAAGGGCGACGCCGTCAACGAGTCCGACGAGACCCTGGCCCTCACGCTGACGAGTCCGTCCGGCGCCAGCCTAGCCCGCGCCCAGGCCATCGGCACCCTGGTCAACGACGACGCCACCCCCGTGCTCTCGATCAGCGACGCCATGCTCAGCGAGGGCGACGCGGGGACGCGCCTGATGACTTTCACGGTTTCCCTGTCCAACCCGAGCCCGCTGCCGGTAACCGTGGGTTGGTTCACCGCCGACAGTACCGCCGTGGCCGGCAGTGACTACGTGGCGGCCTCCGGCAGCCTGACCTTCCCCACGGGAACGACCAACCGACCTTTGGCGGTAGCGGTTCTGGGTGACCTGACGGTGGAGCCCAACGAGACGCTGACCGTGACCCTGCGCGATCCGGTCAATGCGACGCTAGCCGATGGGCACGCCGTCGGCGTGGCCCTTAACGACGACGTCGCGCGCCTGTCGATTGCGGACGCATCGGTCCAGGAAGGCAACGGCGGCACCACCAACCTGACCTTCCGCGTCGCCCTGTCCAACCCCAGCCTGACACCGGTCACGGTGACCTGGGCCACCGCCGACAGCACGGCCCGGGCCGGCAGCGACTACGTGGCCGCCGGCGGTAGCCTTTCCTTCGCCGCGGGCGAAACCAACCGGGACCTAACCGTAAGCGTGCTGGGCGACACCCTCAACGAAGACCACGAGGCCTTCTTCGTCCGCCTCAGCAACGCGACCCACGCCGTCATCACCGACTCGGTCGGCGTGGGCACCATCGTCAACGACGATCTGGCCGTGAGGTTGGTCATCAGCGACGCCACCGCCGTCGAGGGCAACAGCGGCACCACGCCCTTGACCTTTGCTGTCTCCCTCTCGCCAGTCAGCGGCCGTCCGGTGACCGTAGCCTGGACGACCGCCAACGGTTCGGCCACGGCCGGCGCTGACTTCATCGCCGCCGGGGGCGTCCTGACCTTCGCGCCGGGGGAGACCCGCAAGTCAGTGGTCGTGGCCGCGATGGGCGACACACTTAACGAGATCGACGAGACCTTTACCGTCGATCTCAGCGCCGCGGTGGGCGCCGCCATCGCCGACCGCCAGGGCCAGGCTACCCTGACCAACGACGACCCACTGCCCTCCCTGTCCGTCGGCGACGTGTCACTCGCCGAGGGCGACAGCGGTACCCAAGCGCTGGTTTTCCCGGTGACCCTTTCCGCTCCGAGCGGTCAGATCGTCACGGTTACCTGTGGCACGGTGGGCGGTACGGCCACCTCGAGGAGCGACTACACCGCGGTCAGCCGCTCCCTGGCGTTCAGCCCGGGGCAGACCGTGTTCAACGTGGCCGTGCCGGTGATCGGCGAACTGCTGAACGAGGTCGACGAAACCCTTTTCCTGCGCCTGGATTCGCCGTCCAACGCCCTGCTGGCCCGCCTCCAGGGGATTGGCACCATTGTCAACGACGATCCCCTCCCCAGCCTGTCCGTTGCCGATGTCACGGTCGACGAAGGGAACACAGGCACCCGCGGCATGAATTTCAACGTTAACCTGTCGGCGCCAAGCGGCCGCACGGTGTGGGTCCCCTGGGCCACGGTTGATGGCACGGCCCTGGCGGGCAGCGACTACCTTGCCGCCGGTGGGACGCTGGTCTTTGCCGCCGGGCAGACCAGCCGGACGGTGACCGTCACCATCCTCGCCGAGGCAGTCACCGAGTCGGACGAAGCGCTCGCCATGGTTCTGCGCGCGCCGATCAACGCCTCCCTGGCCCGCGCTGAAGGGGTCGGCACGATCCGCAACGACGATGCGCCTCCCACCCTCCGCCTGGGCGACGCCGCGGCCCTAGAAGGGGACAGCGGCCCGGGCCGGATCACCTTCCCGGTGACCCTGTCGCACCCGACCCACGTGCCGGTCACCGTGTCGTGGTCCACGGCCGACGGCACGGCCCAAGCCGGCAGTGACTACCTGGCCGCCAACGGCACCCTTACTGTGGCCCCCGGCGACACCGTGGCCAACCTGTACGTGGGGCTGCTCGACGACGCCCTCCTCGAACCCCTGGAGTCGTTCACCGTCAGCCTGAGCAACCCCGCCAATGCCAGCTTGGCGCGCGCTCAGGCGCAGGGCATGGTTGAGGACGACGACTCCCTGCCCCGCATCGCGGTCGCGGACGTGGACGCGCGCGAAGGGGATACAGGTTCGGCCGCCATGGCGTTCGCCCTGACCCTTTCGGCGCCGGGCCCCGCGCCCATAGCCGTTGCCTGGTCCACGGCCGACGGCACGGCGCTGGCGGGCAGCGATTACGTGGCCGCCAGCGGCGTCGCGACTTTCGCCCCCGGGCAGACCGTCCAGACGGTCACCGTGTCGGTTAACGGCGACCCGGTCAACGAAGCCGATGAGACCCTCTTCCTCAACCTGAGCGCGCCGACCCACGTCATCATTGCCGATGCCCAGGGCACCGGGACCATCGTCAACGACGACGCCGTGCCCAGCCTGAGTGTTGGCGACGTGTCCATGGGCGAGGGCAACAGCGGCACCGCCACCCTGAACTTCACCATCACCCTGTCGGCGGCCAGCGGCCAGACGGTCACGGTCGCCTATGCCACGGCCGACGGCACGGCGCTGGCCGGCAGCGATTACGTAGCGGCCAGTGGCGTGGCGACCTTCGCCCCCGGGCAGACCGCCCAGACGGTCAGCGTGTCGGTCAACGGCGACCCGGTCAGCGAAGCGGATGAGACCCTCTTCCTCAACCTGAGCGGGCCGACCCATGTGACCATCGCCGATGCCCAAGGCACCGGTACCCTTACCAACGACGACGCCGTGCCCAACTTGAGCGTCAACGATGTCGCCGTGGTCGAGGGCAACAGCGGCACCGCCGCCCTGAACTTCACCATCACCCTGTCGGCGGCCAGCGGCCAGACCGTCACGGTCGCCTATGCCACGGCCGACGGCACGGCGCTGGCCGGCA
>CAITNQ010000477.1 GCA_903893785.1 uncultured Gemmatimonadota bacterium
AGGTCCGGGGGGCGGCGACTCTGCCTCGCCATCGCAGGGCCGCTTGGGCGCCGCCGTGGCCCCGGACCCAGCGGGGCGCTACGCGAGCGCCGCAGCCTGTTCCCGGGCAGGGCCACCTCAACCCGGGGGCAGGCTGGTTTGCTGGGCGGTGAGGGTCGGCAGCGCGACGGTGAAAGCCACGCCCTCGCCAGGCCGGTTGCGCACCTCGATGGTGCCGCCGTGGCGAACGACAATGCCGCGCGCGATCGCCAATCCGATCCCGGTCCCCTTGCCCACCGGTTTGGTGGTGAAGTAAGGGTCGAAGATGCGCCCCAAGATGGCTTCGGGCACCCCACCCGCATTGTCATCCACCACCAGTGTGACCCACTGCCCGTCAGGGGTGGCGGTCGCAGCGATGCCGATACGGGGGTGCCAGTCCGGCCCGACCTGCACCTGCCGCTCCTCGATGGCGTCGCGGGAGTTGCTCAGCAGGTTCAGCAGGACCTGCTCCACGGCGTTGGGCCAACCGATGCACGGGGGCAAGTCTCGCCCTGCCTCGAGTTGCAGCTCGATGCCTCGAAGGCGCAGCTGTGCGCCCAGCAGCTTCAGCGCCCCCTCGATGGGCTCGGCCGCGGCAAAGGCCACGGCTGGCTGATCCGCGTCGTCCCGCGCGAAGACCCGCATGTGGTCGATGATGGCCGAGATGCGATCCACCTGGACGACGATGTCACGGAAGGTCTGCGTGGTCTCCTCGGAACTTGGGGTCCAGCCGAGGTCGGGTGCCAGCAGAGCGCCCTCGGCAAAAGTGCGGATGCCGTTGAGGGGTTGGTTCAACTCGTGCGCCACGCCGGTGGCCATCTCGCCCAACGCCTGTAGGCGGTCGGCCTGCGCAGCCCGCAGTTGCTGCGCCTCTACCTCCTGCTGCAGCCGGGCGCGTTCATCGATGTCCCGTTGGCGGCGCTCGGCCTCGGCCAGCACCTGGGCCAGCCGCTCCAGTACCACCAGATCGGCGTCAGCGAAGGCCTGCTCAGTATGGCTATTGATCGACAGCGTGCCCGCGCCGAAGGGCACATCGACGATGCAGCGGACCAGGCGGTCGGGAACGCTGTCCCCGTAGTGCGCCATCTCGACCCGATTGCGCCGGTACACGGTCCGTCCGGTTTCCACGGCTTCGCGCAGGGCGGCCTTGAGCGGCTTCCACGGCCGCGGCCCGTTGTCGCCCTCAATCTCTGACGACACATGGCGGAAGGTGGCCAGGCCGGCACCAAGGTCCACCCGTGCCACGCAGCAGCCGGCGGCCGGGGTCAACCGTCGCACCTCCTCATCGAGGACGGCGAAAACCCGCTGCCAGTCCTCGCGGGAGTTCATCTGCAGCACCTGCACCCGGGCTCGCTGCAGGGCCAGGTCCAGGTTCAGCTGCCTCTCGCGCTGCTGGCGGTGGGCCTCGATCTGGCGCAGGTCGTCCAGTCGCCGGAACGCCTCGGTCAGGACTTGGGCAAAGCGAGCCAGCGCCTCGATGTCTGGCGCGCTAAAGGCGTCCTCACAGGCGGCGTTTACCGCCAGCGTGCCGCCGACAAAGGGGACGTCAAGCACAGAGTGGATACCGTTGGCCAGATTCTCGTTCAGGGCGGCCATCTCGGCGCGGTTGCGGCGGTACACCGGCACGCCTTCGCCCATGGCCTGGCGCAGGGAGGTTGGGGTGTTGTTGTAGCTGGTTTCCTGCATGGTGCCGTCCGGGGCGATGTACACGGCTCGGAAGCCCCGCTGCAGCGGATCTACGAAGTTGATGCCACACCATAGGAGGGGCATCGTGGCCGCCAGCTCGTGCCGGAGTGAGACCGCCAGACCCCGCCAGTCGTCGGGCGCGGTCATCTCCAGCACCCGGTTGCGCAGCCGCTGCAGGGCCAGGTCGAGTTTGAGTTGGCGCTCAGCCTGCAGACGCTGTTCATCCAGGGCCTGGAGGTCGCGAACCCGGCGGTGGGCCTCGCCCAACACGTGGGCGAACTGCTCCAACACGGCCAGGTCGACGGCATCAAAGGCGTCTTCGTGGTCTGAGTTCACCGCCAGCGTGCCGCGGACAAACGGGATGTCGACGACCGAATTGACCCGGGACTCGATCTGCGGCGAGAACAGGGGATCGCGCCGCGAACGGCGGTACACCGGCCGGCCCGTTTCCAGCGCCTCGACCAGCGCAGGCCGCTCGCGCCAGCTGATGGATGCCCGGCCAACGGCCACGCGGTCGACCACCAGGGTGTCGCGGGGACCGGGCGTCTCGTCCATGAGGAAGACGCAGTAGTGGTCGAAGGTGACGAAGACCGCCAGTTCATCCGTCAAGGCTCGCACCACAGGAGGCCAGTCGTCCTCGTGCTGCATCTGCAGGACTCGGTTGCGGATCCGTTGCACGGCGGCACCAATGTCGGCCTGGCGCTGCGCCTGGCGGTGACGCACGAGGTCTTGAAAACGCTGGAACCCCTCGCCAACCACCTCGGCCAGGCCGGCCAACAGGATGACGTCCCGCAGCGAGAAGGCTTCGGGAGCCTGCCGGTTGATCGCCAGGGTACCGTGCGAGAATGGCACGTCCAGCACCGAGCAGCCGGGAGACAACGGGCCGCCCACCGGGGTGTTTGGCTGGTAGTGGGGGCGCCCGTTGGTCACGGCTTCGACCACCCACGGATGCAGCGCCGCCCGCCCGAGTATGCCTGCCCAGTGGGTGCCCTCCCGCCACAGCGGTGACGCGGGTCGGTCGCCCCCCCGCACGCTGAGGATCTCGAAATCCGTGCGTTCGTCGTTGAGGATCTGCAGGCCGAGATTGTCGAACGGGCTGCAGTGCAGGCGCTGCATCTGCCGTGCGCACTCGGCGACGACCTCACTCAGATCTTCGGGCACGGTCATGCGGGCGATGGCCAGTCGCACAGCGTGGTGTGCCAACTCTGTGTCGTGGGCGCTGTCGAGGTCGCCGCGGGCGCGTGTGATGGCCGCCTGGTCGCCGAATTCCCACAGCACGCAGGGCTCGTCCCCCACCGCGAACGCCTCGGCGCTGACGGCCACGACGGCTAAGCCGGCTGGCAGGCGCAGGCTTACCGCGCGCGCGGCCAGGCGGCCACAGCTCTGTACCTCGGCCAGGCAGGCGGCGTAGTCCGCCTCGGTTCCCCACAGGCCCAATTCCAGGCTCGTGCGACCGTGCGCCTGGTCGGCCGCGATCCCGGCCATGGCAGTCCAGGCGTGGTTGACCTCGGTGATCCGGCCGCTCGGGGCCTGCGCGACCGCCATGGCGTGGCCGGCGCGGTCAAAGGCCGCGCTGCGACGCTGGCAGTTCACTGTCGCGTCGGCGCTCACCCTCGCCGGGCGGTCAGACCGGCCCGGGTCAGTCAACAGGCCCTCCGCCAATGGAACTCCTGTGGGGCAGACACTACGTGCATTGCGAACAGGCTCGTTGGGACGGCCCCCGACATGTGAATATACGGAAGTGCCAGGCGGGCATGGGCACCGGATCCGCTCAGCGTCGGCCCCACGTGGCCCGGGCGGCCGTCGGCTCGTGGCCAAACCGGTACCACCGAGTGTTACTCCCCGCGTGGGCGCCAGAATCGGCCCGCCCCCCAGCCGCGGCGACTTCTCAGGAGGCCCGTCGGCTCGTGGTCAAGGCGGTACCGCCGAGAGTCGTTCCCCGCGTGGGCGCCAGAATCGGCCCGCCCCCCAGCCGCGGCGCTGGCCTCAGGGCGGCCATCGGCTCGCGGTCAACTCGTCACCACTGAACCTGGTCCGCCGCCGGGGCAGCGGGTCTGGAGCGGGCCAGGTTCGTCGCGCATCGACCGGGCGGCCGCGTGACCGGGCCCGGACCGCACCAGGACCGAGGCGGCGTCCCGGCGTTGGCTGCCACAGCACACCCGACCCGCGAACCGGCGCACCGACGAACCGGGCCGAGCGCGCGTCGGGCCTGCGGTCAGCGCCCGCCCGGCGTCCCCGCCCCGGGCCTGCTCTGCCTTACAGGTTGTACTCCACGTCGTCCCGCGACGCTCCCGAGATCACCTTGAACCGCGGCTGGGCGCGCAGCGCGTCCAGATCACTGCAGCGCTGCAGTTCGCCGTCGGCGACCGTGAACAGCCGCAGGCGGCTGACGTCATTGATCCCGACGCCGGCTTCGGCGGCAATGCGCAGGTAGATGACTTTCCTGGGGTCGAAGCCCATCAGGTAGCTGGTGACGCTGTCCACGGCCACCACATTGGTGCCGGCCACCACCACGCCCAGCGCATGGTTGGTGCCGTGTTGGAAACCCGAACCATCGCGGCCGACGACGCCCTCGACCAGGTTCAGATGGGGGGTGGCGGCTTTGGCCAGATCCGCTAGGCGCCGGCCCAGACCCGCCTGGCACAGCTGGTGGTTGCGGCGACGCGTCTGGGGGTCGTCGGTCTGCTGTTTGGCCTCTTCGGGCAGTTCATGCCAGGACTGCGAACAGTAGTGGCGGTCCCAGACATTGACCACGCCCATCAGGTTTTTCATGCACAGCGTGGTGATGCCCAGGTTGTGGGTCTTCATCTTGGGGACGTTGAAGAACACCGTGTTGGTGCCCACGACCAGGCGGCTGATCTGGCGTTCAGCGTGGCACAGGGGATCCGGGACCACGCGCCGCACGCAGGTGAAGCTGGTGGGGCAGCGCAGGTGCGTCCCGGTGGCTTCAGCCATCTCCACATAACCCGTGCCGCGCCAGTGTCGCGGATTGTTGTCGTCGGTGTCGCGCGGATCCTCGACGACGTAGATGCCACGTTTCTTCGCCCCGTGGGCCTTCAGGTAATCGGCCATGCCCCAGACAAACGCCGGATGTGTCTGGATCCCGGTCTCGGGATCGGCGAACCGCTCGCCGGAGGTGACGTTCGGTTTGATCACCGCCTTCTCGCCGTCCAGTTCCAGGCGGATAGCGGCCATGGTCTCCTCGGCCGCAGCGCGGAATTCAGGCCACCCCACCGGGTCGGCTACCGGGCGGCGGTAGATGGCTACGGCGGTCGGATCATCCAGCAGCGGGTGCAGTCGCATGCGGTCAAGGCCTCGGTTAGTGGAGGTCGGCAGCAGCAAACAAGATGGCGTGCCGCCGCCGCCGGCGCGGGGCCGGCAGCGGCGGTGGGTTCAGGCGGCCAGGGCGCCAGCCAGGGCGGTCAGCAGGCGGTCCACATCGGCCGCGGTGTTGTACCCGTGGATGGCGACGCGCAGCCGTCCGGCGTGGCACATTACGTGGATGTCCTGCGCGTGCAGCGCGGCGTGCAGCCGCTCGGCCTGCGGATGCAGGAAGGCGACAATGCCCGCCAGCGCGTCGGTCTCGGCGGGGGTGATCACGTCCACCGGCAACTGCTGCAGCTCGGTCAGGAAGTGGCGCACCAGCGGGTCGGCATGGGCGGCAATGGCGGTTACGCCGACCGTTTCAAGGTAACCCAGGGCCGCGTTCACGGCGTACACGGCCCCGTATGCGGGCATGCCGACCATGAAGCTGGCCGCTCCCGGTCGGCTGACGGCGGGGCTGTCAAAGCGGTCGGCGCGGAAGGGGTCCTGGAGGTTGAACCAGCCGCCCATCGGCGCTGTCCAGGCGCTGGCCCGTTGGGACGGAATGCCGACCAGGCAGCCACCGTGCGTGCCCAGGATCCACTTGTGGGTCGAGCTGACGATCAGATCAGCGCCGTTCAGGTCCAGCGGTACGCGCCCCAGGGCCTGGGTTACATCCACGCCGAGCAGGGCCGGTGAGTGTTGCTGCACGACCCGGGCCAGGGCTGGCACCTGGAGCCTGAACCCGTTGTAGAAGCTGACCAGCGAGGCCGCCACAAAGCGCGTTCGCGGCCCCAGCAGCGGGATCAGATCCTCGCTGTGGAGGGCGCCCTGGCGGGCCCGCCAGACGCGCGCGGTCGCCGGGCAGGTCGGTTGCATCCACGGCGTGGCGCCGGCGGGGAAATCCAGGTCATTGACGACCACCTCGTCCCCGGGCCTCAGCTGCAGGGCCGCGGCGGCCAGGTTCATGGCCTCCGAGGTGCACGAGCAGCAGGCGATCTCTTCAGGCGTCAAGCCATAGCAGCGCGCCGCCCGTTGGCGCAGTTCGTGCCACTGCGCCTCGTGCAGGCGGCGGCCATCCATGCCCAGGATCTTGTCGCGGCCATATTGGGCCAGGGCCTCCAGCACGGGCGGCGAGGGAATGCCCTCGGCCGCGGTGTTCAGGTACGTGCGCGTGGCCAGCGACGGGAAGTCCTGCAGACGCGACTGCGGCGTGAGCACCAGGGCCTCCCTTTCAGCGGGCCAGGAAACGGACGCACACCGGCCGCGGCAGTTCCACGCGGTGCGCCGTGGGGGTCAGGCGTCCGGTTTCGGCGTCGCGCGCGAAGACCACAATGTCATTGCTCTCCATGCCGGCCGACAGCAGATAGGCTCCCGTGGGGTCAATGCCGAAGTGGCGTGGATGCTTGACGCCGCAGGGGACGATTTCCACCAGCGACAGGCGCCCGGTCTCGCTGTCCACCGCGAATACCGCCAGGCTGTCGTGGTAACGGTTGGAGCCGTACAGGAACCGCCCGTCCGGCGACAGCTGCACCTCAGCGCAGTAACTCTCAGCGGTCCAGCCCCAGGGCAGCGTCGAGATCGTGTGGATCTCGTGCAGTCGGCCGGCGTCGGCGTCGTAGCGGAAGGCAACTACGGTGTTGGCCAGCTCGGTGATCGCGTAGCCGAAACGGCCGTTCGGGTGGAAGGCAAAGTGTCGCGGTCCGGCTCCCGGCGCCACCGCGGTCGGCGGTCCCTCGTGCAGCGGCAGGGTGCCGTCGGCGGCCAGCCGGTAGGTGATGATACGGTCGATGCCCAGGTCCACGGCCAGGGCGAACCGGTTGGTCGGATCCGGGTAGATGGAGTGGGCATAGGGCCCCTGCTGACGGCGGGGGTTGACCGACTTGCCCTGGTGCTGGCCGGTGCCGCTGGCCGCGCCCAGGGAGCCGTCGGCGTGGATTGGCAGGCGCGCCACATTGCCGCTCGAGTAGTTGGCCACCAGCGCCGAGGTGCCGGTGGCGTCGACGCTGACGAAGCAGGGACTGCGTCCGGCCGAGGACTGCTGGTTGATCAACTGCAGGTCGCCCGTGGCTTTGTCGACCGCAAAGGCACTGACCGCGCCGCTCTGGCCGCCGGCGAAACTCTCGGTCTCGCTGACGGCATACAGACGCGTGCCGCCGGGCGCCAGGGCCAGAAACGACGGATTCTCAACCCTGCCGGCGCCCGGCAACCGGGTCAGGGCGCCGCTGCTCAGATCCAGGGCGTAGGGACAGATCCCGTCACCGCCGCCGCGCGTATAGGTTCCGACGAAAACGAGCACATCGCTGGACATGGTGTTCCTCCTGGAGACGTCGGGCTGAGACAGCAGGCTCAGGCGGTGGCGTCGGCGACCAGGTCGAGGTAGAGCGTCGCCGTCCAACCGTAATCGTGAATCACCCCGTGGTACGGGCTGTTCGCCGGGTCACACCGGCCCTTACGCGGCAGTTCGCTTGGCGCCCGTTCGGCCCGCGCGTCGTAGTACTCGAAGCACGTACCGAAGCGGGCGACCCCGTCCTCGATCGCGGTGCAGGTGGCCTGGCGCAGTTTCGCCGCGGCTTCGCTCAAGCCGTAGCGGGCCAGGCCCATGGCCACCATCCAATTCACATTCACCCACATCGGCCCCCGCCACATGTCCGGCGCGTAGTGGGCCACATCGTCCAGGGCCACCGAGGGCAGCGGCACCGGGGCGCCAAAGGTGTCGGCGTTCTCCAGGTGGGCGGCCAGGCGGCGGGCTTGGGCCGGCGACGGGGCACCGCACAGCAGGGGCAGAAAACCGGCGCTGGCCCGCACCGGCGAGGGTTCGTCACGGTCCACATCGTAGTCCACGTACAGGCCGGCTTCGTCATCCCACAACCGCGCGTTGATCCGCTGGCACAGGTCGGTGTGGCGCTCGTGCCAGCGCCGCGCCTCGGCCGCGCGGCCCAGTTGCCGGGCAAAGGCTGCCAACACCTCGCACTCGTGGGCCAGGAAGGCATTGAAGTCGACCGCGTCCAGCTGCGTCGCGGTGTCGAAGCGCGGCGAGTTGTCCATGCCGCTCTCGCCGCTGCGGCAATGGGGATTGCCTTCGATCTGCCACTCCACCAGACCGTCGCCGTTGCTGTCGCGGTGCCGCAGGTCCCAGTCCACATAGGCCGCCAGGCAGGGGTAGATCTCGCGCAGCCAGCCGCGCTCCGGCGCCACCTGATGGACCAGGGCGGCCGCCAGTCCCAGCACCGGTGGCTGGGTGATGGCCGAAGACCGGTCCGGGCCGATCATGTGAGGGACAAAGCCGTCGTCGCGCTGGGCGTCGAACACGGCTAGCAGCAGGTCGCGGGCCAGGGGCGCATCCAGGTGTCGCCAACCAATGGCGTGGAAGGCCGAGTCCCACAGCCACACAGCTCGATGGGGCCAGCGGTCCGGCGTGGACCAACGGTGAGCGATCTGCCCGGCGGGGGTGCAGACCTGGCCCTTCATCTGCGCCAGCGCTTTGGCCGCGGCGCGGTGGGCCGCCGCCGACCGGGTCGCGGGCAGGGGCTGTCGTCGCAGCCAGTCCTGGCGCGCGGCCAAGGCCTGGTCCAGATCAGCCTGCAGCAGGTTGGGCGCGAAGGCAGCCGCGCTGCCCACCAGCAGGCGTTGGCCCTGCTGCCGAACGGCCAATCCGTCGCCTACCTGGGCCGTCAATCCCTCGCCCTCGAGCAGCACGTGGTGGGCATCCAGCCAGGCCAGACGCACGGGGCCGGCAGGCGGGGCCGCAGTCAGCCAGTCCGAAGCCACGGTAAAGGGGCCGCGAGCGCTGGCGGCAAAGTCGACGCGACCGCGACCGGGCAGCAGCAGCTCCAATCCCGGCGCGCCCGGCGCCGTACGGGCCACCAGGCCGTGCTCAAAGTCGGTTGGGCCGTCCAAGCCAGAAAAGGCCAGCAGCTGGCCGGGAGCCCAGTCCGGGCGGCGCAGCCCATCCAGTTCCACGGCGATCCTTTGGCGGGTGTCTGTCCAGAAACTACAGGCGCGGGTGGGCCCGATCAAGGGCGGCCGGTGCGCCGCTGGCCCGACGCTCCAGCACCAGCAGCAGCGGCTCGACGCCCCGCAGGTGGAGGCGCAGTCGCTGGCGCAGGACAAAGCCCGAGTCGGCGGTGGCGCTCAGGGCCTCTAGCGCGGTCTCGGGCCCGGCGAGCAGGGCGGCCCGCCGGCCCGGACGCATGACTCGCGCCAGTTCGCGCAGCAGGCTGGCTTCGTCGATCGTGGCCTCGATCTGTTTGCCGAACGGCAGATTGGCCAGCACCACGTCGATACTGCGTGGGGCCAGGGGCAGGGCGTGGGCATCCCAACGGGCCAGGTGGAGC
>CAITNQ010000478.1 GCA_903893785.1 uncultured Gemmatimonadota bacterium
CCAATGAATGCCATGCTGCTGCAGCAGCGCGCCAATGCGGTCGTAGTACGGTTTGAGCAGGGCGTCGAAGGTCTGCCGCCGCATCATGGGTTGCGTCTGGTGGCCCAGGTCATCGCTGGTCCAGAAACCGTCGGGCGCCATCACCTCAGCCGCCTTGGCGATGCTGCGGCAGTAGAGCTGGCACAGCGCGTCGTGCAGACGATGGATGTGCTCGGGGGCTTGGTAGTAATCGACCATGAGGTTCTCCATGCCCCGCAGGCCCCACGGGGTCTCGAAGAACAGCCCCCACCAGCCGACGATCAGGTACGTGTCGGCAGCATGGCAGGCCGCCGCCTGGCGCCCCAGTTCCTCGAAACGGGGATCGGCCGCCGGGTCAGGGAGCTTGGCGATGAACTCGTCCAGCTGCGACCAGTCGTCGATCACCGCGCGGTTGTCGTGGGCGCCGCCGCGGGGCAGCTCCCAGGACAGTCCCATGGCACTGACATCGAACTTGGGCAACCCGATGAACGCCACGTCCTCGGGGAAACGGGCCAACGGCGCCAGTTGATCGCCGTACTGGGCGCCCAGCCCTTCGCCCCACCAACGGGCCATGGCCAACGGCACACGTCGGGGTCCGCGGCGCTCAACCGCCTTGATTACCTCAGCGCGCGGCAGGCGATCGTAGCACGACGGGGACGTCGGAGCAGCGGCCATGTCAGGTTCCTCGTCACGGTTCGGGTGCGTCAGCGGCAGGCGCCGTAGCCGCGCCACCAGGCCGGCGGCGACACTCCCCGCGCGCACCGCCAACACGCGCACGTCCTGGCGCCCCAGCGGCGCGGCGAGGGCTGCCAGGTCCTCAAGCATGTACACCCGCGCGCCGCGCTGACCCCAGGCGACCAGCTCGTGCCGGGTACGCGACGCCAGGCGACTGTCGACGAACACCAGCGCCAACCGGTCGGCCCGCCGCACCGCGTTCAATCCCACGAGGGTAGCGCCCGACTGGGCCCCGATCGCCAGCAGCGAAGCCAGGCTGGCAGCCTCCAACGCCGTCAACCAGACGGGAGCCTGGGCGTCGATGGGCGGGCTGGCAACCGTGGCGGGCAGTCCCGGCGGCGGCGCCGCGGGGCCCGGTGCCGCGCCTGCCGTACCCCGATCAGCCGTGGCTGGGCGACGTGCTCTCCTGCCCATGGTGCTCGCTCGCGTGAAGAAAGCATTGGCGGCGTACCGACGACCCCAGGTGCCGTCCCGAGCCCGCCGCGACGACGACGACGGGAGTGGTCCGACTACTCGCGGTACGGCACCGGCTGAACGCGCGCGGTCAACTCATCGCGCAGACGCGTCACCTCACTCAGCACGCGCGCCACGATGTCCGCTGCGGGTACCTCTTCACGCTCAGCCGCAGCGCGCGCCTTGAGTTCGATAACACCTCGCTTGAGCGAGCGCTCGCCGACCGTGATGCGCAGCGGCACGCCCATCAGGTCAGCGTCGTTGAACTTGACGCCCGGGTTCTCGGGCCGGTCGTCGAGCAGTACCTCCAAACCCGCGGCGCGCAGCCGTGCGTAAAGCCGGTCGGCCACCTCCTGCACCGGCCCCGGTCCCTTGGCCACAGCCACCACGTGCACGTCGAAGGGGGAAACCGAAATGGGCCACACCAATCCCTGGTCGTCGTGGTGCTCCTCGGCGACGCACGCCAGAAGGCGGCCGACGCCGATGCCGTAGGAGCCCATGACAACGGGTTGCGTCCGGCCTTCGGCGTCGAGGAAGTGGCCGCCCAAGGCTTCGGTATACTTGGTGCCCAACTGGAAGATGTTGCCCACCTCAATGCCGCGGGCAGCGCGCAGGGCCTGCCCGCATTCCGGGCAGGCGTCGCCTTCGCGGGCCGCCGCCAGGTCAGCGACGATATCCGGGGTGAAATCGCGACCGCAGTTGACGTTGAGCAGGTGGTAACCCGACTCGTTGGCGCCGGCGACCAGGTTCGGCGAAGCCGCAATCGTGTGATCGACGACCACCAGGGCCCCGGAAGTGCCGATGGGCGATCCGTAACCCGGCACCGCCCCCACGGCGGTGATCTCATCGTCCTGCGCGTGGCGCAGGTCCCTGGCCCGGACGGCATTGGCCAGCTTGGTCTCGTTCACTTCCAGATCGCCCCGGATGACCGCCAACACAAAGCGCTGCTCGTCGGCCTCGGCGCCGGCCACCGTGGCCACCATGAAAACGGCTTTGGCCGTACGGCTGGCAGGCACGCCGAGCAGGGCCGACAGGTCGTCAATGGTGGTCGTGCCGGGGGTAGCTACCTTGCTGTTGGGCAACGGCTCCTCAGGCGCTGCCGCCGGTGCCTGGAAGCGAGCGATCTGGCGGTTTGCCGCATACCCGCAGTGGTCGCACAGGATCAGCGTGTCTTCGCCGATTGGGTTCATGTACATGTACTCGTGCGCCACGGCCCCCCCCATCATGCCCACGTCGGAACGCACGGCCACGGCATCGATACCACAGCGGCGGAAGATGTTGAAGTACGCCTGGTAGTGCGCTTGGTACTGGCGCACCAGGCCGTCCCAGTCCGCGTCCAAGCTGTAGCTGTCCTTCATGGTGAACTCGCGGACACGGATCAGTCCGGAGCGGGGACGGGGGTCGTCGCGCCATTTGGTCTGCAGATGGTACACCAGCTGCGGCAACTGCCGATAGGACTTGATCTCGCGGCTGACCAAGTGGGCGACCACCTCCTCGTGGGTCATGGCCAGGACCATGTCGCGTCCTGACTTGTCGAGGAAACGGCCCATTTCCGCCCCGATAGCGTACCAGCGCCCCGTCTGTTTCCAGATGTCGGCCGGGTGCACGACCGGCATGGTCATTTCCTGGCCGCCGATGGCGTCCATCTCCTCCCGGATGATCCGCTCGATGCGATCCAGCGACCGTCGAGCCAAGGGCAGGTACGAGAAAATGCCGCTGGCCAGTTGGCGAATGAAACCAGCGCGGAGCAGGAGCTGGTGGCTGGCGACCTCGGCATCGGCGGGCGCTTCCCGCAGGGTTTGGCTGAAAAGCTGGCTCATGCGCATCGACGGGTTCTCCTCAGCGGCGCTTGTGGTCAGGGCCCCGGCCTGCCGCAGGCCGACGCCGGGCGACGGCCGCCTACGGCAACCAACACCCGGTCTGCCGCCCGGGCCAGACCCAGCGACAGCACGCCCCGTACACGGGGTCTAGTCCAGTGATCTGGCGGCAATCTGCGCGGCGATGGCGGCAACCACTTCCGCCGCCGGCGCCGCCTGCTGGCCCTCGCCACTGCGGCGACGCACAGTGACCTCGCCCGCCGCGGCTTCGCGGTCGCCGGCAACAAGCATGTAGGGCACCTTCTGCACCTGCGCCTGGCGGATGCGGTAGTTCAGGGTCTGGCTGTCGGCGTCCAGATCGGCCCGCACGCCCGCGTCCAGGAGTTGCCGATGCACCTGGGCCGCGTATTCCACGTGCCGTTCGGCAATGGGCAGGACCACGGCCTGAACTGGCGCCAACCATACCGGGAACGCGCCGCCGAAGTGCTCGATAAGCACCCCCACGAACCTTTCCATTGATCCGAAGGGGGCGCGATGGATCATCACCGGCCGGTGGGCTTGGCCGTCCTGGCCGGTGTAACTCAGCCCGAAGCGCTCCGGCAGGTTGTAGTCCACCTGCACCGTGCCCAGCTGCCATTCGCGACCAATGACGTCACGCACCACAAAGTCGATCTTGGGCCCGTAGAAAGCCGCCTCGCCCGCCTCCTCGCTGAAGGCGACGCCCAGGGATCGGGCGGCCTCGCGGCACGCCGCCTCGGCGCGGTCCCATTTCTCCGGGGCGCCCACGTACTTGGTGCTGTCGGGGTCGCGCAACCCGACCCGGACGCGGTAGTCCTTCATGCCCAGCGTGGCGAAGATGATGCGTACCAGTTCCAGGCAACCGAGGAGCTCGCGAGGCACCTGGTCCTCGGTGCAAAACAGGTGCGCGTCGTCCTGAGTGAACCCGCGCACGCGGGTCAGACCGCCGATCTCGCCCGATTGCTCCCACCGGTAGACCGTGCCGAACTCGGCCAGGCGCACGGGCAAATCACGGTAGCTGCGCGCCTGCGAGGCGAAGATCTTGATGTGGTGCGGGCAGTTCATCGGTTTGAGCAGATAGCCGTCGATAGTGCCCTCACGCATCTGGTTGGCCAAGTCGCTGCAGGTGCAGCCTTCGTCGGCCAGGCGGGCCAGATGCTCGTGCTCGATCAGGGGTGGGTACTGGCTCTCGCGGTAGTACGGGAAATGGCCGCTGGTGCGGTACAGGTCCAGCTTGCCGATGTGCGGCGTGAAGACCTGGCTGTATCCCTGACGACGGAGCTCGGCGCCGATGAAAGTCTGCAGCTCCTGCCGCACCACCGCACCGCGGGGGGTCCACAGGATGAGGCCCTGCCCCACCTCCTCGTCAATGTGGAACAGCTGCAGTTGACGGCCCAGCAGGCGATGGTCGCGTTTGCGCGCTTCTTCCAGCATCTGCAGGTGGTGGTCGAGCGCCTCCCGAGTGGCGAAGGCGGTGCCGTAGATGCGCTGCAGCATCTTGCGTTTCTCGTCACCGCGCCAGTACGCCCCGGCGGCGCTGAGGAGACGGAAATGGCGGATCTGGCCGGTACCGAGCACGTGCGGACCACGGCACAGGTCGAGGAAGTCGCCATCGCGGTAGAACGACAGGGTCTGCTCGTCGGCAAGGTCGGTGACGATCTCCTGCTTGTACGGGGCTTGGGCCAGCATGGCCAGCGCCTCCGCGCGCGGCACGTCCACGCGCTCGAAGCGGTGGTTCTCCTTGCAGATGCGCCCCATCTCCTGCTCGATGCGCGTCAGATCGTCAGCGGAGAACGGCCGCTCGACATCGAAGTCGTAGTAGAACCCCGTGTCGATCGCCGGACCGATAGCCAGCTGGGCCTGTGGGAACAGGCGCTGCACGGCCTGCGCCATTACGTGGGACAGGCTGTGCCGGTATACCCAGGGGGCCGCTTCGTCGTCCCAGGTGATCAACTCGACTTCTGCCGCCGCGGGCAGCGGCGTGTGGAAGTCCACGATATCGCCCTGGAACCGCGCAGCGATACACGTCTTGAGCAACCCTTTGTCCAGAGCCACGAGGGCGTCTTTGACGGTACCCCCACCGGCGAACTCCAGCGCTGCTCCCCCCGGAACGCGGATGATCATCCCCTTCTCCTCGCTGCGGTTACCATGGCAGGACCGTGACCAGAGTAGCAGCGGCGCCGCGCCATGTCAAGGCAGGCTGGCCGGGGGGACTGCGTCGCGTCCTAGAGTTCCAGGCTGGCGCGACCGCAGATATCGATCACCGGGTCGTACACGGGTCCGTAGGGCGGCGAATAGGGCAGGTCGAGATGGTACACGTCATCGACCGTCAGGCGCCCATGCAGTGCGGCTGCGAACACATCGATGCGACCGGCAACCCCCTCCTCGCCCACCATCTGCGCGCCGAGCAGACGGCGCGTGTGCCGGTCGACGACAATGCGCAGGCGGAGCGGACGGCCGCCAGGGTAGTAGGCTGCCCGGGAGTGGTACTCGCGGGAGAGGACTGCCACCGTGAAACCGGCCGCCGTGGCCTGCGCCGCGTTCAGGCCGACCCCGGCAATGGTGAAACCAGCCACCTGCGCAATGAGCGAGCCGGCAGTGCCGCGGAAACGCTGGCTCGAGGCGCGGCCGAGGCTGTCGGCAGCCAGGTTGTCGCCGGCAACGCGGCCAGTGCGGTTGGCGGTCAGCGCCAACGGGGCGAAAACGCGCTCGCCGGTAACCACGTGCGGCACCTCGACGCAGTCACCGGCCGCGAACACCCCGGGGGTTGCCGTGCGCATCCGATCGTTGACCACCAGGCCGCCGGCCGCCCCCAACGGCAGACCGGCCCGCGCCGCCAGCTCGGACGCCGGCCGCACCCCCAGGGCCAGGACTACCAGGTCGGCGCCCACCTCGCCCTGATCGGTTACCACCGCCGCCACCCGGCCGGCGGCACACCGCAGCGACGCGACGGTGCGGCCGAGGAGCGGACGCACGCCAACGGCGGTCAGGGCGGCGGTAACCGCCTCCACGTCAGGGGCCTCGAAACCACTCAGAAGCTGCTTGGCGCGGGCCACCAGGGAGACGTCCACCCCGCGCCTGGCCAGTGCCTCGGCCAGTTCCAGGCCGAGCGGACCGGCGCCGATGACCACCGCGCGCCTGCCGCCGGCCGAGTCGACCCAACGCCGCAGGTCGATGCCGTCCTGGAGGCTGCGGACAGTCACCACGTTGGCCGGGTTCTCGCCGGCCCACGCCGGGCGCACGGCGGCGGCACCCGTGGCCAGCACCAGATAGTCGTAGCGCCAGGTCCCGCCGCCCCGCACCACTACCTGGCGGGCAGCAGGCCTCAGTTCGACGACCTCGCAGTCAGTGCGGAGCTCGATGCCCCGGGCGGCCACGGCCGGCGGTGTCAACGCCACCAGGGCTTCGGGCGCGGCAATGTCGCCGGCGATCAGCGCCGGGATGCCACAGGCGCCATAGGACACATGGTGACCGCGCTCCAGCACCACCACCTCCAGGCCCGGATTGGCACGCCGTGCCTGACTGGCGGCGCTCATGCCCGCCGCATCCCCGCCGACGACGATCACCCGTTTGCCCATGACGCCCTGCCTCCCTGACGATCAGCTGACGGTCGACTGCGTCAGACCCAGGTCGCCGTACAGCGCCCCTAGGAACTGCCGCATGCGCTGTTCATGCCGACGCTCCCCGGGCATGCCGTTGACCGCCGCCGCCACCACCAGCCCGGCCTCGGGATCGGCAAACGCCACTGACGACTGCCTGCCGCTGTGACCAAAGGTGCGCGACGAGCAGTGGTCACCATACCCGTACAGCGCCGGGCCGTCGCCGTAGTGCCGCGAATCGAGCGCCAACCCGAGCCCCCAGTCGACGCGCTGCCGGAAGGTCTCGTCGAACAGCCCCACCCGGTGCCGAGCCACCAGGGCCTCGACGGCAGGCGCGGTGAGCAACCTGCCGCGTTCGCCCTGGCCGCGCCGCAACAGCGCCTCGTAGAACCGTCCCAGATCGCGCATGGTGCCGTGGGCCCCGGCTCCCGGGTTGGTGAGCAGCGCCATCTGCGACCGGGCCCGGGCCGGGCTCCACTGGGGTTCGCGGCCCGCGGTGTTGGCCATGGCGCAGATGCGGTCTTCCTGCCGCTCGTACTCAATCGACGACATGCCCACCCAGGTGTCGTCCATGGCCAGCGGCTGAAGGATCTGCTCGCGCAGGTAGACCGCGAACGGCTGTCCCGACAGCTGGCGGACCAGTTCCCCCAGCACGTACCATCCCGACACCGCGTGATACGCAGCCCGCTGCCCGGGGACCCAACCGCGCTCGAGCCCGGCGCCGCATACCCGCGCGACGGCCTGCTCCCACGGCTCCGGGTGCCAACCCAGGTCGACCGCCGAGCGGAAGCCTCCCGTGTGGGTCAATACGTGGCGGAGGGTCACCGCGTCCTTCCCTCGCTGGCCAAAAGACGGCAGGTGGGTGGCCACGCGGTCATCCAGATCCAGCCGTCCCTGTTCCCACAGGCGGACCACGGCAACGGCCACCAGCGGCTTGGTGGCCGAGAACCACAGCATCAGCGTCCGGGACTCCAAGGGAGTCCCCGGGCGCGAAGTGCCCAGGCCCAGGTCGGAGATCACCCGGCCGTGCCGCGACACGTACACTTGGGCGCCCGCGTGGAGGCCGTCGGCGATGCCCTGCTCCAAGACCGCGATGGCCCGCGGGATGCCCGCCGGCTCGCTCATCTGCGCATGCCGCGCGTGCGCCCCGCCGCCGTCAGGTTCCACGGCGCTCCGGGCAGCGCGGCTCGGACAAACTGCCGATCCGGGTCAATCACGCGGACGGCGTGCGGGTGGGCGATGTTTCGACGCGGTACCAGTACCGGTACGCCGTGCGGAATCCGAGCCGGGCGTAAAGCCGGCGGGCTGGCTGGTTGCCGGCCAGGACCTGCAGGTGGGCGTGCTCACCCCCGCGCTCGGACGCCCAACGGGCCAGGGCGCTGATGCAGGCCCGGGCGTGGCCCCGGCGCTGGTGGCCCACGGCCGTGACCACCGAGTAGACCCCAAGGTACCCGCGATCGAGCACGCCCATGGCGCAGGACACGGGCTCCCCATGGGTGTGCAGGGCGACAAACAGCGACGGCGCCGTGCCCTTGGCCAGTGCTTGGCGCAGCAACGGCACGTCTGCCCCGGCGACACCGCCGCAGTGGTGGTACGCGGCCAGCCACTCGTCAGTGGCGCGCGACCAAGTGTGGACGGCCGGATGGCACGCCGTGGACAATTCGCCAAGCGAGGCCACCTGCGTGATCGTCTCTGCCTCGCTGCGGTATCCGGCCGCCGCCAGGACCCCGTCCAACTGCGGCGGTTCCGACGATGGCGCGATGCGGAAAATGAGCGGTAAGCCACGCCGCCGGTACTCGGCCCGACACTGGGCGATCTTCTCCGTCAGGGGCAACGAACCGGCGGCGAGGGCCGCCACCGAGTTGGCACGGCGCGTGTAACCCTGTGAGAACCGCAGCAACCAGCCGTCCAGCCACTGCTCCTCCAAGGCCGGCCAGGCCCGTTGGGCCAGGCGCTCCAAGTCGCGCGGCCCCAGCGCGGCCGGCTGCACCGAGGGGGCGGCCAGCACCGATGGTAACGGCGCCGCCAGTGCCTGGATGCCTGCCTGCATTGCCGCGCCCCCGTTTCGCCGTAAAGGAAAAGTGTCTCTGTCAGCAGAAGATAGCCGATAATTATCGAAAATCAAGCATTGTTATGCAAAACATCGCGCCGCGGCGGGCAGCCTGTCCGCGCCCGGCGGCGGAAAAAGGTCTCGCAAAATGGACACCCGGAATTACATTATAGGTGGTATGTACGCGGGTAGGATGTACCCGTGGTCCCAGGTTCGCTGCGTTCCGATCCCCGAGCAGCGTTGGCGAGCCCGGGTGAAGATGCGCCGATTCTCGCGCTGCCAGCCCCCGCCCCGCGGGATGGCCTAGTGGCGCGCTCCTGCTGGAGGCCGCCATGTCAACCATCAGCCCCGCTGACCAGACGCTGCTCCAGTCGGTCCTGCGCGCCACCCGTTCACCGGCGCCGAGCGCGGCCAGCACTTCGGTTCCGGCCCCTGTTCTCGACGCGGCGCAGACGCGCCAGACCAGCAGTCGGGGCACCGAATTGCGCTCCCTGGCATCCCTCACCAGCCGGTCCCAAACGGCCATGAACGCCGCCACCCAGCTGGCGGCAACGGCCGACCAGCTCGTGCCCAAGCTGCGGCAACTGGGGGCCCTGGCTCGGCAGGCTACGGCTTCTGGCTTGACTACCGAGCAGCGGCAGGCCCTGTCAGACCAGTTCACCAGCCTCCAGCAAAGCATCCGGCAGTCGCTGGGCAGCACCTCCCTGACCACGCCCGGCAGCGCTGGCCGCCGTTCCGCGGTGGCGCCACCGAGCGTGGCCGCGGCCGCTGCAGAGCGGCCGTCGGCGCTGCCCGCCGGCCCTGCCACGCCATCCACCGGCGCCAGCCAGGCAGCCACGCCATCCACCGGCGCCAGCCAGGCAGCCACGCCCGACGGCGCCGAGACCGGCGGCCAAGCCGGGAACGCGACGCTGACCCGGCTGTTGGAGGGGCGCGGCCGCGCGGGCGGCGACCCAGGCACCTCGATTTTCGCCCTATCCCTGGCGTCGGCCGACGAGGCTGAGGCTGCTGCGGGTCGCTTGGCTGAGTTGACCACGCAGGTCGAAGCGCTGCAATCTGTGGCTCAAGGCGATCTGGCCGGGCAGGCGCAGCTGCTGGCCCAGGCCGCACAGGCCATGGCGGCTGCGGCTGGCGACGCGGATGTGACGCGCCAGACCGCCGGCGGTCTGGCGACACGCACCGCCGAACTCCTGCGCCAGACGCCCGCGCTGGCCCTGGCCGCCCACGGCAGCGGCCTTTCAGAGAGCGCCATGTACCTGCTCCAGGCGCCCTGACCGGCCGTCACCCAGGCACCGCCGCAATCGATCCAGGGGCAATCCCGTGTCGGCGTTCACAGCCCGCATGGCAATGGTCCGCTACCCCGCGAGGTTCCCCCGCCCCACGCACGCGACGCCCGTCGGCAACTGGACGACGAGCCTGCCGGCGTGGGCAGTTGGCCCCACACACGGGACGCCGAGCGGATGAATTCGGGTCCGCGCCCCCGCCGCGCCACCGCCTCCGCACACGCCTTACTGCCCTGCCCAAACGACCCATCCGTTACCGGAGCCCCCAGCCAAACCGGTTAACCGCCCCAGCAGCCGTGTGCCGGCACGCCCGCCGCCCCGTCCCTTACCGGCTTACGCCGCGGTCCGGGACCCCCTCGGAGCGCCTGCCGCTCACTGCCCATTCGGCCTCTGGATCGTGCATGTCGAGTTTTCTTAACCCGTTGGGCAAGAAGGATTGAAGTCGGTGGTACTCACTCTGCATATCAGGATCAGGATAGACCCACTCATGCAAGTAGCACACCCCTGCCACCTTGGCCTGCAGCAGCTCTTTGGTGCAGCCGAAACAGGGGCGCATGGTCGAGTAGAGCAGCGAGGACTCGGTGGCGATCCCGAACCGAGCCGCCGACAATAGGGCGTTCTGTTCGGCGTGCACGCAGATGCACAGGTCGTACGCCTGACCAGACACATAGTGGTCGCGGCGCGAGCACCGATGGCAGCCGCCGTCCAGGCAGTTCGGCATCGAGGCAGGCGTCCCGTTGTACCCAGTGGCGATGATGCGGTCGTCTTTGACCAGCAGGGCCCCCACGCGGTTGCCGTGGCAGTTGGCTCGGGCGCGCACTGCGAGCGCGATGCGCATGTAGTATTCGTCCCACGCGGGACGCGGGTGCGCGGGTGACTCGCTCATCGGTCGGCCTTTTGGCGACGGGGGCTTGGCTGTGGTTCGAACGGCGACCGGGCCGCGTCACGCGGCGCGGAGTCGGGGTCCGAGGCCCGACCCCTAACACAGCGACACCCGCGCCCAAGCCGCAAGGGGGTACGCGGCGCCACCAGCGGTTGCCTGGTAGGCGCCCAACGAGTAGAGTCGAGGGTGGCCAAGGTCAGCGGCCGGCCCAGGCACCGGCCCGGGGCCCCAGGAGGCAGTGGGCGCTCCCACTCCCGGAAAACAACCAGCGAGGCTAGGCGAATGAGGGCAGTCGCGCAGCAGATGCGGCAGATACTCGAGCAACGTGTCATGATCCTCGACGGGGCCATGGGGTCGATGGTCCAGTCCCGCCGACTGCGCGAGGAAGACTATCGTGGCGATCGCTTCGCCGGGCACCCGGTGGACCTGCGCGGCTGTAACGACCTGCTTTGCCTGACGCGCCCCGATGTGGTCAGCCAGATCCACCTGGACTACCTCCAGGCCGGGGCGGATATCATCGAGACCAACACCTTCAATGCAACCCCCATTTCACTGGCAGACTATGACTTATCAGACTTAACGGAGGAGTTGAACGAGGCTGCGGCACGGCTTGCCAGAGCGGCCGTTGACCGCCTCGGCGACGCGGCGCGACCGCGGTTCGTCGCCGGCGCGATCGGTCCGACCCGTGCCACCCTGTCGCTGTCACCGGACGTGAGTAACCCAGGCTATCGGACCCATGACTTCGCCACGGTGGCCGCTGGCTATCAGGCGCAGATCCGCGGCCTGCTGCGCGGCGGTGTTGACCTGCTGCTAATCGAGACGGTGTTCGACACGCTGACGATGAAGGCATGTCTTTGGGCCGTAGCCGAGGCCGCCGCCGAGGCGGGCCGGGACCTGCCCACGATGGTCTCGGTCACCTTCGCCGACGCCAGCTTCCGCACCCTCTCCGGGCAGACGCCCGAGGCATTCTGGTATTCGATTGAACATGCGGACCTGCTGAGCGTCGGGGTCAACTGCGGCTTGGGTCCGGCCCAGATGCGGCCGGCCATCGAGGCCCTGGCGCGCCTGGCCCCGGTGCCTTTCAGCTGCTACCTGAACGCGGGCCTGCCCAATGAGATGGGCGAGTATGACGAATCGCCGGCGGCGATGGCCACGGTTCTGCGCCAGTACGCCGCGGAGGGGCTGCTGAACCTCGTGGGGGGATGCTGCGGGACCACCCCGGACCACGTGGCCGCCATTGCCGCAGCCGTGGCCGACTGCCCCCCCCGTACGCCCCCGCCGACGGCCTCGGTGCCCTGCTTCAGCGGCCTGGAACCTTACCGGGTGTACGCTGGCGGTAATCTCACGATGGTGGGCGAGAGAACTAATGTGTCAGGCTCACGCAAATTCGCCAATCTTATCCGCAACAATAAGTTAGATGAAGCCGTCGAGATCGCCCGAGCGCAGGTTAACGGTGGCGCCAACCTGCTCGACGTGAACATGGACGAGGGGCTCCTGGACGCCCGGGCCGCCATGACCGAGTTCCTGCAGCGCCTGGCCGCCGAACCCGACATCGCCCGCCTGCCGGTCATGGTGGACAGCTCGGATTTCGCCGTCATCGAGGCCGGACTGCGGTGCCTGCAGGGCAAGAGCGTCGTCAACTCGCTGAGTCTGAAAGAAGGCGAAGCCGTGTTCCGGCAACAGGCCGTCCTGTGTCGGCGCTACGGGGCCGCGATTGTGGTCATGGCGTTCGACGAGGAGGGGCAGGCAACCACGGTGGACCGGCGGGTGGAGATTTGCCGCCGAGCCTACCGCATCCTCACCGAGGAGGTGGGTGTGCCGCCGCGCGACATCCTCTTTGACGCCAACATCCTAACCGTTGCCACGGGTTTGGAAGAGCACGCAGATTACGCCAACAACTACTTGCAGGCCATACCATTAATCAAGGCGTCGTGCCCTGGGTCGCTGATCAGCGGCGGGGTCAGCAACGTGTCCTTCGCATTCCGCGGCCAGGAATCCATGCGCGAAGCCATCCACGCGGTCTTCCTGTTTCACGCGGTGGCCGCAGGCATGGACCTGGCGATCGTCAATGCCGGCCAACTCGCCGCCTACGACCGCGTGCCGACCGCCACCCGTGAGCGGATCGAGGACGTGCTGTTTAACCACCGCCCTGACGCGACCGAGCGCCTGCTGGAGATGGCCTCCACCTGGCGCGGGGAGGCGAGCAACCGCGGCGAGGACCTGGCCTGGCGGCAGGCGGACCCGGCAACGCGCCTGCGCGAAGCTCTGCTGCGCGGCCGAGACGAATGGGTGGAGGCCGACCTGGAGGTGGCGCTGCCGGCGTTTCCTTCGCCGCTGGCGATCATTGAGGGACCGTTGATGGACGGCATGAACCAGGTTGGCGAGCTGTTCGGGGCCGGCCGGATGTTTCTTCCCCAGGTGGTCAAGAGCGCTCGGGTGATGAAACGGGCCGTTGCCTGGCTGCAGCCCCGCATGGCGGCTGCTGGCGTGGGCGGGGCCTCCCGCTGCCGTGGACGGGTGGTCATGGCAACGGTCAAGGGAGATGTTCACGACATTGGTAAGAACATCGTGGGTGTTGTATTGGCCTGCAATAACTTCGAGGTCATTGATCTGGGCGTCATGGTACCGGCCGCACGCATTGTCAGTGCGGCCCGCGAGCACTGCGCCGACCTGATTGGTCTGAGCGGCCTGATCACCCCGTCGCTGGACGAAATGGTGCACGTAGCCAGCGAACTGGAACGCGAGGGGTTGTCATTGCCTCTGCTGATCGGTGGTGCCACCACCAGCGCCAAGCACACCGCGGTGAAAATCGCGCCTGTGTACCACGCGCCGGTGATCCACGTGCTGGATGCATCGCGCGCCCCGGCGGTGGTCACCCAGGCAACCGACGGGGCCGCCCTGGAACGTCTGGACCAGGCTAACCGGCAGGAGCAGCAGCGGCTGCGTGAGGCCTTCGCGCGGCGCGACCAGGCGCGCGACCTGCTAGCGTACGCCGAAGCGCGGGCCCGCCGGTACCAGCCCGACTGGCTCGCGTACACCCCGCCAACCCCGACCTTCACCGGCGTCCGCCGGTGGTCCCCGGTGCCCCTGGAGCGCCTGGTCCCTTACATCGACTGGGGACCGTTCCTGCATGTGTGGGAACTGCGCGGAGGCTACGCCCGGCTCCTGGCCGACCCGCAGGCAGGCTCCCAGGTGCGGCAACTGATGGCCGATGCCGACGAACTGCTCCAGGTCGTCATCCGCGAAGGGTGGCTGACGGCCCAGGCCTGCTATGGTTTCTTCCCCGCTCACAGCGAGGGTGACGATATCGTCGTCGCCGGTGGCGGCGACTCGCCGGAACCTGTCGCCCGCTTCGCTACCCTGCGGCAGCAGGCGCGCAAGCGTGAGGCTGGCGCGCCCTACCTGGCACTCGCCGACTTCGTCGCGCCACGGGAACGCGGCGTGTCAGACTGGGTGGGCGCCTTCGCCGTCACCGCGGGCATTGGCATCGAGTCCCACGTCAGGCGCCTGCAGGCCGAGCACGACGACTACCGGGCCATCATGCTCGAGGCGCTGGCCGATCGCCTCGCTGAAGCACTGGCCGAGATGCTCCACGAGCAGGCCCGCCGGGATTGGGGCTACGGCGCGGCCGAGGCCCTGACCCGGGAAGATCTGATCCACGAACGCTACCGGGGCATCCGACCGGCCCCTGGCTACCCGGCGTGCCCGGACCACCAGGACAAACAGACCCTCTTCGCGTTGCTGGGCCTGGGCAAAGATGACCTGCCCAGGCTCACCGAGACGCTGGCCATGTACCCGGCCGCGTCGGTCTCGGGCCTGTACCTGTCACATCCGGATGCCAGGTACTTCGCCGTTGGCCCCATTGGACGCGATCAGGTGCAAGACTACGCCCGGCGCCTGCAGACGGGCGTTGCCGCGATCGAGCGACGCCTGTCGCCCAACCTGGCCTATGATCCCGACGCGCGGGCAACAGCTGGGCGCTGAAACCGGTACAACGGCGCCGTCGGTGTCTGACCAGGCCCCCATCGGGCGCCATCAGGCGCAAGGCTACGCCCGGCGCCTGCGGACGGGCATCACCGCAACCGAGCCACGCCTGTCGCCCAACCTGGCCTATGGTCCCGACGCGCGGGCAACAGCTGGGCGCTGAGGCCGGTGCCTCGGGGGCCCCGGACCGCCCTGCAGGCCCGGCACCCAAGTCAGCGGCATCCCTTGACGCCAGGCAGTACCGGCCGGCCGAGGCCGACACAGCAGCCTCTCAGATACCCTTAAATCACAGCTGCAACTGCATGTGCTGAAATATCATGGCCGCATGCAACGAAACTAGACACCCAACTTGGTGCGCAGGTTGGCCACTGACTGGGCGGTGAAACGCGCGGAGTCCATGCCTTCGACCCCGAACACCGCCTGCCACACCGTGGCGGGTTCGAGGCACAGGCTTTGGTACACGTGGCCGCGCCATGGACCAAGCGACTCGCTCAGCAGTCGGTACAGGTCCACGCGCGCGCCTTCCGGGTACGTAAGCTTGCCGTGCGGCCCGGTGACATAGTCAGGCTGCAGCACCCGCGTCTGTCCGCCCCGACGACGGATCGCCTGGAGCACGGGTTTGATGAAAGCCACGGTGCCCATGGACACATAAGCCACCTCGCTGGCGTCGAAGGTGTCGATCAACTCGCGCGCCAAGTCCGCGTATTCCCTTTCCCAACCGGCGAAGCGCATGAGCGGATGCAGGTGGAACGCTACCTTGAGCCCGGCATCGGCAGCCCGACGCGCAGCGCGCAGGCGGGACGCCAAGGGCGCTGCCAGGTGCTCCTCGCCGGCGACCAGGGTCGGTGGGTTCAGCGACCAACTCGGGAACAGGTTGGGGGGCGGGTCCGCCCGCAGCAGGGGGGCGACGTTGGCAGCCTTGGTGCGCAGCTCCAGCAGAACCTGCGGTCGGGCGCGGGCAAAGGCACAAAGCGTAGTCAGCAGACCGTGACGGTTCGCCCACATCAGACCATCGGAAGCCTGCCCGGTGCCCAGGTGAACGTAACCCGGAGGCAGCTGAAGGTCAGCCAGGCCCTGCGCCAGGTCCGGGTCGAATAGCACCTGGCCGGCATAGAAGGTCTGGATGGTGCAGTAGCTGCAGGCGAACCCGCAGCCGCGCACGGCATCCAGCGTCATCAGGCCGCAGCACACCACTTGCGGCGAGGCACAGGGACATCGCCCGACAAGAACGCGGGATTCGCGCACCAGGCGCAGCTTCGGCAAGGCGCGTCGTGGCGCTGCCAGGCCGCCAGCAGGGTACACCGGCACCTGCGACCTCAAGCGCACCAGGTGCTGGCGCAGGTGGCTCAAGCCCTGGTCTTTGGCACGGCCGGCAGCTTGGCCGTCGGCCGGAATGGTCGCCGGCCACCACATCCGCAAGGGCGGCTCGCCCCAGGCTGCCAGATCAGCGGCCGCCTCGCACACCTGCCGCAGTTCCTGCAGCGTGAAGCGGTGCCCGTACGCCAGGGCGCGCACAAAAGCCTGCTCTTCGCGGTCAAGCCGCGGGAACAGCGTCTGGGGAGCGGCCGCCTCGAAACGCGCGGCGTAGTCAGCACTGGCTGCCATGGCACACAGGTCGGTTCAATCGCGGAGCGGACCCGGCCGTTCGGGCCTGGCCAGGCGGTCCTGCCGCCCCGGCGGCCCGTTCGGAGCGAGTCCGGGTCAGGCAAGGCCCGGCCGCGCGCCGCCCCGACAAATGGATACGCGGGCAGACGGGCAAGCCGAAAAGGGCAAGTGTCGCCAGCCACCCCGGCGCGGTCAAGCCTCGCGGCAGCCCACCAAGCAGTCGGGTTGGCGGCCTGGCCTCCCACTCGACCCATCCAACCGTGGCCGGGCCGCGCCGACCCATGGCCTCACCTTCTGGTACCGGCGGTGGCCGCCCAGGCCTGGTGCACCGCGGCCATGGCGCTTGACGACGACCCACTGGCGCAGTACCCTGCACAGGTCTGCAGGGCGCTGCGCTGCCGTGCAGGTATCCCCATCGCCGACATGAGGTTCGCCATGGCCAGGAAGAAACTGAACCTGCTGTTCTTCGGGATCGACAGTCTGCGCGCCGACCACATGAGCTGCTACGGCTACCCGCGCCTGACCACGCCGCACATCGACGACCTGGCGGCTGAAGGCGTCCTCTTCGAGCGGAACTACTCGCCGCACATCCCGACCACCTCAGGCTACTCCACCATGCTGACCGGCCTGGACTGCTTCGGCACCACGGCCGTGGCTCTGCGGCATCAGGGCGGCCTGCCCGAGAACGTCGTGACACTCCCGGAGGCACTCAAGAAGGAGGGGTACAACACGTCCTGTGTGGGCTTCACCGGCAATGCCGCGTCGCGGGGTTTCGACACGTACCTCGACTTCGCGGGTTGGGGCAGCTGGGCCGAGGGGCGCAGCCCGAAAGCCGAGAACCTCAACGCGGTAGCCCTGCCGGAACTGGACCGCCTCGCCGCCGATGGTAAGCCCTTCTTCCTCTTCCTGCGTCACATGGACCCCCACGCACCTTATCTGCCGCCGGCACCTTTCGAGCGCATGTTCTACAGCGGCAACGAAATGGACCCGAACAACGACTCCCTGGAGCGGGTGTTCTCGTTCAAACCTTTCGGCGACTTCTTTGCCGAGTGGATGCCGCCTGGCGTGCGCGACCACCGCTATGTGGAAGCGCAGTACGATGGCGAGCTGGCGTACATGGATGCCTCGCTGCAGCGCCTGCTCACCCGTCTGGAGGAGCTGGGGCTGGCAGAAGACACGCTGGTGGTCCTCAACAGCGACCATGGCGAGACGCTGTACGAGCATGAGTGCTGGTTCGACCACCACGGCACATACGAGAACACGCTCCACGTGCCCTTGATCCTGCGCCTGCCCGGCCAGTTGCCGGAGGGCGTGCGCGTGGAAGGTTACACGCTGCACCAGGACCTGATGCCGACCATCCTGGAACTGCTCGGGATCAGGACCCGGATCAAGTTCGACGGTACCTCGCTGCTCCCGCTGGTGAGTGGCGACCGGGCCACCAACTACTCGGATTTCTACATCACCGAATGCACCTGGATGCGGAAACACGGGTGGCGCACTCCCGAGTGGAAGTTGATCCGCGCCCTCGAGCCCGACTTCCACTTCAAGCCTCCGGTGGAGCTGTACAACCTGACCCATGACCCCCTGGAACTGGCCAACCTGGCAGACCGGGAACCCCTGGTCGTGGATCTGCTCACAGCCCGCATGGATGCCTGGATCGCGCGCCGCGAGCGGGAGACGGGCAGGCCGAACCCGATGTTCACCAACCTGAACTGGCATGGCACGGCCCACCAGGGACCGTTCGAGTCCTCGCAGCAGGCCTACGACAGCCTCCATATCGGTTCGGTGGGCGCTGCCAATCGTCTGCAGGCGGGCAACCGGGCCGGGGCCCCGACCGCCAAAGCCAAGGCCAAGGGCAGAGCGGCAGCCAAAGCCAAGGCCAGGTAAGGGGCGGTCAAGGGGCGCTGCGTGTGCGGGGCCCAGACCGGGACGGTCCAGGCCTGGGCCGTGAGCCACCGGCAACGCACGCGACCGGCGGCGCGCCGATCACCCGGGGCTCCCTTTAGAGCAACGCAGCGTCGGCCGGGAACGGCCGCGACGGAGGTGCACCGATAGCTCGGGAGCCGTCGCGGCGTGGCCCGCCTGTCGGGAACCGCGGACGGCGCACCCGGCTGGCGCGGCATCGGTGGCCCAAGGGCCCGTCTGGGGCCAGACAGGGTCGAGTTCAGGAACCGGCTGAGCGGCACAACCCGCCGCCTCAAAACGCCAGCGGCGGATCGAAGCCCGATCCGCCGCTGGCACAACCGTACCGCTGTCGCCACACCCCCGCCCTCAAACGATCCGCCGGTTGCGTCGCCCAGCGCCGCCTCATCGCGACGCCACCAGCCCCCGGGGCGCTTAGGCTGCCCGGCCGGGACTCAGACGCGGGCCCGGATCTGTTCCCAGGCCCAGTCCAACCAAGGCACCAGGGCGGCCACATCGGCGGTTTCCACGGTCGCGCCGCACCAGATGCGCAGACCTGCGGGGGCATCGCGGTACGCCCCGATGTCATACGCGACCTTCTCGCGCGCCAGCAGTCCGAGCATTTCCTTGGCGCGGGCCGCCTGGTCCGCCGCCGGCAGGCGCAGGAAGGACTCCTCGCTGAAGCGCAGGCAAACGGATGTCGCCGAGCGGTACGCCGGGTCTTCGGCAAGAAAACGGCACCAGGAGCAGCCTGCGATCCAGTCGGACAGCGTCGCCAGGCTGGCCTGGCTGCGCCGAATCAGCGCTGGCAGTCCACCGATGTCGGCTGCCCACCGCAGACCATCCAACGCGTCTTCGACGCAGAGCATGGAGGGCGTGTTGATCGTGTCGCCCTCGAACACGGATTCGTCGAAGGCGCCGCTCTTGGTGAGGCGGAACAACTTGGGCATCGGCCAGGGGGGCGAGTACGACTCGAGACGCTCCACCGCCCGGGGCGACAGGGCCAGCATGCCATGGGCCGCCTCGCCGCCCAGGACCTTCTGCCACGAGTAGGTGACCACGTCAAGGCGGTCCCACGGCAGCGCCATGGCGAAGGCGGCCGAGGTGGCGTCACAGATGGTCAACCCCTGGCGGTCTGCAGCGATCCAGTCCCCGTTGGGCACGCAGACGCCTGACGTGGTGCCATTCCAGGTGAACACCACGTCGCGGCCGAAGTCCACCTGCCCCAGGTCTGGCAGCCGACCGTAGTCGGCCCCCAGCGAGCGAACATCCGGCAGCCGCAACTGGCGCGTGATGTCCGTCACCCAGCCGCTGCCGAAGCTCTCCCAGGACAACGCGTCCACGCCGCGCGGCCCGAGCAACGACCACAGGGCCATCTCCACGGCGCCTGTGTCAGATGCCGGGACCACGCCCAGGCGATAGCCGTCAGGTATGCCCAACACCTGACGCGACCGCTCGATCACCTCCCGGATCCGGGCTCGCCCGGGTGTCGAACGATGCGACCGCCCGACCAGGGCTGCCTCCAGCGCCGCCAGGTTCCAACCCGGTCGCTTGGCGCAGGGTCCCGACGAGAAACAGGGGTTGCCCGGCCTGGGGCCAGGATGGGCAGGGCCCACCGCGTCAGCCGCCACAGACTCCTCCTTTCACACCGACTCAGCCCGGTAAGCCGCCGCCAGCAACGATACCGGGTGCTCCACTTTGAGCGCCAGACCAGCACGGCGCGCCCCGTATTCCAGCTGAATGCTGCAGCCGGTATTACCGCTGGCGACCACCTGCGCGCCCGTGGCGCGGACGTGACCCATTTTGCGGTCGAGCAGGCGCATGGCCATCTCCGGCTGGGTGATGTTGTAGATGCCCGCGCTGCCGCAACACCAGTCTGCTTCCTTGAGTTCGACCAGTTCCAGGCCGGGTACGGCCCTCAACACCTGCCGCGGCGCCGCCGAGACTTTCTGCCCGTGGTTCAGGTGGCAGGACTCATGGTACGTGACCCGCCGAGCCGCGGCAGATCCGGTGGGGACTCGGAAGCCAATCTCGACCAGGAACTCGTGGATGTCGCGCACCTTGGCGGACCAGACCCGGGCCCGCTCTGCGTAAGCCGGATCATGGGCCAGCAGGTGGTCATAGTGGCGCATGTGCGAACCGCAACCGCCGGCGTTGGTCACGATGGCATCGAGCGCCTCAGGGTCGAAGGCATCGATGTTGATCCGGGCCAGACGCCGGGCCATCTCCACTTCGCCGTTGTGGGCGTGCAGAGAACCACAGCACTCCTGCGCCGCCGGGACCACCACGGCGCACCCGTTCTGCTGCAGGACGTAGATGGTATCGGCATTCACCTCGGCGTAGGCCAGATCCTGCACGCAGCCGATCAGCAGACCAACGCGGTACCGCGGCGCCGTCGGATTATGGGCCGCGTAGCGCCGCGCGAACAGCCGCTCGGTGAAATGCCGGCTGACCCGGGGCGTAAGCGGCTCCAACCGTCGCAGCGAACGGGGCAGCAGGTAGAGCAGGCCGGCGTGCCGCACGAGCCACTCCAGGCCGCTGCGCTGGTACAACCGCAGCACCTGCCCCAACCGGCGCAGGCGACGCCGCGAGCCGAATAAGTAGTTGACCACCAGCCCGCGAATGGCATTGCGCTTGGGGGTGGAAAGCAGCCCCCGACGTTCCACCTCAGCACGGGCATGCTCGAAGAGGCTTCCGTAGTCCACACCGGCCGGACAGGCGCTGGTGCAGGCCAGACAACCCAGGCAGAAGTAGATCTCCTCGGCAAAGGACCGGGTCATCTCCAGCCGGTCGTCGGCAATCGCCCGCATCAAAGCGATCCGGCCACGCGGCGACGACCGTTCGCGCCACGTCGCCGTGTAGGTCGGGCACGACGGCAGGCACATGCCGCAGTGCATGCATTGCTGGACTACCGAATAGTCCAGCCCCTTCAGCAGATTGGCGCCGCCGCTCACTGGGTCGCCTTTCAGTCGAAAACCTTGCCGGGGTTAAGGATTCCCTGGGGATCGAAGACTGTCTTCAGGCGCTTCATCACGGCGATGCCGACCAGCCCGACCTGGTCGGGCAGAAACGCCTTCTTGGCCAGGCCGACGCCGTGCTCGCCGGTGATCGTCCCGCCCAGTTCGATGGCTTTGGCGAAAACCTCGGCCATGGCCTGCTCGACGCGCGCCATCTCCTCAGGTTCGCGCTCGTCCGTGAGGAAGGTCGGGTGCAGGTTGCCGTCACCCATATGGCCGAAGGTGCCCACGCGCACCCGGTGCCGAGTGCCCACATCCTGGATGTGGCTGACCATCTGGGCCAGGGCGCTGCGCGGCACCGTGACGTCCTCGAGCAGAACCGTCGGCGCCAACCGCGCCAGAGCACTGAAGGCCGTACGACGAGCCGAAGCCAACCGGGTGGCCTCGGCCTCGGAACTGGCGGTGCGGACCTCCCGGGCGCCGTGGTCCGCGGCGATCCGGGCCATGGCCTCGGCCTGTTCGGCCACCGGCGCCGGGTGCCCGTCGGTTTCCATCAGGACCACGGCTTCGCAGTCCAAGGGCAGGCCGATGCGCGCGTAGCCTTCCACGCACTCGATCGTCACGCGGTCCAGGAACTCGAGCGTGCAGGGGATGATCTGGCCCTCGATGATGGCTGAGATGGTGCGGGCAGCGTCAGTCATGCGGTCGAACAGGGCCAGCAGGGTACGCTTCGTGGCCGGCGCGGGGATCAGCTTGAGGGTGACCTCGGTGATGACCCCCAGCGACCCTTCAGAGCCGACGAACAGGTCTTTGAGCGAAAAACCAGCCACATCCTTGACGCACTTGGTGCCCGTACGAAGCACCTGACCGTCGGCCAGGACGACGGTCAACGCCATGACGTAGTCCCGCGTCACGCCGTACTTGAGGCCGCGCAGCCCACCGGAATTGTTGGCCACGTTGCCGCCGATGGTGGAAATGCGGATCGAGCCCGGATCGGGCGGATAGAAAAGCCCCACCGCCGTTGCCTGATCCGCCACCTGCTGGGTCAGCGCACCGGCCTGGGCGGTCAACGTCAGGTTGCCGGCGTCTACCTCCAGCACCCGGTTCATGCGCACCAGGCACAGCACTAGACTGCCGGGGCTGGGGATGGAGCCGCCCGACAGGCCCGTTCCCGAACCGCGGGTCACCACAGGCAGCGCCAATCGGTGCGCCAACGCCAGGATCGCCGCCACCTCTTCGGTGGTCTCGGGCAGCACGACCGCGACCGGCAGTTGGTGCAGTACCGCTGTGCCATCGTAGGCGTACACGGTAAGGTCCTCGGCCGAGGTGAGGACCTGATCGTCGCGCAGGAACGCACGGAACTGGGCAGCCAACTCAGCGCTCATACGCACCCGAAGGCAAAGGGTGAGAGTGGACGGCGGGCCCAGTCGGCACCAGGCCGCGACCGGGCGCCAGCGGGGGCAGTACCGGGTAAGCCGCGGGGCGCGATCGGCTTGACGACCCGAAGGGGGCTGGCTAAACTGTCGCGTTCGCGACCGCAGCCCGTTGGCGTCTTTGCCCGACCCGCAGGGCCGGCGCGCCGCACAATGAGGGAGGGGAATCTAGCCGATGCCCAGCGGACGTGCAAGTGCAGCGCCGGCCTGCCGGGTCAGCGTCCTGATCCCCGTGTACAACGAGCGGTACTTCGCCGAAATCCTGATTGAACGCGCCCTGGCCGCCCCCCTCCCGGACGGCGTGGACAGTGAGTTGGTGGTGGTCGACGACTGCTCCTCGGACGGCACAGCCGAGGTCCTGGCACGGGTGGCGGCTCGGCACCCCGGCCGGGTGCGGCTGCACCGTCACACCGTAAACCAGGGCAAGGGAGCCGCGGTGCGCACGGCCCTGGCCCAGGCCACCGGGTCGATCTGCTTGATCCAGGACGCCGATCTGGAGTACGACCCGCGTGATTACCCCGCCCTCATCCAACCGATCCTCGACGGCGATGCGGATGTGGTCTACGGCTCGCGGTTCGCGCCGTCGGCCTGTCGCCGCGTGCTGCGCTACTGGCACGCCAAGGGCAACGCCCTGTTGACGGGTCTGTCGAACTGGTTTACGGATCTGGACCTGACCGACATGGAGACCTGCTACAAGGCGGCCAAGACTAGCATCCTGCGCTCCATCCCGATCCGCAGCAACCGGTTCAACCTGGAACCGGAACTGACCGCCAAGTTCGCCAAGCGTGGCTGCCGGATTTACGAAGTGCCCATCTCCTACCGCGGACGCAGCCAGGACGAGGGCAAGAAGATCACCTGGCGCGACGGCCTGCAGGCCCTGTGGACGATCGTGTACTACAGTATCGTGGACGATGCGTACGAACCGCGCTACGGACGACCGGCTCTGCAGCGACTGGAGCAGACCCACCGCTTCACCCGTTGGCTGACGGACCGCGTCCGGCCCTTCATCGGCGATCGGGTGGTCGAGATCGGCGCCGGCCTGGGTGGCGTCACGCAGCGGGCCCTACCCCGGTCACGCTGGGTGGCAACCGATGCCGACGAACTGCATCGCCAGTACCTGGAGAGTCGTTTCGCCGGCTACCCCGGATTGGAGGTCCGCCCCTTCGACCTTGACCGTCCCGAGGGCCACGAACTGGCAACCGGGTACGATACGGTCGTCTGCCTGGATGGCCTGGCCCGGACGGCCGACGACGTGGCCGCGCTGCGTGCGCTGGCGGCGCTCTTGGCACCCGGGGGCAGGATGGTGCTGATGGTGCCCCAGGGACGTTGGCTGTTCTCGCCTCTGGATCGGGCCATCGGCGGGCGGCGGCGGTACTCCCGCCAGGCTATCCGGCAGGCGGCCGAGGCCTCGGGGCTGACCGTTGAGGCGATCCACGGCATCAACCGCGCCGGCGTACCCGTTTGGGTGCTGAACGGCGTACTGCTGCGCCGTCCGCGTCTCGACCGAGTCCAGCTGAAGCTCTTCGACAGCCTGGTCTGGTTGTGGCGCTGCGTGGACGGCTTGCTCCCCTGGCCGGGTTTGTCGTTGCTGGTAGTGCTGCGCCGGGCTCCCGATGCCGCCGTGGCCGCGTCGCCGACCGCGGCGCCGGCCCCGTAACCGCGCGGATCATCAACCGCCGCGGCCAGCCGGCCGACCGGGCCGAAGACCACCCCCCCACAGGAGGGAACCTGCCGTGAGAATCGTTCACGCCGAGCGTATCGCCCTGAACGTGCCATTCTACTGCGACCGGGTTACCCGCGCCATGCACCGGGCGAGTACCCACGACGAACGCATGTTCGTGTACCGATTGGAGACCGACAACGGCCTGGTGGGCTACGGCGACTGCCAGGGCGGCAGCTGGCCGGTCGACGGCCTGGTTGGGGCCAACCCGGCGGCGCTGATGCTGGACGACCGGGTCGGCTTCGGGCCCCAGTTGGCGCTGCTCGACTTGGTCGGTCAGGACCTGGGCGTGCCGGTGCACGCGCTGCTCGGGACGGCGGTCCGCCAACGCTGCCCGATCTCGTGGTGGGACATCGACATGTCGCCGGCGGATTGGACCGCCGAGGCCGAGGAGTCAGTGCGCCGCGGGTACACCTGCTTCAAAATGAAGGCGCGGCCCTGGCGAGACATCATTGACCAGACCAACACGGTCGCCCGCGCCGTGCCGGGCGACTACCGCTTTGACGTTGACTTCAACGGCTTCCTGCTGAACCAGGCCCGCGCCGAAGTCATGCTGCAGCGGCTGGACGAGAACCCGAACGTCGGCATGTACGAGAGCCCCTTCTACCTGATGCAGGATCTGGACGGCGCCCGCCTGCTGCGCGAGCGGGTGCGCAAGCCGGTTGTCGAGCACTTCCAGGACCCCCTGCTTCACGCCCGTTGCTGCGACGGTTTTGTGGTTGGCGGTGGTGCCGCCGGCATCCTGCGCACCGGCACCCTGGCGGCGGGGTTCAACAAACCCTTCTGGCTGCAGTTGGTCGGTGCCGGGGTTACGGCGGCCTTCGCGGCCCATATCGGTGCCGTGCTCACCCATGCTCAACTGCCGTACATCACCTGCCACGAGCTGTGGGAACACGACCTGCTGACCGCCCGGCTGCCGGTCTGCGACGGTTACATCGATGTCCCCCAACAGCCGGGGCTGGGCGTGCGGGTTGATGAAGCCGCCCTGGCCCGGTACCGCGTTGATGAGGCCGAACCAACGCCGCGCCAGCGCTATAGCCAGGCCAAGCGAATCCTTCGTATCACCTCCCCCGGAGCCGCTGGCGCCAACCGAACCTGGGAGTTCACCGCCGAGGACGTGTACCAACGAGCCTTCTACGCCGGTAACCTGCCCGGCTTTGAGCGCGGCGTAGACCTGGAGGTGATCGAGGACGATCAGAGCCCGGCCTTCGCCCAGCAGCATGCGCGACTGCGCGCCTGCGGGCGTTAGGGGCTGCCGCTAGGTGGTCGTCAGGCTGCCGCCAGGTGGTCGTCAGGTAGCCGCCAGGTGGTCGTCAGGGTAGCCACCGGGTGGTCGTCAGGCTGCCACCGGGTGGTCGTCAGGGTAGCCCCCGGGTGGTCGTCAAGCTGCCGCCGGGTGGTCATCAGGTAGCCGCTAGGTGGTCGTCAGGCTGCCGCCAGGTGGTCG
>CAITNQ010000479.1 GCA_903893785.1 uncultured Gemmatimonadota bacterium
CGCGGCT
This sequence comes from uncultured Gemmatimonadota bacterium, assembly GCA_903893785.1. Classification (GTDB taxonomy): domain Bacteria; phylum Latescibacterota; class UBA2968; order UBA8231; family UBA8231; genus CAITNQ01. The sequence continues at coordinate 8 of CAITNQ010000479.1, forward strand.
GTTCCCGCTGGCGGTCACGCTGGCGATCTACGGCCATCACTTCCGCCGCGTCTGTGAACTCCATATCCGTTAACGCCCGCGCGCCGAGGTCACCGGCCAACGTCAGCCCGGGGCGCCGGGGCGCCCCGGGCCGCACAGCCTGAGCATGCCTGAACCTGTCCGCTACCGCAATCGCTGCACCGGCGCGCTGGAGACCGAGCAGATCCCTTCTGAAGCCGTGCTCCGGTGGCTGTACCACAGCTTCTCGGGCGCCTGCTGCCGGGTCGGCCTGTGTCGCCTGGGACTGGGCTCGCGACTGATCGGTTGGTCGCAGAGCCGCTCCGCCAGCCGGGGCCGCATTGCTGCGTTCGCGCAGGCGTTCGGCATAGACCCCAGCGAAGCCGAACTGCCGCTCGAGCGCTATCCGTCCTTCAACGCCTTCTTCTCGCGGCGCCTGCGACCCGACGCGCGGCCCTTCGACCCGGACCCGGGCACGCTGTGCAGCCCGGCCGACGGCAAGGTGCTGGTGTTCCCGCAGGTGCAGCCGCCCGCAGCCGTGCCGGTGAAGGGCGCCGCCGTGGAGCCAACGGCCCTGCTCGGTGGCGCCGACGACGCCGCGCCATTCGTGGGCGGCGCCTGCCTGGTGGTGCGCCTGGCACCGCCGGACTACCACCGTTTCCATTTCCCGGCCGCGGGCACGGCCGGCCCCAGCCGCCGGGTACGCGGCCAGTACCACTCGGTGAACCCCATCGCGCTGGCCCGGGTGCCGGGCGTCCTGGCCCGCAACGTGCGCACGGTGACACGGCTCGACCTAGACGGCTTCGGCCCGGTAGCCTACGTCGAGGTGGGCGCCCTAGCGGTGGGCAGTATCGTGCAGACCAGCCACCCGGGCCCGGTCCGACGCGGTCAGGAGAAGGGCTATTTCCAGTTCGGCGGCTCGACCCTGGTGCTGCTGTTCCGAGCCGGGTCAGTGGTCTTTGACGACGACCTGGTACGGGACTCGGCCCAGGGGCTGGAAAACCAGGTCCGCGCCGGGGCGCGCCTGGGCCGGGCCGCCTTCGGCCCCGGGAGCGCCGCCGGGGCAGGAGGCCCGCGGTGAGCGGCGAAACCACCTCCACCCGCATCATCTTGGTGCGCCACGGCGAGACCTGCTGGAATGCCGAGGGACGGTACCAGGGACAACTCGACAGTCCGTTGACCGAGGAAGGGCGGCGCCAGGCCGACGCCATCGCCGCGCGGTTGGCCCAGGACCGCATTGACGGGCTGTACTCCAGCGATCTGGGCCGCGCCCGACGCACGGCCGAGCCCATCGCGGCGGCCACCGGGGTGCCGCTGTGCCTGGATGCCCGTTTGCGCGAGCGGCACTTCGGCCTTTTCCACGGCCAGACGCCGACCGCCCTTCGCCGCCACCACCCGACGGATTACACCCAGTTCTCCCAACCCGACGCCGACTACCGCGTGCCGCTGGGCGAGAGCCTGCGCCAGGTTCACGACCGCGCCGTTGCCTGCCTGCAGGACCTGCACGCCCGGCATGCCGGCCAGCGGCTGGCGCTGGTGACTCACGGGGGGGTGCTGGCTGCCCTGCTCAAGCACGTGCTGGGACTGCCGTTGGCCGCGGCGCGGCCGTTCCGTGTCTTCAACGCGGCGTACAATGTGATCCACCACACCGACGGACGATGGCTGTTGGAGGTGTTGGGCGATGTGTCGCACCTGCAGACCATCGATGGGTCGGATGACGTAGTCTGAGCGCCGCGGCTGGGGCCACGGTAGGGTGCCCCTGGTGGCCACCGCGCGCCAGCCCAATCGGGAGGTGGTCCATGCGTCCGATCCTGGCCCTGCTACTGCTGGCAACCTGGCTCGGAGCCCAGGAGCCACCCGCCAAACCGGCGATGGCCGCGCCCGAACCCCAGTTGCAGCGCCCGGCGCAGGAACGCGGCCTGGTGGCTGTCATCGCTTACAACGGGGCGGTCAACGAGCGGGACATCCTCACGCAGGCGGTTCCGCAGTTGCTGCGCTTCATTCAGACCTCGACCGACCTGACCGCCCCGCTGACCTGGGCGCGGATGCCCTTGTACGATCCGCGGGTGGCCGACGCGGTCATGGTGTACCTGACCGGTTGCGACGGCCAGATGCGGCTGGACGAAGCCGAACGGCGCGGGCTGGGCGACTTCATTCGCGGCGGTGGCCTGGTGTACACCGAGGAGGTGTACGCCAGCGTCAGCGGCCAAACGCCCTTGGCCGCCAGCGGCATTGCCGGCACCCCCTTCGACCGGCAGATCAAAGCCTTGTTGCGTGACCCGCTGGTGCTGGGTGGCCAAGGGGAGCTGTGGCAGCGCCTGCCCAAGAAACACCCATTGTACTCGGCCTATTTCAGCCTGCTCGACGGCCCGCCGTTGGTTGGCGTGGGCAACGGCAACGCCCGGTCACTGGAGGGCCTGGAGTACCGTGGCCGGCTGGCGGTGATCTTCTCTGACCTCAACCTCAGTTACTACTGGGCCACACCTGACGCTGAAGGTCGCGACAGCAGTATGCGCCTGGGCACCAATGCCGTGGTCTTGGGTCTCACCTACCGCATGGCCGGCTTGCCGTTGCCGACCCGGAGATAACTCGACTGGACTGGCTGCTCATCGGGGTGGTGTCGCTGCAGGTCACCGCCATTGCGTACTTGCGCGCCCCGCGCTGGAAAGCCCTGATCCTGGGCCTGCCCTTCCCGTTCACCACCATCGTGCTGACCAGCCGCCGACCCGTGGACGTCACCAATGTCCTTGGCCTGGTGGCTTTCCTCGTCTACCTGCACAGTGTCCGTTGGCTCTACCAGCGCCTGCGCGTACCCATTGTCCCGGCCATTGCCCTGGGCGTGGCCGGCTACTGCGGGCTCAGTGCCGGCGCCATTGCCGTGGTGCCCAACACCGTGGCCGCCTTCTGGGTTGCCGCGGTCGGCGCCCTGGCCCTAGGCTTGGGGCTGCTACTGGGGCTGCCACACCGGGTTGAGCCCGGGCACCGGACGCCACTGCCCATCTGGATCAAGCTGCCGGTCATCGCCCTGGTAGTGGCGCTGCTGCTGACCATCAAGGAATTCCTGCAGGGATTCGCCACTTTCTTCCCCATGGTCGCTGTGGTCGGCGTGTACGAGTCGCGCCACTGCCTGTGGACGGTAGGCCGCCAGCTGCCGATCATGATGCTCACGATGGTGCCGTTGATGGCCGTGTCTTACCTGGCCCGGCCACATGTCGGCCTGGCGTGGTCCCTGGCCTGCGGCTGGGTCGTGTTCCTGGCCCTGTTGCTGCCGCTGACCCGACGACAATGGCAACAAACCGAGCCCCGGCCCGTCTGACCGGGGCACCGTCATCGCCGGCCGGCTGCGCGCCGGAACGCCACCTCGTGCCGCGTCCACCGCGGCCGCACCCCATCCACCGGCGCCCCCGGGCGCCCGCTGCGGAGAAGCCCCATGGGTTCGCTGCCTGCCCTGCGCGTCGACAACGTGCGCAAAGCTTTTGACGACGGTAACCACGATGCCTTCACCGACCTGTGCTCTTACCGCGGCCGTCTGTGGTTGACCTGCCGATCGTGCCCTGACGGCCACATGGTCTTCACCAGCTCCCGGATTATTGTCCTGGTCAGCGACGACGGCCAACAGTGGCACGAGGTGTTTTCGTTCAGCGTGGCGGGGCGAGACACGCGCGACCCGCACTTCCTGGTGTTCGGCGACCAGCTGTTCGTTTACACCGGGACCTGGCTGGTGCCGGGCCCCGGCGAACCGCGCAACCTGAACGACCACCTGGGATACGCCGTTTGGACGGCCGACGGCGTGGCCTGGTCTGGACCGCGTTCGCTGGAGGGGACCTATGGCCACTACATCTGGCGCGCGGCGGCCATCGGCGGGCGCGCCTACCTGTGCGGTCGTCGGCGACGTGACTTCGTCGCTGGCCTGGCCGACGAGGCCGCCGCCGAGTCCATCGAGAGCGCCATGCTGGAGAGCGACGACGGCCTGATCTGGCGTTTCCGCAGCCGTTTCGTCGAAGCGGGCGGCGATGAAACCGCTTTCGTCTTCGGGGGCGACGGCAGCGTATTGGCCATCGCCCGCGGCGCCGACGCCCAGCCGGCGCAGGTGTGCCGGGCGCACCCCCCGTATGCGCAGTGGCAGCGGCACAGCCTGGACCGCAACGTCGGCGGGCCCCTGCTGGCTCGCTGGGGCGAGCACCTGCTGGTGGCAGGCCGTCGGACGCTGCCCTCCACGCCGGCGGTCACCGCGATTTACTGGCTGGCGGGAGACGCGCTGCACGAGGTGGCGCTGCTGCCCAGCAGCGGCGACAACTCCTACCCGGGCTTGGTCCCCCTGACGGCCGAACGAGCCCTGTTCAGTTACTACTCCAGCCACGAAGGAAGCACGTCGGTATACCTGGCCGACCTGTCGCTGGGCTGAGGAGCACGCCGGGGAAACCGCGGGAGCCGCAACGGCAGGCCGGGTGGATGCTGTCTCCAGGCGCGGGGCGGCAACCGCGGCTCGCCGGCCGATTGGTCACCGGGCTGAGGAGGCAGCGCAACAGGGCACGGCGAACGGCAACAACAGGCCGCGCGGGTCCTGACCCAACGTGCGAGGCGGCAGCCGCGGCTCGCCGGCCAACCGGTCAGCGCCCGACCCATGGACCCGTGCGCGTCAGTCCCAGGTTTCGATCTCGCCGGACCAGATCGGTTGCGGCTCAGTGCCGACCCCGCCCAGCAGCAACTCGCCGTGCCGGCCAAAACCCAGCAGCAGCCCGCGGCGCCAGATGGCGCCGTCGCGGATGGTGACCGGGGCGCCCACGCCGACGCAGTGCCCCATCCAGGCCGAGCGCAGGCCGGCGAAGCCCTGGTCCTCCCAGAGGCGGGTCCACCGGGCCAGTTGCAGCAGGATCTCGGCCAGAATCAGCTCGACGCCGTGCTGGCGGCCGGTCTCCAGGCACAGGGAGGTGGCCGGCTGCCCTACCTCGGCCAGGTCCTCGGCGGAAGCATTGACGTTGAGGCCAATGCCGACAACGACGCGCTCACCATCGCGCTCGGTCAAAACCCCGGCCAGCTTGCGCCCGCCCACGAGCACGTCGTTGGGCCACTTGGTGCGCGCCTGAACCCCGCGCCCGGCCACCGCGGCCGCCAGGGCCAGACTGACGGCCATGGGTAGCGAGAGCAGTTGGGGCAGGTCAGTGGCCGGCCGCAGCAATACCGAGAAGGTCAGGTCACGGTCCGGGCCCGACAGCCAGCGGCGACCATGGCGACCGCGGCCTTCGGTCTGCTCATGGGCCGCCAGGACAAACCCCGACGGCAGTACCTCGCCCTGCCGCAGTCGCTCCAGCAGTACGGTGCTGGTCGAGGGCAGCTGGCGGTGCCATTCGGGGGCGAGGAACTCCATCGTCGATCCTCCTTGCGCGTGTCTGGCGAATGTACGGACAGGCCCTGAGGCTGCTTGCCCGCGCCCTGACCGACCGGCGCCGCCGACCCGCAACCCCGCGGGCAGACCGCCTGTGGCCAGGCCCATGCCGGGGCTGGGAGCCGGCCGAAGCGGTGGACGGACCGCCGCGGCCCGCCTATTTTGCACCCCATGGAAATGACCTCGCGACAGCGCGTGGAGGCGGCCCTGAGCCACCGCTCCCCGGATCGCACGCCGGTCTTCGAATACGTCCTGCTCTCCCCCCTGGCCGACCAGCTGCTCGGCCGCACCTATGGCGCTGACCCCGTGCACTGGGAGCGCCTGGTGGCCGAGTTGGGGTGGGAGGCCGCGGTTCGGCGCCGTGCCGTGGACCAGCTGGAGTTGGCCGTGCGCCTGGGGCACGACCTGATGTACGTGGTGCCCGTGCCGCCGCCGCCGACGACGCGCGCACCCCTCGCCGACGCCGCCGGCTCGCAGCCCACCCGGCCGCCCGAGGGCCCCGTGGAGGCAATGGTGCGGCGCAACGAAGCGGCCGCCGCCGCGCCGCCCCCTGACGACCGCTCGCTGAGCGTGCACCGGGTGCTGCAGCAGGAGATGGCGCAACGGGGTCTAGACCTGCCGGTGCTGGCGCCGGCCTATGGCCACGGGGTGTGGACTGACGTGGACCTGATGCAGGCCATGCTGCTGGCCCCGGAGGTGGCGGCGGCCCATTTCAGCCTGGCCACCGCCCGGTGCACCGCCGTGATCGACCGCTACCTCGACCTGGGCATCCGCCTGATAGGCATTGGCGGCGACTTCGCCGGCACCCGCCCGATCATCTCGCCGGCCGCGTACCAGCAGTTCATCGTTCCCGAGGTACGCGCCTGCGCCCGGCGCATCCACGCCGGGGGCGGCTGGGCGGTCAACGCCAGCGACGGCGACCTGTGGTCGGTAATCGACGATTTCCTGCTCGGGTGCCAGGTCGACGCGTACCTGGAAATCGACTGGTACGCCGGCATGGACCTGGCCCGCCTCAAAGCCGGTTATGGCCCGCGCATCGCCTTCTTCGGCAACCTGGACTGTGGCACGGTGCTCAGCTTTGCCACGCCGGACGAGGTTCGCCGGCACACCGTGGACTGCCTGCTGGCCGGCGGCGACACCGGCCACATTTTGTGCGCCAGCAACGCCATCACCGCCAGCGTACCGTTGGCCAATTACCTGGCCGTTGTCAACGCTTACCGTGACACCTTCAACCTGGACAGGTTCGATCCATGAGCGACCCGCGCTACGACACGTACATGGGCCACGGCCCACGCCAGATCCTGCACTGGGAACACTGGTCCTGCCCCGACGCCGAGACCTACCTGACCGGCATCGATTACTACGAGCACCCCAAGCTCTGCCGCGAACGGCTGCAGGAGCTGTACCCGCAGTTGGGCCTGGGCATACCCGCCACGGATGAACCGCGGCCGCGACCGCAGTTGGACCTGCGCGGCAAGAGTTCCAACGCCGAGCGTCAGACCGTGCGCTGGGGCGACGGCGAGACCGCCACCTTTACCCACGGCGAAGCCGTGTTCCGCACCGCCGAGGATGTGTTCGCCTTTTCGCCGCTGGCCAAAGGCGACTTCTCCGACATGGAAGTGGTGGAACGTGCCGACTTCTCTTCTGACGAAGTGGTCTACGAACGCTACCGCCGCGGTTACCCGGCCGACGCCGGCGAACGCGCTCCGGAGGGCAGCGCCGCGGCCACCGGGTTCTACAACACCATGTTCATGTGGCCCCTGCTAACCTTTGGCTGGGAGCTCTTCCTCGAGTGTTGCCTGGACCCGCGATTCGAGCGCCTGATGGACGAGTTCGCGGAGATCAACCGCCGGGTCTTCCGCACCTTCGCGCGCTTACCGGTGAAGTTCGTGGTGTGTCACGACGACATCGTGATGAGCCGTGGCCCGGTGTGTTCACCGCAGTGGATGCACAAGTATATCTTCCCGCGCTACGAGGAGTTCTGGGGCATCGTCAGGGCCGCCGGCAAGGAAGTCATCTTCATGTCCGACGGTAACATGAACGAGTACGTCGCCGATGTCATGGCCTGTGGCGCCCGGGGCATCATCTCCGAGCCCTACACGGATTACAAAGCCATCGCCCGCCAGTACGATAACCCGTTCATTGCCGGCGAAGGCGACAACCGCGTGCTGACCCGCAACGACCCGACCGAAATCCGCCGCATGGTCGAATCCATGGCCGAAACGGGGCGCATGTCGGGCGGGTACATGATGTGCGTCGGCAACCACATCCCGTGGAATGTTCACCCCGAGGGCATCAAACGCTATCTCGACCTGTCGGCCGAACTGGCCGTCCGCTGAACCGCGGCGCCAACCGCCATACCAGGCAAGGGGAGTCTGCATGGCACCGCACATCACCATACCCGAAGGACCCTTCGCCCCCACGTGGGAGTCGCTCAGCCAGTACCGCCCGCCGGCCTGGTACGTGGACGGCAAGTTCGGCATCTTCATCCACTGGGGCGTGTACGCGGTGCCGGCTTTCGGCAACGAATGGTACCCGCGCAACATGTACCAGCAGGGCACGCCGGAGTTCGCCCATCACCGCAGCACCTACGGCCCACAGGATCAGTTCGGCTACAAGGATTTCATCCCCCGGTTCCGCGCCGAGGCCTTTGATCCGGACCACTGGGCCGGCCTGTTCCGCCAGGCCGGGGCCCGTTTCGTCGTGCCCGTGGCCGAGCACCACGATGGCTTTGCCATGTACGACACGGCCCTGAGTGACTGGTGCGCGGCGCGTATGGGCCCCTGCCGTGACCTGATCGGCGACCTGGCGGCCGCCGTGCGACGTCAGGGCCTGACCTTCGGCCTGTCGTCCCATCGGGCCGAGCACTGGTGGTTCTTCGATGGCGGCACCCGCTGCGCTGCGGACGTTACCGAGCCGCGCTATGCCGGCTTGTACGGTCCGGCGCAGCGCCAGGACACCCAGCCCAATGAGGAGTTCCTGGACGACTGGCTGGCGCGCACCTGTGAACTGGTCGACCGCTACCAGCCGCAGCTAGTGTGGTTCGACTGGTGGATCGAGCAGCCCGCCTTTGCCCCGTATTTGCGGCGCTTTGCCGCGTACTACTACAACCGCGCCGCCGCGTGGGAACGGGGCGTGGCGATCAACTTCAAGAACCAGGCTTTCCCAGCCACGGCCGCGGTCTACGACATCGAACGCGGTCAGCTGGACGATATCAGTCCGTTGTTCTGGCAGAACGACACTTCGGCCCTGCGCAACTCGTGGGGTTACGTGGCCAACCGCGACTACAAAGACGCCGGCCAGATCATCGGCGACCTGGTCGACATTGTGGCCAAAAACGGCGCCCTGCTGCTCAACATCGGCCCGCGCCCGGACGGCACGCTGCCGGTTGAAGACGAGGATCTGCTGCGCCAGATCGGTGCCTGGTTGGCGGTCTGCGGCGAAGCCATCTACGACAGCCGCCCCTGGAAGGTCTACGGCGAGGGGCCGACACAGGTGGGCAAGGGGTCCTTTACCGACACCCAGCGCCAGCCGTTCACCGCGGCCGATATCCGCTACACGCGGCGCGGCGACGTGCTCTACGCCATTCTCCTGGGTTGGCCGGCACAGGGCGAGGCCCGGCTGCAGTCGCTGGGTTCGGAACTGCGGCTGTACCCCGGCCAAATCGGCCGTATTAGTCTGCTGGGCCACGGCGAAGCCCTGCGGTGGACGCGGACGCGGGCCGGGGTGCGCGTGCGCCTGCCCGAGGCACCGCCCGGCGGACACGCCTGGGTACTCAAGATCGAGCCCGTCCGGTGACCCCGCCGCAGCCTGAACCCATCACCGCCGTGGTGTTCGACCTGGGCGGCGTGCTGGTGCAATGGCGTGCCGAGGTGATCCTGGCCCGCGCCTTCGACGACCCGGCCGCCCGCGCGGCGGTGCGAGCTTCGCTGTTCGACAGCCAGGACTGGGTCGAACTGGACCGTGGCACGCTCAGCGAGGCCGAGGCGTTGGACCGCACGGCGGCGCGTACGGGGCAGCCCATGACGGCACTGACCCGCCTGATGGGCATTGTGCGCGAGTCGCTGGAAGCCCTGCCCGATACTGTGGCCCTGCTGGCGGACCTGCACCAGCGCGGCGTGCCGCTCTACTGCCTGTCCAACATGCACCACCGCAGCATTGCCTTCCTGCGCGGGCGTTATCCCTTCCTGGCCTGGTTCAGAGGCATGGTGATCTCGGCGGAGGTCAACATGGTCAAGCCCGAACCGGGGATCTACCGGCACCTGCTGACGCAGTACCACCTGGAGGGCCAGCGCACCGTGTTCATCGACGACTACCCGGCCAATTGTCGAGGTGCCGAAGCCGTCGGGCTGCGCAGCCTGTGCTTTACCACCGCCGCTGACTGCCGGCGGCAGTTGGAGGCCATGCTGGCAGCCTGAGTGCGAGCAACCCTGACCCAACCGCGACCTGCACCCTTTCACCGGGAGCCTGCCCCGTGATCATCGACCGCGTCGAGTGGTGGGAAGTGGATCAGTTTGTCCACCAAGAAATGGTCAACAGCCCGGAATACAACGACGTGCACGAGCAGTGGGATCTGACCCCCAAGTTCCTGGTGCGGGTGTCCACGGACGACGGTCACTATGGCCTGGGCGAGAGCTCCCGCGGCGTGCCTCAAGCGGCGGTGGAAGCCGGCGCCAGAGCCCTGATCGGCCAGGATCCACGGGCCCTCAACCGCCGTCAGCTACCTCTTTCCGGGGCCGCTGCAGGGGCGTACCAAACCTACGAGGTGGCCGTTTTCGACCTGGTGGGCCGCATCCGCGGCATGAGCGTCAGCGACCTGCTGGGCGGCGCCGCCCGGCAGCAGGTGCAGACCAGTTACTGGGCCGGGCTGCAGGCGCCGGCCTACTCAGTGACCGCGGCCCGAGCCGCGGCCGCCGGTGGCTATGGCTGCCTGAAGATCAAGATCATGCACGGCATGGACGTGATCGAGCGGCTGCGGCAGATGCACGAGGCAGCGCCGGCCCTGAGCTACATCGTCGACGCCATGGCGCGCTATGACGATTTCGACGAAATGCGGGCCCTGCTGCTGGCGATGGAGCCGTATAACGTGGTGTGCCTGGAGGACCCGCTGCCCAAAGAACGCTACGACTGGTACCGGCAGTTGCGGCAGGAGACGCGCATCCCGATTGCGCTGCACCTGGGCTCGATGGCCCAGGTACTGACGGCGTTAAAAGAAGACGCCGTGGACATCATCAATTGCAGTCCGGGTTCGATGGTGCGCTTCGTGCAGATGGTGGACGTGGCCGGCGCGGCCGGCAAGTCGTGCTGGCATGGGTCCGGGGTGGACCTGGGCCTGCTTGACCTGAGCTATATCCACGCCTGCGCCGTGGCCAACCACGCGACCGTGCCCAGTGACATTCTCAGCACCCCCCTGCACCTGGACGACTTCGTGGTGTCCATGCCCGAGCGGCACGGTGACCAGATCGCCGTACCCCAGGGCCCGGGGTTGGGCGGTGAGCTCGATATGGACGCCGTCGCTCGGTACGTGCGCGCCCAGGGCGAGGTCCGCTGACGGTGGGGTCGGCGCCGTCGGCCGGACCCACCGCCGCCGCGGTCGCCAACG
>CAITNQ010000480.1 GCA_903893785.1 uncultured Gemmatimonadota bacterium
CAGCGCTCCAGCCCGGCGACCGCCTCGTCATTCACCTCGGGGATGGAGCTGCCCGGCAGGATGTCGTGGAACTGGTTCAGCAGCAGTTCTTTCCAGGCGGCGCGCAGGTCGTCCGCCGGGTAGGACCGACCCCGCAGCGCGGCGGTCACGGCCATGAACTCCGCATCGCGCAGGGCCAATTCGGCGCGCCGATTGCCGCGTTTGATCGCCGCGATCGAGGTCAGGGTGCCGCGATGCCCCTCCAGGTACAGCTCGCCCACGTACTCGGGCAGGACCGGGCCCTGCTCGTCGCGAAGGGCCGTCATGAAGGCACTGACCGTGGCATAGGAAGCCCGGGGCACACCGTCCAGATCGCCGACCCGACGGGCCACCTCCAGCATTTCGAACTGCGGTCCGCCGCCGCCGTCGCCGTAGCCGATCGCCGCCAGGCGACGGTCTTCCACGTCCTTGTGCTGCAGGTCCGCGTACTGCTCGCACAGGGTCTTGGGGTCCGGCCAGCAGTGGATGCGGTTGAAGTGAGCCAGGACCGGCGTGCCGTCGATGCCCCGCCACCAGAAGGTGTCGTACGGGAACCGGGTGGTATCGTTCCAGGCGATCTTGGTGGTCAGGAAGAACTCCACGCCGCATCCCCGCATGATCTGGGGGAGGGCTGCCGAGTAGCCGAACACGTCGGGCTGCCAGAAGGCGTCTGAGCGGCGCCCGAACAGGCGCTCGGTGGTCTGCTGGCCGATAAGGAACTGGCGCACGAAAGACTCGCCCGACGGGATGTTGCAGTCGGGTTCCACATACATGCCGCCGTTGACTTCCCAGCGGCCCTCGGCCACGCGCTGCCGGATGCGCGGCAGCAGGGCCGGGTACAGGCGCTCGATGGCCTCGGCGTGGTACGGGGCGCTCTGAGTGAAGATGAACTCGGGGTACTGATCCATCAGGTTCAGTACCGACGAGAACGTCCGCGCGCACTTCCGCCACGTCTCGGCCACCGGCCACAGCCAGGCCGTGTCGATGTGCGAATGGCCCACAATGCCCATGCGGGGGGCGCTGTCGCCGTTGCGCGCAGCCAGCAGCGGGCGCATCAGCTGTCGCGCTCGAGCCAGTCGTGGACGCCACACCGACTCAGGGCGCTCGTCCGGCAGCGCCTCGACGACGGCCCATACCGCGGCCAGCCCCGCGGCTACCTGGGCCCGGCGCCCGTTGTCGGGGGGCAGGGCGTCCATCAACGACAGCAGCACCTTCAGGTCGAAGACGAAGGCCAGCACATCCTCGCGGGCCAGCACCAGGTCCATGGACTCGTAGACCCTTTGGTACGTGTCGATGCCGCGGTCATCCGGCTGTGTACCCACGCAGGGGTGCCCGGCATATGCCTCCACCGCCACGTCGTAGACCCGGCCCGCTTCGCCGCGGCCGGTCAGCATGACGACCGGGTGATTGCCATCGATAACGCCCGCCGGCACGCCGTCGAGCAGCAGCAGGGCTTCGCCCGCGCCCGTGCGGGCGCGCAGGTACACGGCCTTGCCCTCTGTCTCGGGCCCCAACTTGACGGCACACCGGAACCAGGCCGAACCCCAGGCCTCACCCCAGACAGTGCCGGGTTCGGCGGCCTTCCAGGTCAGGCCCGTGGTGGGGTCCGGTGGGGTGCGGAAGTGCTCGCGGGTGCAGGCGAATTGCGCCGCCACCGGTTGCACGGGCGCGAACATGAAGGCTGCATAGCGGTTCTCGAGCAGACGAACCTTGGCGATCGTCTTGGCGTCGACGAGCATGGGCACACCTGTGGGCAGGGGAGAGGGGCGTCGGCCGCCGCCTTCAGCGGTCCGTGTCGTCGGCCGGCACCAGCGCGTTGAGGCGGTCGAGCAGTTCGTCGAGCGTGTGGGCGCCCTGCCGCAGCACCGCGTCGCTGCAGCGGGCCAGGATGCGCTCCTGCTCGGGGGTGGTGCTCGGGCCGACCACGGTCACCACGGGCAGGTCGCGCCACGCCGGATGGCGATGGAGCTCTTCGAGCAGCAGATAGCCGTCGTGTTCGGGCAGGTCAGGGTCCATGAGGATGGCGCAGGGGCGATGCCGGGCGATCGCGTCCAGGGCATCCCGGGCTCGCGTGGCCTCGGCCACCGGCCAACCGCGGCGCTGCAGGGCGGCTGCCGTGATATCCGCCGTTCCCTCGTCGGCGCCGATGATCAGCACCGGGCCCCGCCGTGCCAGGCGCACCTGCTGGGTTACGGCTTGGACCAGCTCATGCGGGTCCAGTGGTTTAGTCAGGTAAGCGGCAGCTCCCAGCACGTAGCCCTGGCTGGGTTCGGCCACGGCGGTGTTCATCACCACCGGGATAGAGACCAGCTCAGGGTCGGTCTTGAGGCTCTGCAGCACGGCCCAACCGTCCACCTCGGGCATCATCACGTCGAGGACGATCGCCGCCGGACGCAGTTGGGCGGCCAACTGCAGACCCTCGGCGCCGCCCGAGGCAGTGGCGACGGCAAACCCGTGGCGGCGGAGCAGGGCGCTGACCAGTTCGCGGGCGGATTCTTCGTCGTCGACCACCAGCACCAGGGCCGGTGGCGACGGCACGGCGGCATCGGCAGGGGACAAGGTCATGTGCCTCCACGCGAGCCATTGGCGCCGGGCGCGGGCGGGCGCCGATGGGTCATCGTTCCTATGCTAAGCAAGCCGGCGCGGCCTTGTCAAACGCCGCGGGCAACGAGCCCAGGATCATCGCCAGCCTGCAGGGGCCGGAGCCCGTACTGGAACCGGTAGTGACCGGGTGGTACCTGGTACTGCGGCAGGGTGTCCGGACCGCAGCTGGCCGTGCCCAGGCCCCGTTGCGCCCGGTCGAGGCACAGCCAGGTCTCCGGCCGGCGCCGCAGGTCGGCCGGGTGGTAGGCGCGGATCAGGTCTTCGGGCGTGAAGTGGCTGGCCGAGCCGCTGAAGCGGGGTTTGCCGAGCACCAGCAGTCCGGCGCCGGCGGCGTCGGTGAGGGCCAGCCAGCGGAGTTCCACCTTGTTGCCGTGTTCCTGCGGCATCCCGTAGGGCACGTACTGGTCGGTCACCGTCGACCGGTAAAGGCCGAGCGCGGCGCCGCTACAGCGATCACAATAGGTCTCGTGAGGGCCCGGGCCGAACCAGGACAACTGCTCGAAGTCCGCCGGGACCATCAGCCTGACCCCCAGGCGCGGCAGGTCGGGCAGGGCCTCATCCACGTCGAAGTGGTGGTCGGCCCACAGGGTGCCATCTTCGTCCAGCGTGTAGGTGACTCGGTGGGCGATGCCTGCGCTGCCATCGGGCACGGTGTGGCGTCGCGCCGCGGTCAGCACCACCGCGCCATGGCGCTGCTGGGCACAGGTGGTGGTCACCGGGCCGGCCACCAGGCGGTCGATCCCAGCCTGGGCCCAGCGGCCGAGGGGCTTCCAGGCCGCTCGCCACTGTTCCGGCATGGACTTGATGCCGTCGTTATCCGTCCATCCGCGCACGACATTCAGCACCGGGCCGGCGCCCACTAGAAGCCGTCCGCCGTCCGCCAGGTTGACCAACGTGCCACTGACGCGGTCGAAACTCACGCGGGCGCGGCCGTCGTCGCGGGTGGCGCTGACCACGGGGCCGGATTCCTGCAGCACCCAGGGCCGGGGCCGTGCCGTCGCCCGCCGGCCGCGCCGACCGCCGGTTCGCCGGCCGCCCGGCAGGGCCAGTTGTTCCCAAGCCACCTCGTGGCCGCGAGGGGCCCATGGAAGGGCCTTGAGCGTGACGAAGCGGAAGGTCAGCCAGCACTCCTGGTCTGGGCCGGGGGCAGGATCGCGCAGCGGCAGAGAAAACACGCGCCGGCCTTGAGGCGGGATGGCCATGGGACCCAGGCTGCCGTGTTGGACGCGGCGGCCGTCCACGGTCACCTCCCAGGTACCACCGAGCCAGTCTGCCGCGGCGAAGAAGTCGCGGTTGACCACGGCCACCTTGCCGCGGGCCAGGTCCACCGCGGTCACGCACAGCGGCTGTCCCACCTTGCGGAATTCGGCCAGTGCCGGGTGCGGTTGCCGGTCAGGCCAGACCAGGCCATCGAGGCAGAAGTTGGCGTCGTTGGGCTGGTCGCCGAAGTCGCCCCCGTAGGCCCAGAAGGGGCGGCCCTCGCCATCGACGGCCGCGATGCCGTGGTCGACCCATTCCCACACGAATCCGCCCTGCAGACCGTGCTGGCTGTAGATGGCGTCCCAGTACTCTCTCAGGTTACCGTTGCTGTTGCCCATGGCGTGCGAGTATTCGCACATGATGAAGGGCCGCCACTCCCGGGTGGTGGCCGCCCACGCCGTCAGGTCGGCCACCGGCGGGTACATGGGATTGATGAAGTCATTGGCGCGCTCGCCGCCCGGACCATAGTCATTGCCGCCCTGGTGCCAGGCCGGCTTGAGGGCTCCCTCGTGGTGCAGCGGACGGCTCGGATCATAGGCGCGGATCCAGTCGGCGATGCGGTCGTGGTGCTCGCCGTATCCCGACTCGTTGCCCAGGGACCAGGCAATGATGGACGGATGGTTCTGGTCGCGGCGGACCATATGGGTGCCGCGTTCGAAGAATGCCTGCTCCCAGCGCGGGTCGCGGCACAGCGTGCTGTAGTTCGCGTGCGTCTCGATGTTAGCCTCGTCGATGACGTAGAGGCCGTACTCGTCACACAGGTCGTACCAGCGGGGGTCACACGGGTAATGCGACGTCCGCACGGCATTGAAGTTGTGTTGCTTGAGCAGGCGAAGGTCCTGCATCATGCGTTCTAGGCTGAGGGCCTTGCCCGTGTACGGGTCGTGTTCGTGCCGATTAGCGCCCTTGACTACCACTGGTTTGCCGTTGATCAGCAACTGTCGGTCCCGGACCTCCACGGTGCGGAAACCGAGGCGACAGGGGCGGTGCTCGATGGCCCGCCCGTCGGGTGCCATCAGCGACACCACCAGCGTGTACAGGTTCGGCGTCTCCGCAGACCACGCCAAGACGTCGGCGACGCGGGTCTCCAGGTCAACGCGATAACCCTGTCGGCGGTACGAGCCGCTCAGCGAACCGGCCAACGGTGCCCCGACCCGCTTGCCGCGGGCATCGTACAGGTGCGCGTTGACGCCAAACACGGTGTCGGCGCCCGGGTCAACGGCGAAGTTCACCTTAATCCGCAGCTGCAGTCGCCCGGTCCGACCACGAGCGGTCCAGTCAGCCCGGGCGAACACGTCCTCGATCCAGGCGTTGGCCGTAGTGTACAGGTGCACCTCGCGGAACAAGCCGGCCATCCACCAGTGGTCCTGGTCCTCCAGATAAGAGCCGTCGGACCAGCGGATGACGACCACCGCCAGGTCGTTGCTGCCCGGAAGCAGCCAGCGGCTGAGGTCGAATTCGGCCGGCAGCCGCGAATCCTTCGTCATGCCGACCTGGTGACCGTTCAGGTGCACGAAGCAGCAGCTCTCGGCCCCACCCAGGTGCAGTACCACCCGGCGCCCTTGCCATTCGGGGGGCAGCGTGAAACGTCGCCGGTACACCCCCGTAGGGTTGTCGTCAGGGACCCGCGGCGGATTGTTGGCAAAGGGCATGACGACGTTGGTGTAATGAGGCCGGTCGTACCCCTGCACCGTCCAGGTCCCCGGCACGGCGATGCCGTCCCATCGGGCGTCGTCAGCGTCAGCGGCCAGGGCGGCAGCCGGTACAGCCTCGGGGCGGTCGAACAGACAGAAGCGCCACTCGCCGTTCAGGGACATGAACCATGGCGAACGGTGGCGATCGCCCTTGCGGGCGCTGGCCGCGGTGGCAAAGGGCACGGCCGTGGCATGGACCGGCAGCCGATTGATGCCGGTCAACTCGGGCGTTTCCCAAGGACGACTGGCGAAAGGAAGAAGCTCGTTCATGCGGGGGACCTCCGGCATACCGTGACAGGCGGCGGGGTCGCCGCCCGCCGGCGGGCGGCCCAACGGCGCCGCACCCGGGCCATAATGTGCGCCTTCCGGCGGCGGCGACCAAGTCCCTGGCCGGCGGGCACCGGCCCCGCGACCCGGTTGATCGGGGGCTCGACAGCGCCGATACTACCTGGTTCCCGCCCTGCCTCAGTCTGAAAGGAGCCTGGACATGGGAAACGCCGAACTGAGCCCCCTGCTGGCCGCTGCCACTGCCCCCTATGCGCACCTGATCGAGCGGCTCGAGGCTGAGCTGCGCTTCGCCACCGACCTGACCGAACTGCACCCTGACCAGGCCGGCGTGTGGCTGCCGCTGATCAGCCAAGCCCGCGAGCGCCTTGCCGCGGAGTTGCGTCGCGGGCATTTCGCCGGCATCGCCGAAGCCGTGACCGACGCCGAAAGCCTGCTGGCCCCGGTGGGCGAAGTGGCGCGCACCTATACGGTGCACTGCGCCGGCCATGCCCACATCGATATGAACTGGATGTGGTCCTGGCCCGAGACCGTGTCGATCACCGTCGACAGCTTCCTCACCGTGCTGCGCCTGATGGAGGAGTACCCCGACTTCTGTTTCTCGCAGAGCCAGGCCAGTACGTATGCCATCGTCGAGAAGCACCGGCCGGACATCCTGGCGCGCATCGCCGCGCGGGTGCGGGAGGGACGTTGGGAGGTAACCGCCAGCCACTGGGTGGAGGGCGACAAGAACCTCGCCAGCGGCGAGAGCCTGTGCCGCCACCTGCTGTACACGCGCCAGTACATGCAACAACTTTTCGGTCTGACGCCCGAAGACGTGCCTATCGACTGGTCGCCGGACACCTTTGGTCACGCCATCACAGTGCCGACGTACCTGGTCCGCGGTGGCATCCGCTACCTGTACCTGCATCGCCCCGGCGGTCATGGACCCAAGCGTCCATGGCTTTTCTGGTGGCAGGCGCCCGATGGCTCGCGGGTCCTGGTGCGCAATGACTCGAAGTCGCGCATGGCCTACAACGGCAGGGTGGCGCCCGAGGTCATCGGGCGCGATCTGGGCCTGTTCGCCCGCGAGACCGGTCTGCGCGATCACCTGTTCATCTACGGCGTCGGCGACCACGGCGGCGGCCCGACCCGGCGCGACCTGCACCAGGTGATCGAGATGAGCGGGTGGCCCATTTACCCGCGCCTGCGCTTCAGCACGGTCAAGACCTACATGCAGACCGTCGAGGCTCAGGCAGGCCGGCTGCCGGTGCTCGATTGCGAACTCAACTTCGAGTTTGCCGGCTGCTATACCACGCAGACGCTGATCAAGCGCGACAACCGGTTTGGCGAGAGCCGCCTGGTGGAAGCCGAGGCCGCTGCCGCCATGGCCTGGGCCGGGTTGGGGGCAGGCTACCCGAGCACGTCGCTGCGGCAGGCATGGCGCGATGTGCTGTTCTCCCACTTCCACGACATCCTGCCCGGGTCTGGCGTGCGCGACACGCGCGCCTACACCCACGGGCTCTACCAGGAGGCCGTGGCCACCACGGCGCAGATCGAGACGCAGGCCCTGCGCGAGCTGGCAGCGCGCATCGACACCGGTGACCCAGCGGCTGCCGCCTGGGGCGACGGCCCTCCATCGAGGTTGGCCAACTCTGTTGGGGCCGGGGTCGGCTTCCGTTCGGTGGACGGCGCGTTGGTGGCTTCAGACCAGAGTGCCGGCAGCGGCCCGCGGCCCTTTGTGCTGTTTAACCCCACGGCGATCGACCGCCGTGAGGTGGTGCAGGCGACCATCTGGGCCAACGGCCTGGAGGGAACCCGACCGCTGCGCGAGCGCGTCTTCTCGGTCTCGGGGCCCGATGGCGCCGTGGTGCCGGCGCAGTTGCTGGAGGTCGGTGGTTTCTGGGGCCACGAGTTTGCCGTGCTAGCCTTCCCGGCCCAGGTGCCGGGACTGGGCTATGCGCGCTACACCATCGAGGAGGCCGACGGCGCCACGGCGGGTGCGGACGGGGCGCGCCAGACGGGCCGCGTGCACCATTGCCCGTACTCGCAGTGGGAGCGCAGCGGCGAAGGGCTCGAGAACGATCTGGTCAGCCTGGAGGTCAACCCGATCAGCGGCGGCATTGCCCGTCTGGTCGACAAGCGCAGCGGCTGCCAGCTCATCGGCCCCGAGCAGCAGGCGCCGGCGCTTGAGTATGTGGTCGAACGGCCCCATGGCATGACCGCCTGGCTGATCGGCCACCAGGGGGCACCGCCGCAGTACCCCGAGGTTACGGCCCTGCGCCGCAGCCTGGGCGGACCGCACGTGGCCAGCATCGAGGTGGACCTCAAACTGCTCGAGTCCGAATTCACCCTGACCTACGAGCTGCGCGCCGGTGACCCGCGGCTGCATGTGGGTCTTAAGGGCACCTGGTTCCAGCGCGGCACGCCCCAGACCGGCATCCCGGTGTTGAACTTCGTTCTGCCGTTGGCGCTGGCCGGGGCGCGGGCCAGTTACGAGGTGCCATTCGGCGCCATCGAGCGGGATCTTAACCAACGCGAGGAGGTACCGGCGCTGCGGTGGGCCAGGGTCACCGGGGACCTGTCCGGCCAGCGCGCCGGTGTGCTGCTGCTGAACGACTGTAAGCACGGCCACTCCTTGGCCGACCAGACGCTGCGGCTGACTCTCATCCGCAGCAGTTATGACCCGGATATCCTGCCCGAGATCGGCCAGCACGAGGTCCATCTGGCCGTCCTGCCTTTTGGCGGCGCCACCGCCGACGACGAGGCCATCCGGCAGGGCCAGGTGTTCAACCACAGCCTGCGCGTGGTCAGTACCGACCTGCACAAGGGCCCGCTGCCGCCGCGTGGCCAGTTCCTTGCTGTCGGCCCGGAAGGCGTCCTGCTGAGCGGGGTCAAGAAGGCCGAAGCCGATGACGCGTTGGTGGTGCGGGTGTTCAACCCGGCCGACCAGGCCGTCACCGCCCGCGTGACCGTGGCGTCCGCGGTGCTCGGGCGCGTCGTGTCGGTGGCTGAGTTGGATCTGATGGAGCGCCCGCTGGAGCCTGGCAGCGCCCGTGTGGAGGGCGGCGAGGTGTGCGTCACAGTACCGCGACGCGCCCTGGCCACGGTAGCCATCCGCCTGCAGCGGGACTGAAAACGGCCGTGGCCGCCCGGGTCGGTGACCAGGGCGGCCACGGTGATCGCGGCGCCGAACCGACACCCAGTGTCAAAGGCCGACGCCGAACTCCGCCGCGAAGGCCTGCCAGATCTCGGGCGGCACGTCGGCCGTTGCCGCCTCGTAGGCTTCCTCCACCTGCCGGCGATTGTACGGACCCGGCATGACCAGCCCGTCGATCGGGGCCGCCAGGCAGAACTGCATGGCCAGGTGGTGAATGTCGACGCCTTTGTCACGACACCACTGCCACATGGCATGGGCCAGGTAGCCCTTGGGCCGGGGGCTCTTCAGGTCGGGCTCGCGACCGCCGAGCAGACCCATGCCGAAGACGCTTCCCAGAATGATGCCCACGCCCTTTTCCCTGGCCAAAGGCAGCGTCGTGCGAGCCACTGATTGGTCCAGCAGGGTGTAGTCCAGGTAGGTGAGCACAATCTCGATATGGCCCGTCTCGATCGCCCGCCGATGGAACTCGTGCTGGCGGACCCCCAGGCCGATGTGGCCAATGACCCCGGCGTCCTTCAGGCGCAGCAGCTCGTCCAGGCAGTGCCCGGGCGCCAGGGGCACCTCGATGTCTTCGGGATCATGGATCAGCACCGAGTCGAGGAATTCGGTCTTCAGCAGCCGGAGGCTGTTCTCGACACTCCAACGGGTGGTCTTGGCCGAGTAGTCTCCGCGGTGTTCCGGGTGCGTGCCGACTTTGGTCTCCAGGTAGATGCGCTCTCGCCAACCGCCCTCCAGCGCCAACCCCACGCGCCGTTCGCTCTCGCCGTACCCGGCCGACGTGTCGACGAAGTCATAACCCAGTTCGATGGCCCGCCGGACGCCCTCGACGGTCTCCCGATCCGAACTCTTGTTGCTGCCGAACCAGGCACACCCCAGGCTCAACACGCAGGGGGTCATGCCGGTGTTGCCCAGCTTGCGCCGCTCCAATTGCCGTGCCATGCGCCATTCTCCTCAACAGAAGTGACCAGGTAAGCCGATGGGATGCCCAGCCGCGCGACGGCGGCGTTCAGGAACGGGTCAGCGTGAAGGTGGTGCCCCTGGCCCGGTCGATGTGCAGCCGGGCACGCAACTGCCCGGCCAGCGCTTCCACCAGACGCAGGCCGAGCCCGGGCGACTCCCAGGCGTCGACGCTCGCGGGTAGCCCGACACCGTCGTCGCTGACCGACAGGGTGAAGCCGTCGCCCTGGCTGGCATCGGTCAACTCAATGGCGATGCGGCCCGCGCTTCGGTCGGCAAAGGCATGCCGTAGCGCATTCGACACGAGCTCGCTGACGATCAGTCCCATGGGCAGGGCTCGGTCCAGGGACAGCGGGGCCGCCTGCACCCGCACCTGCATGTCAATGCGGGCCGTGCCGGCGCCGAAGGAATCCACCAGGTTGGCCACCAGGGCGGTGACATAGGGCTCGAAATCAATGCGGGCCAGGTCGCTCGAATTGTACAGCGCCTCATGGATCAGAGCCATGGAAGCGATGCGACGCTGGCTGTTGGCGAAGACTTCGCGGACGGCTTCGTTTTCCAGGTCCGCGCTCTGCAGCCGGAGCAGACTGGAAACGACCTGGAGGTTGTTGCGCACCCGGTGGTGGATCTCCTTCAGCATCACCTCCTTCTCACGCAGGGAGGCCCGCACCACCTCCTCGATCTGCCGCCTCTCGGTAATGTCTTGGATGACCATCTGGTACGTGCTGACCCGGTGCAGCGCCTCGTCGCCGGGCTGCTCGAAAATGGGGAACACAGACAGCGACGCCCAACGGATCTCGCCGGTGCGAGTGCGCCAGCGGCATTCCGCCTCGCGACGGGGTTCGCCCGGCGCCGGGGCGGCAAAAAGCATTCGGTACGCGGCCACGTCCTCAGTCAGAACCAACCGCTCGGCCATCGAGGCGTCGTAGTAGAAGTCGGCGGGCGCGTAGCCCAGCCACCGCTGCACCTGGGGGCTGATGTAGAGGAAGTTGCCCTGCGCATCCAGCAGCGCAACGACCAGATGGGGTGTCTCGATCAGCGTGCGGTACCGTTTGGCCGACGCGGTCAACTGCTGCAGGTCATCAACGCGGTGGAAGGCCTCGGAGAGAACCTTGGCCAGTTCGCCGACGAAGTCCAGGTCGTCGTCCCCGTACACGCCGGCTTCGGCGTGCGTCACGGTCAAGACGCCCTGGGAGAACGGCGCGTCCATGACGCTGCGGCTGGGCCCGAACCAGGACTCCAGTTCGGCCCGCACGTGATGCGACGGCTGGCGGTGCAGGTCGGCGCAGTAGACCGGTTCGCCCGCCTGCCACACGGCCATGATCGCGGCTGCGTACCCCTCCGGGTCGGTGACGATGCACTCGTTGCGGCAACTCACGTCGCCGCTGTCTTCGCGCATGTACAGACCCATGCTGGGCGGATCCCCTTCGTCGACGACCTGCACGCCGTAGGCGCCGAACGGTATCCGCATGGTCGTCAGCGAGCCGTGGACGGCGGCCAGCACGCGGCTGACATCGCCGACGCCCACCATGCCCCAGACCGCGTCGCGCACCTGCTGCAGGGCCTGCTGGCGCGTTTCCTGGTGCTTGCGTTCGGTTATGTCGCGGGCCACCCCGTGGGTGCCCAGGAATGTCTGTTCATCGTACAGGCCGCTGGCCGACAGCGCGAAGCGTCGCGTGTCCAGCTCTACGTCCAACGACTTGCCGGCCTTGGTCAGCAGGCGGATCTCGTGGCGCCGGGTGGCCCGGCTGCCGGTACGCCGTTCGTGGAAAGCCCGGCGGGCAGCCTCCTGATCTTCGGGGGGCAGCAGGTCGGTGAAATGCCGGCCCAGCAACTCCTGGGGGGTATATCCCAGCAGCCGTTCAGCCTCGCAGTTGGCAAAGGTGAAACGACCCTCGGCGTCCAGCACGTAGATGAAGTCGAAGCTGCCCTCAACCAGAGCGCGGTACTTGGCCTCGGAGTACCGCAGTTCGCGCGTGGGGCGGGGCGACCACAGCCGCTCGACATCCTGTCGCAGGGACTCCAGGTCGGGTTCGGCGACCAACCCGGTGCCGCTAGAGTCACCGTTCATGGGGTCTGAGCCGGGGCGCCGGGTGAGGGCAGGCAGCGGTACTCATCGGCGACTAAGCCGATCTGGTCCAACGGAATGGGCGTGAAGCCGGCGGCCCAGGCCGGTGAGTCAGGGCGCAGGCGTAGGTCACCGGCCTCCGGGTCGACCAGCAGGGGATCCAGTCCCAGGGTGTTGCCCACCAGCGTCAGCAGCGCCGGATCGGCGTACCAGTGCACCACTAGCCACTCGCCGCGCCAACATATATTGCGCACCAGGCGGTTGCCTTCGGGGGGGATCCCCGCATCGCCCTCGTAATATGGGGCCAGGGTCGCCAGTTCGGGGTAGCGGTCACAGTAGGGCGGTTGATCCGGGTGCATGGCGGCCAACCGCTCGCGCATGGTCACGTGGACCATATCGTGCCAGACCGGACGCGGATCCAGGCCGCGGCCGTCCACCATCACCGCCGGGTGGCAGTTGACGAACAGGTTGTTCTCCACCCGGTGGTCGCGGCCGCCGCCGATGAACACGGCGCGCGTGCACTCGTAGAACACGTTCCCGTACACGCTCGTGCCGCTGGCGCAGTCGTCCAGATACACGGCCATGGACCCCATGCCGACGCCCTGCGTATGATGAAACAGGTTGTGGCGCACTACATTGCCGCGCTCGGTGTAGTCTCTTCCCAGGTAAAAGGCCCCGACGTCGCCGGTGTCCTGACAGACGTGGTGGAGGTGGTTGTACTCGATGACGTGGTCGTTGCCGTTGATGAGGATAGCGCAGTGGGGATGGTCGTGGATGACATTGTGGGCCACCTGTTGGCCGACGCCCTGCACGAGCACGCCCGGCTGGTAACACCGCGACCACTGGGCCAGGTGATGGATGCGGTTGTTGACCACCCGGTGCCGCCCGGGGGTCAGACTGGCCCGATCGCCACCGGCTACCCGTACGCCACCGTCGCCCAGTTCGTACAGATCGCAACTGCGCACCTGATGGTCCGTCCCGCCTTCGATAACCACGCCGTGGTTGCCCAGGCAGCGGAGGGTGCATCCGGCAACCCGGACGTCGGTGCCGTTGCTGATGGTTATCCCACTGCCTCGGCCGCACTCCAGGGTCAGGCCTTCCAGGCGCAGGTGCGAAGCGCCGCGCACCTCGATCAGCGGCGCCTCGAGGAGCGAGACGCACAGATCACCCGGTGCCAGCGCCGCGGGCGGCCAGAAATAGAGCTGGCCGGCGGCTCGGTCGACATAATACTCGCCCGGGCGGTCGAGTTCCTCCAGGACATTGAGGAAGTAGAGCCGCTGGCCGGCCTTCAATCCGTACAGGCCGTGCGGCGGCCGGGTGGTGACGCGGCGGCGCACCGGATCCCAGTGCTCCAGTTGCTCGTACGAGTTGGCCCAGTCCCACGCCCAGTAGCCGTGAATCCACACATCGTCCAGGCTGCGCCAGCTCGAGGGGCGATCTTCGTCCAGGGTGAAGCCGTCCTCAAGCCGCCCCAACTGGCCGCCGTGGCCGTCCCCTTCGGCGTGGAAGGCGGCCGGGGCGGCGATGCGGACGAATCCGTCGTTGGGCCAACGGGCCAGCTCCATACGCCGTCCCTGGCAGAAGAGCTCCAGATGCGCCGGGACCGTCGGTCGCCCGAAGCCGCGGGACGCCAGGTGACCCAGTTCACTGCCGCCCAGACCCAGCGCTCGCAGGTCGAGGCACCGCACGTGGGCTCGAGCGGCTTCGGGCAGGCGCGTCAGGATCGCCGGATCGGTGACCGGCTCGAGCTCGGGCAGCACGCGGCCGCCGACGAGCCGCGGCGTCTGGCCCGGTGCGGCTCGCCACGCCACCGGCGCTGCGGGAGCGCCATTGTCTGCTTCCTCCAGCACCAGCGGTTCGGTGCGAGGGTAGATGCCGCCGGCGAGAAACACCGTGGCCGGCTGGCGGCGGGCCGCGTCGGAGCGCTGGCGCAGGCGTTGGCGCGCCGCCTCAAGGCTGGCCAGCGGCCCGTCGTCGCCCGCGTCGACCTGGCTCGACCTGCCGGAATTCCGGTCGTTGCCGGCCGGCGCAACGTGCAGCACGATGGGGGCGTCGTCGCTCATAGCGGGGTCATCTCCGACCGCGTTGAAGGGGCCGCCCCGCCCCGGGCGTCGGGGTACCCGGTCGGTCCGGGGGCGCCGGCGGCGGCTTCACAAAGATAGGGCGGCAGGTCAGCCGGCGTCACGCCGCGCCAACGGCGCCCGAGGCCAGGAGCGGCCCGCGGGCCAGAGCGCGGTCAACCCAGTGCGACAGCTGGCCCAGATCCGCCGCCAGGTGCAGGACCGTGTAGCGCGGCCGGATATCTCTCGCGGCCAGGACCGCTGTCCGCGCCCGATCGTCGCTGATGCCCAATTCGGCATAGGTAACCGGGGCCCCCGCCGCGCGCAACTGGGCGGCCAGGGCCCGCGCCGGGCGCAGCGTGGTAGCCACCTCGGCCAGGATGTCGTCCCACTGCGTCGACAACAGGTCGAGCCGGCGCGCCAACTCGTCGCGCGTCGGGTGGGCCTGGCGCGCCTGCGGCAGGACGGCGGGGGCCAGGGAGCCGAAGCGTTGTTCCACCTCCAGCGCGCGGGCCGACCACTCCGGATGCCTGGCCAGCCGATCCGCCCGGTCCAGTGACCGCGGGGCCCAGCTCCGCACGACCTCGTACAGGGCGGCTGTCGTCAGCGTGGCTACCCCCACCTGGCAACCGTGCAGGTCGTGGGGCTCGCCGGCCGCATAGTGCGTCATGTCCAGGTAGTGGCTGATCAGATGTTCGGCCCCACTGGCAGGCGCCGATGAGCCGGCCAGACCCATGGCCAGCCCGGAGATGCACAGGCTGGCCGCCAGGCGCCCGACAGCCTCGGGGTCGCGACGCGGCAGCCGGCCGGCGACGCCCTCCAGCAGGGCGGCACCTGCGTCGATCAGGTCCATCACTGCCGGGGCGTAAGGGGCGCCCACAACGCGGTGCGCCAGGCGCCAGTCGGCGTTGCTGACGGGTTTGGAGAGCAGGTCGCCCAGCCCCGCGACCAGCATCCGCATTGGCGCCGCCGCCACTACGTCCACGTCGACGACGCAGGCCACCGGCGGGCGGCACGCCACCGTTGTCTTGACGCCCTGCTGCAGGGGCGCGGCCAGGCTGGATGTATAGCCGTTCATGGACGGCGCCGTGGCCACTACTGCGTAGGGGATACCGGCCTGCGTGGCCGCCAGCTTGACCATGTCATTAACGGTCCCCGCGCCCACGGCCACGGCGGCCCGGTACCCGCCAAGGCGCAAGCGTTCGGCCAGGGCGTCGATCGCCCCGTCCGCGGCCACCACCACCGGCACGCCGACGGCGGGCAGCAGCAGGTGGCGTGTCACCTCCAGACCCTCGCGGTGGAGGGCCGCCGCGGCGGCTTCGCCGGCCGCGGACCAGGTGATCGGATCAGCGACCAGCAGCCACCGGCCGGCGGGCAGCAGCGCCGTCAGCAGGCCCGGCAGGCACGCCACCGCCCCTTGCTCGACGACGACGGCGCGGGTGGCCAGCTGTGCCGTCCAGGGCCGCAGCAGGGGCTCGACATCGATTCTTACCAGGCCCATAGTCCAGCCTCACAGGGAGGGCGCCAGCGGACGCGTTGACCGGTTGCCTTGCGCGGTCCCGAAGGGGGGTCCTTATTTCGTTGCTTTCCCAGCCGTTGTCACCGGCCGCTTCGGGCCAAAGGGGGATGCGTGCCGCTGATCACGGGCCATGGCCTGGGCAAATACTACGGGGCGCACGACGTCTTCCGCAATGTTGCTTTCAGTATCGAAGAGGGTGACCGCATCGGACTGGTGGGGCCCAACGGCGAGGGCAAGACCACGCTCCTGCGGCTGCTGGCGGGCATCGAGGAGCCTACCGCCGGTAGTCTGGACCGCAAGCGGGGCCTGCGTGTTGGTTACCTGCCGCAGGATCCGCCGCTGCTCGCTGACACCTCGCTATGGCAGTTCCTGCTGGAGGTGTTTGCGTCCGTCCGGGCCATGGAGGGCGAACTGCACCAGCTCGCGCAGCAGCTGGCGGCCGCGCCCCACGACCAGGCGCTGCTGGAACGGTACAGCGCCCTGCAGGCCGATTTCGAGCATCGCGACGGGTACGTGTACGAACACCGGATTCGCTCGGTACTGACAGGCCTGGCGCTGGACGAGTCGCATTACCCGTTGGCGTTGGCGCAGCTCAGTGGCGGGCAGCGCACCCGCGCGCTGTTGGCGCGCCTGCTGCTCGAGGAGCCGGATCTGCTGCTCCTGGACGAGCCGACCAATCACTTGGACCTGGCTGCGGTCGAATGGCTGGAGGCTTGGCTCCAGGGGTACCGGGGCAGCCTGCTGGTCGTCTCCCACGACCGCTATTTCCTCGATGCCGTCACCGGCCGCACCTGGGAGATGGCGTTCAAAGCGCTGGAAACCTTCCGCGGAGCATACACCCACTACGTGCGCCAGCGGGACGAGCGCTACACGCAGCGCCTGAAGCAGTGGGAAGCCCAGCAGGAATTCATCGCCGAGACCGAGGATTTCATCCGTCGGTACCTGGCCGGTCAGCGTTCGCGCGAGGCCCAGGGACGGCGTACGCGTCTGGAGCGCTTCCTGCGCGACGAAGCCATCGCACGGCCGCAGTTACCCGAACACATCCGCGTGCGCCTCAACCCGACTCGTCGCAGCGGCGACATCGTCTGCCAGTTCCGCCACCTGGCCGTCGGGTATGATCCGGCGCGGCCCATTCTGGAGCTGCCCGAGATCGAGGTTCGGCGCGGTCAACGGATCGCCATCGTGGGGCCCAACGGCGCCGGCAAAACCACCCTGGTGCGGTCGCTGCTGGGTGACCTGCCGCCGCTGGCGGGCGAAGTGCGGCTGGGCGCCAACGTCGAGATCGGGTACCTGTCCCAAGGGCACGACTACTTCGACCCGGCCATGCCCGCGCTAGACGCCCTCCTGCAGGTCAAGCGGGGCA
>CAITNQ010000481.1 GCA_903893785.1 uncultured Gemmatimonadota bacterium
CTCTCGGTACCGGCGGCGGCCGCGGGCCGTGTTTCAGGCGAAGCGGCAGTTTTCCGTCTCTTTGGTGCTGAGGCGGATTCCCTGGGTCCTGGCGCCGCGGACCGGATACTCCGCCAGCGGGAACTCCTCCTCGAGGACGCGCACGCGGGGTTTGGGCTTGTATTTCAGCACCAGTTTGCGCTCGGAGTCCGTGGTCAACCGGATCCCGCGGGCGCCTTCGGGCACCAGGGCATACTGCCGATTCAGGATGAACTGCTCGATCTGGCAACGCTTCAGATACGTCGCGCCCTCCTCGTCCCGCCAGACCAGGTTGAACACCAGATCCTTGTCGACGCGGCCACAATGCAGCATGCCTTTGTCGATGAACAGCTTGTCGGGGACGTCGATCACCGAGTAGGTGGCGTCCTTGCGGATCACCAGCACGCGGTCGTACTGGGAGACGTCGAAGAGGGGTTGCCCGGTCGCGACCTCATAGCCGAGGTAGCCGGTGTTGCGGTCATAGCGCAGTTTCAGGTCCCGCCGGGCCGCTTCGCGCACATCTACCTTGCGGAACGAGGTCAAGACACTGCGGCGCGGGAACTGCGGTCCGTATTTGGCCAGCAGGCGCTGCAGGAAAGCCACGGCGTACGGGACCAGGGCCTGCAGGTGGGCCGCCACCTCGTTCAGGCGCGCCTCGATCTCGCGCATCTCCCGCCGGGCGCGCTCGATGTCATAGAGCGAAATCCGCCGGATCGGGATCTTGAGCAGCGCCTCAATGTCGTCGTTGGTGACCTCGCGCTGGATCTCGGCCTGGTGCTCGGCCAGCCCCTCTCGTACGGCCTGGATGACCTTCTCGGCGGTGTTCTGGTCCTCGATGCGCTGGTAGATGCGCTCCTCAATGAAAATCCGTTCCAGTGTCCGCGCGTGCAGCCGATCCCGCAGCTGCTGGTCTTCCAGCCTCAACTCGGCCTCCAGCACGCCGACCAGGCGCTGCGCATTGTGCTGCAGGACCTCGGTCGCCGGCATCTGCTGCGGCCGGTTGTCGCGGTTGATCAGCGTCAGGTTCGCCGATATCGACAGCTCGCAGTCGGTGAAGGCGTACAGCGCGTCGACCACCTCCTGCGTGTACACCCCGCGGGCCAACTTCAACTCGATCTCGACATTCTCGGCTGTGAAGTCGCTGATGGAGGCGACCTTCACCTTGCCTTTGCGGGCCGCCTCCTCGATCGAGGCGATCAAGCTCTCGGTAGTCGTGCCGTAGGGGATGGCCCGAATGACAATGCGCTTGGGGTCCGAAGTGTCCAACGTGGCCCGCACCAGCACCTTGCCGTTGCCGTCGTTGTACTCAGACACATCCACCTGACCGCCGGTCAGGAAGTCCGGGTACACCTGGAAGGGCCGACCCTCCAGGCAGGCGATCTCGGCCTCCAGCAGTTCGGCCAAGTTATGGGGCAGGATGCGCGTGGCCATGCCCACCGCAATTCCCTCGGCTCCCAGGGCCAGCAGCACCGGGATCTTGGCCGGCAGCACCACGGGCTCGCGGTTGCGACTGTCGTACGAGTCTTGGAACTGGGTGATCTCGGGGTTGAACAGCACTTCGCGCGCCAACGGCGTCAGGCGGCACTCGATATACCGCGCGGCCGCCGCGTCGTCGCCTGTGTAGATATTGCCGAAGTTCCCCTGTTTGTCGATGAACAGGTCCCGGTTGGCCAGCACCACCAGCGATGAGGGGATCGACTGGTCGCCGTGCGGGTGCAGCTTCATCGTGTTGCCGACGACATTGGCAACCTTGTGGAACTTGCCGTCGTCCATCTCCCACAGCGAGTGGAGGATGCGGCGCTGAACCGGCTTCAGGCCATCGTCGATGTGCGGGATGGCCCGGTCTTTGATGACGTACGAGGCGTACTCGATGAAGTTGCGCTGGTACAGGGCATCGACGTAGGCCATCAGACCAGGTTCTCCATGATGTATTCGCGGCGCTCTGGCGTGTTCTTGCCCATGTAGAACCCCAGGGTCTCCGGCACGGTCGACATGGAACGCACGTTGACCTTGACCAAGCGCATTTCGGGCCCGATGAATTGGCCGAATTCCTTCGGCGAGATCTCGCCCAGACCTTTGAAGCGGGTGATCTCCGGGTTCCGCAGGCGGCTCGAGGCCGCGTCGCGCTCGCGCTCGTTGTAGCAGTATATGGTCTGCTCGCGGTTGCGGACGCGGAAAAGCGGCGTCTCCAGCATGTACAGATGGCCGGCGACCACCAGTTCCTCGAAGAAAGAAAGGAAGAAGGTCATCAGCAGGTTGCGGATGTGGAACCCGTCCACATCCGCGTCGGTGGCCATGATGACCCGGCTGTAGCGCAGGCCCTCCAACCCCTCCTCGATGCCCAACGCCATCATCAGGTTGTAGAGCTCTTCATTCCGGTAGATGTCGGCGCGGCCCCGGCCGAAAGTATTCTCTGGTTTGCCCTTGATGGTGAAAATGGCCTGCGTCTGCGGATCGCGCGACGACACCAGCGAACCGCCGGCCGACTGCCCTTCGGCGATGAACAGCGATGTCGCCTCGCCGAAGCGGCGATCGCCGCGGTGGTACTTGCAGTCTTTCAGGTGCGGGATCTTGATCTCGATGCGGCGCGCCGCCTCCTTGGCCTCCTTCTTCACCGCATTCAGCTCTTTACGCAGCTTTTCGTTGTGCAGAATGCGCTCTTCAAGCAGCCGGGCCGGCTCCGGGTGCTTGTGCAGGAAATCGGCCACAGCCTCGCGCACCTCGGCGACAATCCAACCCCGCACGTCGGTGTTGCCCAGTTTGTTCTTGGTCTGCGACTCGAAGACGGGTTCTTTCACTTTGACGGCCACGACGCCGAACAGGCCATCGCGCACGTCGACCCCGTCGAAATTCTTCTTGTAGTATTCGTTCACGCCCTTGTAGAGCCCCTCACGGAAAGCGCTCTGGTGCGTGCCGCCGTCGCTGGTGTACTGGCCGTTGACAAAGGAGTGGTACGCCTCGCCGTACCCGGGCGTGTGCGTAAACGCGAACTCCAGGTAACGTGACCGGTAATGGGCGGGTTCGTATACCACCTCGCTGCCAACCTCGCGCTCCAGCAGGTCGAGCAATCCGTGGCGCGATTCGAAACGCTGTTCGCCGTTGAGTACCAGGCGCAGCCCCGCGTTCAGGCAGGCATAGCTCCACAGCCGTTTCTCCACGTACTCGAAGTTGTACGCGTATTCACCGAAGATCTGGGCGTCAGGCACGAACTCGAACAGCGCACCGTCGCTTTCGGTGGTGGCCCCGCGGGACTCGGACTCCAGTCGGCCGCGACAGAACACCGCCTCGGCGTATTGGCCGTCACGGAAACTGGCGACGCGGAAGCGCTCCGACAGCGCGTTGACCGCCTTAGTACCGACCCCGTTCAGACCCACGCTGTATTGGAACACGTCGTCGTTGTACTTGGCGCCGGTGTTGATCACCGAGACGCAGTCCACCAGTTTGCCCAGCGGGATGCCGCGGCCGCGATCGCGCACCGCCACCGCCGCGCCCTCGATGTGCACGTCAATCTGGCGCCCGTGGCCCATGATGAATTCGTCGACGGCATTATCGATGACTTCCTTGAGCAGGATGTAGATGCCGTCGTCCGGGTCAGCGCCGCTGCCAAGTCGGCCGATGTACATGCCGGTGCGCAGCCGGATGTGCTCGAGCGAACTGAGCGTCTTGATCTTGCTCTCGTCGTACACGGCCGCACTGGCTTCGGTTTCGTTGCCGTTGTCAGCGGGTTTGCCGTTCCTGCCATTGTCGCTCATAGATGAGTCCAAACAGAGCCTCGGGGAAGGGGCCGGGAAGGGCGTGTGGGGCTGGCGTCGGCACCGCCGTTGACGCAGGCCGCGACGAAGGCCAGCCTGCTTCGTTGGCCGCAGTGGGACCGGACCGAGGCGATACAGGCGCGCCCGCTGGCGGGGCGGGACAGACGTTGCCTGACCTACCTGCCCACCGGAAGGCGTGCGGCGGGGTGAGGCGTCAGCCCAATATAGTGCTCAGACGGGCAGGTATCAAGCAACGGCCAACCGGCTCGCCCACAGGGTCGTCAGGGCAGGAAGCCGGTTGGCCGATCGTCTCAGCCGGGGTGCTTGTGCCGCTGGTTCAGGCGACGGGCGTTGGCGGCTGGGCGCCGCGCCGGCGCGGTCGACGCGGCCGGCCCTGGCCGCCGCCGCCC
>CAITNQ010000482.1 GCA_903893785.1 uncultured Gemmatimonadota bacterium
CATTGGGGTGTCGCCCCGCAAGCCGGCACCGCCTGGCGGCCACCCCTTCGCGGCCGGGCCGGCCATACCGGTGCCTCATGCCCCCGGACGGCCCGGTTCGGCATCGGTAACCGGGGCCGGCGCCGCTTGGTCGCGCACGCTGCACCCCACTGCGCCGCCAACCCTAACGTCGGACGCACCCCATCCACACCTGTGGCGCAAGGGACGGCCTGGCCGACGCGGCCGGCGGACGATTCCCGATGTGTGAGCAGGCCTCCCGCTTGCCCCGCAGAGCGAGGAATGCATATTCACTTCCGGTTCACCCCTATATAATTGTTGCAGGCGCAGAACATAGTAGTCGCAGACAACTCGCCCTGCCCCGCGCGCACTGTGACCTCCGGGTGGCCGAGGTGCCCTGCAAGGCGCCGCCAGCACCGCGCAAGGAGCCTCAAGGCATGGCCAGTGTAGGCGCCCCTGCCCTGCGGGAACAGGTACCCGCGGAGGAACTCGAGCGAGAAATTCACCGGTTGCGCCAGGCGAACGAGGCGCTGCGCCGCGCCTTGGCCAGGGACTGGGGCCAGCCTCGGAACCGAGCGCCGGAAGGCATGTCAGGCGAGGCCCGGCGGTGGGCGCTGGGGCCCTTCGTGGGCCAGACCGCAGCACTCAACAAAGTCCTCGGCGACATCGATCGGCTGCAGCGCGCCCCCAGCACGCCCGTACTCATCCAGGGAGAGAGCGGTACCGGCAAGGAGTTGGTTGCCCGGGCCATTCACGCCGGGTCGGGTCGGGCCGCCGGCCCCTTCGTGCCGGTGAATTGTGCCGCCATCCCCAGGGACTTGGCTGACTCGCTGCTCTTCGGCCACGTCAAGGGAGCCTTCACGGGCGCCGAGCGCAACCAGGCCGGGTACTTCGATCTGGCGGACGGAGGAACCCTCTTCCTGGACGAGGTCGGGACCATGCCACTGGAATTGCAGGCCCGACTGCTGCGCGTGCTGGAGGACCGACAGGTCATGCCTCTGGGCGCGTCGGCGCCGCGGTCGGTGGAGGTACGAGTCCTAGCCGCGACCAACGTGCCCCTGCGCGAATGCGTCGAGTCCGGCGGCTTCAGGCCTGATCTGTACTACCGGCTGGCGGTGTTCACCATCCAGATGCCGCCGCTGCGCCAACGGCGCGAGGACGTTGGTCTGCTGGCCCGGCACTTCCTGCAGGTCTGCGCCCTTGATATGGGCCTGAGCAACCCCACCATCAGCCCCGCAGCGCTGTCGGCGCTGGAGCAGCACGACTTCCCGGGCAATGTGCGCGAACTGCGCAACATCATCGAGCGGGCCGTCATCGAGAGCCAACACGGCCAGGTCGGCCCGGAGCACCTGCACCTACCTGCGGCTGGGACCGGACAGGTGGCAGAACCCGCTGTTCCCTGCCCCGACTCGCTGCCCGCCGGCTTGGACCGCGCCCTGGCCGAGACCGAACTGATGCTGATCCAGCGCGCTCTGGCGCTGACCGGGGACAACGTCGCGGCGGCTGCCCGGCTGCTTGGCACCCACCGCAGCCGCATCTACCGCGCCTTGGCCAGAAGGGCGCCCGCAGTGTAGCCGCCTGCGACACCTCGGTGTCCCGGGCGGCTACAGGCTGTCGCCGCCCGCACCATGCCCAGTTCGCGTCCGGCCCGCCCGCATGTGTCCTATACCGTTTCGCTGCAGGCACTTGGGTGTTCACAGGGACGCCTGGCACGAGGTTTGTTTTGGTTGGGCGACAAGGGTACGCGTCCGCCACCCACTTCCCCTCTCGTTCGAGGAAGTCGCCCATGAAACGAGCGTTAAGAAGGCTAGCCACACCCGTCGCGGCCGTTGCCGCGCTGCTGGGCAGCCTGGCCCGCGCCGAGGCCGTGCAGATATCGGTGGTCTCGAACACTGGCTGGCGACAGAGCACCCAGGTCGAGACCAACGATACCCACCCGGGCTGGCCGGGTTCGGCTTCGCTGCCGTCGCCGGTGACGTACACGGTGCCCACTTCGGTGTACACCAACGTGCACGTGGCCAATGTCGCCGGTTCCACCAGCCTGTTCTCCGGCTCTGGAGTGCGCTAATACCGGACCACCTTCGCGCTGCCCGCGTTCTCCTCGGTGGCTGCGGATGTCCGCGTCTCGGTGGACAACGATGTCCAGATCCTCATCAACGGCCACGAACTGGCTCTGGTGGGGTCCCTCGACATGCGCAATTTCCTGGGCCCGCCGCATCTGCAGACCTACGTCGGTGCCGATGGCAGCGTCATCAACGGCGCCAACGGGGGTGATGCGTTCGACCGTGTGGCGCCATCGTTTCCCAGCTCAAACTGGGTCTCCGGGGGCGACAATGAGTTGGTCCTGGTGGTCAGGAACCTGAGCGGCGGCGACACCGGGGGGCTGTCATTCGCCATGACCATCGAAGCCGCTCCGCCGGCCAACCGGCCACCGGTAGCCAACAGCGACGCGGTCACCACGGGAGAGGACACACCCGTCAACGTGGCTGTGATGACCAACGACACGGACCCGGACGGCGATGCGCTGGCGGTGACGGGCTTAACCCAGGCGGCCAACGGGGCTGTGGCCCTGGCTCCGAACGGGACCGTCACCTACACGCCAAAGGCCGACTACAGCGGCAGCGATGCCTTCACCTACGCGCTAAGCGACGGCAGGGGCGGCACCGCAACCGGCACCGTCACGGTGAGTGTGACGGCGGTCAATGACGCCCCTGCGACCGGCGCCGACAGTGCTGCAGTGCTTACCCGTGGTCTGGTGACTGTCAACGTGACCCGCAACGACCGCGATGCGGATGGCGACGCCCTGACGGTAACCGGGGTATCGGCGCCGGCCTATGGTACGGCGGCAATCGTCGACAACCAGGTTCGGTACCGGAGCACCAGCGACCGCTTGCCCGCGTACGACGACTCTTTCACCTACACCGTCAGCGACGGCAACGGGGGCTCAGCCACCGGGGCAGTCAGAGTCAAGGTCGCTGCGCGTCTGCCGCTGATTTCGGTCCCCAAGCCGCTGGCAATCAGGGAGGGTATGCCCCTGCGTTTCACCGTCAAAGCCAAGGACCCCAACGTGCTGCCTCCAGCCGCGCTGCCGACGGCGATCAACACCAAGACCATGCCCCGGGGCGCGTCGTTCAGGAACAGCACGCTCACCTGGACGCCATTGTTCAACCAGGCAGGCAGATACCGGGTGCTCTTCGGCGCCCGCACCACCACCACCCCCAGTCGGGCCGCCGTCAAGGCCGTGGATGTCGCCGTCAAGGAGAACCGTTACCCGAACCTCATTGTCGGCGGGCAGCCGCTGACCAAGAAGGTGCGGCTCTACACGTACCGGACCGTGTGGGAGACGTACGCGTACTGGTACTGGGCCGACGTAGCCCGTTTCGGCCGCAATGTGCCGGGGTACACCGGCAGCTGGCACTGGCGGGGCGATGCGTACGGCAACTCCGATGGTTCGGGCATGGTCGTGGCGCAGATACGCCAGAAGGTGCCCAACGGCACGGCCACGGTCGTGGCCGCCGGCGAGAAGGTCGGCTTCGAGATCCGCCGCAAACACCCGGTTACCGGTTCGAGTGCTTTCCAGAGCTTCGGCGGGGGCCTGCTCAGGAGCTGGAGGCTGCCCGTACCTCCGTACTCGGGCTACGCCAAGTCGTCGGGCATTACCCGTCCCGCCGTCGGCAATGTTGACGGGACCCAACTCAGCGAGGTCGTCGTCGGCGCGGGCCCGGGCAGCGGCGGCCTGCTGACCGCGTATTCGCCTACCGGTAAGTGGACCAAGAGCTACCGCATCGCGTGGCCGGCCTACGCCAAAGCCAACGGCGAAACCTGGCCGGCGGTGGGCGACCTGGGCCGCGACGGGAAGGCCGAGATCACCGTCGGTTTTGGCCGACGCGGCGGCGGCCGCATCAACGTCCTCGGATGGACCGCAGGACGGATCGGCTCCAAAGGATGGCTGAAGATACCCGATGTCAACGGCTACAACGCCACCAACGGCACCACCCGGCCGGCCGTTGGCGACCTGACCGGCGACCACCGGGCCGAGATCGCCATCGGCGTCGATGGCGGTGGCGCGACTGTGGCGACGCGGGTTTGGATCTGGACCCCTTCGGGATCGTCCTATCGGCCCCTGGCGCTGCAGTTGCCCGCGGTGGCGGGGTTGGACAGCGCCCGGTTCAACTGCGAGACGTGGCCGGCCATCGGCGACGTGGACGGCGACGGCACCAACGAACTGGTCGTCAACGTCACCAGGACCGTCGGCGGGGTCAGGAAACCCGTGGGCTTCGGGGTCTGGAGCTTCAAGCTAGTCAACGGGCGGCTGCAAGCCCGGCTGAGGGCCTTCAAGAAGGCCAGCACCTTTGGCCCGCCGGCCCTCGGCGACGTCTTCACGCCGGACGGCAGAGCGGAGATCGTGCTGCGCGAGGCCGCCAACCGAAAGACCCTGAGCGTGTTCAAGGTCGCGGTCGCAGCCAACGGCAAGTGGACCATCGCCCGGGCCGGTTCGGTCAGCACCGGCCAGCGTAACCCGTGCCCTGCTTTCGGCAAGGTGGCCCCATGAGGACCGGCAGCCCACAGCGCGGGAACCCGCCGGCGAGCGGCCCGGCAAAGACCCCCCCTCACCACGTGGCGCCCGGAGATAGAGGCATGAAGAGACCCGGTTGGCTCTTTGCTCTTCTGGTTGTAGGGGTCATGTTACCCCGTTTCGCTTCGGCCCAGATCGAGGCGCCGATTGACACTTTGAGCGACTCGGAGGCGACCTTGGAGGGAGCCGTTCTGCTTCCGGAGCCCGAGGTTGGCCCGGCTGAGGACCTGGCGTCCCCGGAAGGCGAGGCACCCCTGAGTGTCGACGAACCCGCTCTTCCGGACGAGGAGGTGTCGCAGGTTACCGATGAAGACCTGGGCGACTTCCAGGTCCAGGAGGCCGATGCTGACGCCCTGGTGCCCGTCGACAGCCCTGCCGTGGAAGCCGACGACCAGGTCGTCGCCGGAGAGGAAGAGGAGCCCGCAGTTGAGGCACCGGATATCGTCGTACCCGCCGACGACGATCCGGAGGACCCCGAGGTCCTGGCCACCGGCGATGGCGTGGAGGTGGAGGAGATCGTACTGCCGCCCGGGTTGGAGCTCTATGCGCCGCCGTCGCCCGAAGAGGTGGAAGAAGAGTACCCGGCCATTGACGAGTCCCCGGCCACTCCTGAGTTGCCTGCGGAACTGGGTCAACCCCCGGTGCTGCCGGCGTTGCCGTCGCCCAGTGTCGACGAAGGTCAGACACTGGAGTTCGCGGTCCCGGCCAGCGACCCGGACCCTGGGCAGACGGTGGCGGTCCACGCTTCCTCGCTGCCCGAGGGGGCCAGTTTCGACGGGACCACCTTTTCGTGGGCTCCCAGTTATGTCCAGTCCGGCACCTACACGGTGGCCTTCGCCGCGGTCGATGATGGCCCGCTCCCGCAACTGAGTCCCGAGCAGGTGGTCACGATCACCGTCAGGGATGTCAACCAGCCGCCGATGGCCGCCGATGACTCGCTGGTCACCGGCGAGGACCAGGCAGCGGCGCCCTTGGATTTCCGGGCCAACGATGTGGATCTGGACGGCGACGAGATCGTCGTGACCGGCGTGACGTCGGGGTCTGGGGCTACGGTGACGCGTCAGGAGGACGGGACCTATGTCTACGCGCCGCTGCCGGATTTCAATGGTCCCGACAGCCTTTCCTACACGGTCAGCGATGGGCGAGGTGGCAGCGGTACCGGCACGGTCCGGGTAACGGTAACCGCGGTTAACGACCCGCCGCGCTTTGCCGTCGGGCTGAACCAAGTGGTGGACGAGGACGCTGGCCCGCAGACCGTGGCCGGTTGGGCCACGGGCATCTCGCCAGGTCCCCCCGATGAGGCTGGCCAGGCGCTGGTTTTCGCCGTCACCGGGGTTGACACGGCCCTGTTCGCGGTGCAACCGGCCGTCAGCGCCGACGGCACCCTGACCTACACTCCAGCGCCGCAGGCGAACGGCATCGCCAGATTGGCCGTGGGTCTGCGCGACGACGGTGGATCGGCGGCGGCTGGGGCCCCGACCGTCGACGGCGCGGCACCGGGTGGGCCGTCGTTCACCATCACCATCAACCCGGTAAACGACCCGCCGGTAGTGACCGTGACCCCGACGGAGCCGGTCGACGAAGGGCAGCCGCTGACGTTCCAGGCAAGGGCGTCGGACGTGGACGGCGTGGCCGTCATCTCTGTCGACGGGTTGCCCGCCGGCGCCACCCTGGTGGACAACCACGACGGCACGGCCACCTTCCACTGGACGCCGGGATATGATCAGGCTGGGGTCCACACGGTTACGGTCGCCGCCAGCGACGGCGAACTGAGCACCCGCCAGAGCGTTGTGCTCACGGTGCTGAACGTCACCCGCAGCGTGGCCGCCACGACCGGCGGCCACGGCTCGATCACGCCGTCAGGACCCACACCTGTGGACTACGGCAGCGACCAAACCTTCGCCATCGCTGCCGCTCCCGGGTACCGCGTCGACGAGGTGTTGGTCGACGGTGTCGCGATCGGCCCGGTAGATGCGTACACGTTCCGTGTCGTCAGCGCCGACCACAGCATCGAGGCGCACTTCGCCATCAACACCTTCTCCCTGACGGCTACCGCGGGCCCGGGTGGCGGCATAGCGCCAGCGGGCGTGACCACAGTCACCTACGGCGGCAGCCAGACCTATACGGCTACGGCCTCGGAAGGCTATGCTCTGGGTGAGTTGCGCGTCGATGGGGTTCCCGTCAGCCCCGCCGACCACTACACGTTCAGCGGCGTCGCAGCCGACCACGCCATCGCCGTTAGCTTCGTAGATGTGGCCCCGCCGGTGATCGCCCTCATCGGCGCCGATCCCCTCCTGCTTGAGCTGGGCACTCCGTACCCGGAGCTGGGCGCTACAGCGATCGATCAAGCCGATGGGGACCTGACGGACCGTATCCGGGTCAGCGGCGCCATTGACCCGAACACCGAGGGCACCTATACCCTGACCTACACCGCCGCCGATGCGGCCGGCAACTCGGGGTCAGCCAGTCGCACTGTGCGGGTGGTGGTGACCCCCAATAGCTACGGCCTTATCGCCACGCACAGCATGGACCTGCGCGCCGGCGCCCGCCTCAACTCGGGTTTCGCCGGGGTGGTCGATCGCGGCCAGCGGCCCTTCCTGGCCGGCCGCACGGAACTGGTTGTCGGCACCGACGTGCAGACGGCGCCGGAGGTGCGCTTGTCGGCTCCCAGAGTCGTGGTGCGCGACCGGGCCCGCGTGGGCGGACGCCTGGTGTACAACGAACTCAGCGCCGTGGGGCGCCGGGCCTCGATCGGCGCGCGCCAGCAGGTGGGAACCGACTACTTCCCGCTGTTCAAGGGTTTCGGCCTGCCGGTCTTCCAGAGCGGCAACCCGGGCGCGCGGGAGGTGGACGTGAAACAGCGCGGCGCCACCACCCTTGCCGCCGGAGCGTACGGCCAGATCAGGGTCAGGGAGCGGGGCGTCCTGACCCTGAGCGGCGGCACCTACCAGCTGGCCGACCTCGAGGTGGGCCAGTTGGCCAGGCTGGTCTTCCTCGGACCGACAGTGCTGCTGGTCAAAGGCCAGCTGGCCCTGGCCGAGCGGGCCGCCATGGCCCCGGCAGCCGGGGTGACCGCCGCTGACATCCGCGTCTTTGTCGAAGGGCGTGAAGGCCGCCTGGGGCTGACGCGTGACGATCGCGACGGCAATGACGAGGAAGACGATGCAGAGGGCCGCGGCCTGCGCCTGAGCCCGCGGGCCGTCCAGATCGGCCAGGACGCCAGTTTCCAGGGCAATCTGTACGCCCCCGGCGGCACGGTTGATCTGCGCCAAGGCGCCGGACTGGTCGGTGCGGTCATCGCCCGCGACATCATCGTGGGCGTGCGTGCCCAGGTTGCGGCCCAAAGCGGCTGGCAAACGCCGGGAGTAATCTTCCAGCCATCGGCGGGCCTGCCGCTGGCCAAGCCCGCGGCGGAGGCAGCCGAGTCGGGGACGACGGCGGCCCAACCGGCCGGCACCGGCCTTCACGCCAGCTACCCGAACCCGTTCAACCCGAGTATCACAGTCCCTTACACCCTCGCCCAGGCCGGAGTGGTCAATCTGACGGTGTTCAACCTGTTGGGGCAACCCGTGCGCGTGCTCGTGGACCAGCTCAGCGCCGCCGGCTCGTACCAGGCCCGTTGGGACGGGCGAGACGCCGCCGGAGCCCCGGTCGCCGGGGGCGTGTACCTGATCCGACTGCAGAACGGTGACCGCCTGGAGGTGGACAAGGTGCTGCTCGCCAAGTGAGTGGCGGCGGGCCGTCGCTACCACGGGACGGTCGCCCTATTTCCATGGCGCGCCAATGCGCGAGGCCCGGCGGAGCGATCCGTCGGGCCTCGCGTTCTGCGGGCGGCACATCGACGCGCTCCGGCGCGCCGACCTGATGGGCCCGGCCAAATACGAAGGGCCCGTCAAGGCAGAACCAGCCGACGGTCGCGCCGCGGGCCCCGGCCGGCCGCGAATGGGTAGTCACCGCGCCGGGGCTGCCCGCGCGCGACCCGGCTTGAGGCGCACCGACGCGGCGCCGCGCTACCTCCGGCCGGCCGCCAATGGGTAGTCACCGCGCCGGGGCTGCCCGCGCGCGATCCGGCTTGGGGCGCACCGACGCAGCGCCGCGCTAGCTCCGACCGAACCTGAGG
Source organism: uncultured Gemmatimonadota bacterium (assembly GCA_903893785.1). Lineage (GTDB taxonomy): Bacteria > Latescibacterota > UBA2968 > UBA8231 > UBA8231 > CAITNQ01. Next base: position 8,694 of record CAITNQ010000482.1, read on the forward strand.
CAGGTCACCGAGGCGGCGGGAAGGGACTGCACCAACCGGCACCCAGAGGCCGTCAGGGCGTCGCCCCTGGGACAGACAGCGTCCGGGGCAGCGAAGGTATTGCAGGCCGCGGGTTCGGCCGTCAGAACCGTTCGCGACACGGGGCCGGCGAAGGCCCCGCCATGAAGATGGACGGCCACTTCGACCGGGTCAGAGTACCGGGCGTTGACCAGCGTCAACAGCGCCGCGTCGGCTTGGACCGAGCACGATGCCGTCACCTCGTCCACTTCGCCGATCCGACCCGTCTGCACCACGGTGCGCACCGACTGGGCGCCCTGGTGGTCCTTCATCATGTCGAACACATGGTAATTGGGCGTGGCGACCAGGAATCCATCCTGGGCGAGAAACAGGGAGTGCAGGTTGTTGACCAGCTGGGCCACGTTGGCCATCACCACCTTGTCACAGTGGCGGTTGAAGATCCCCAGGGTCATCGCCGCCACCAGCGCGTCGCGCATGGTGCTCTGCTGCTCGAACAGATTGGCGCCGCGCGACGGCCCCGAGCCATCGCGATGCCAGCAACCCCACTCGTCGACCACCAGCCCTACCCGCCGTTCCGGGTCATAGGTGTCCATGGCGGCCCGGTGGCGCACCACCAACTCCTCCATCGTCAGCGCTTTGGCCAGCAGTTCGTACCACTGGTCCTGGCTGAAGGACGTCGCCTCGCCGGCCGTGCCGCAGTAGTAATGCATGGACAGACCGTGCAGATTGGCAGCGCTCCCGGGGTGGCCCGGCGCGAAGAACGCCTCAAGGAAACGCCGCGTCCACGAGACGTCGCGGTCCGAAGGGCCGCAGGCGATGAACTTGCAGCCACGGCCGACGCTGGAGGCGACCATGGCGTAGTTGCGGAACGCGGCGCCATAGGTCTCCGGCGTCATGTTGCCGCCGCCCCCCCAGTTCTCATTACCCAGCCCCCAGTATTCAACGCCGAAAGGCTCAGGGTCACCGTTCTCCTCGCGCCGCCGGGCCAACGTGGTGGAACCGCGTGGGAAGTTGCAGTATTCGATCCAGTCGCGGACGGCCAACGGCGTGGTGCTGGTGCCGTTGGCGGCGAAGTAGGGTCGGGCACCGACCAGCCGACAGAACTTCACGAACTCGTGCGTACCGACTCTGTTGCTCTCCAGTCGGCCGTCCCAGTTGTACCACCAGTTGGCGGTCACCGGCCGCGCCGCAGGTGGCCCGATACCGTCGCGCCAGTCGTAAGTTTCGGCAAAACAGCCACCGGGCCACCGCAGCACCGGGGGTCGCAGGCGGCGGAATCGCTCAACGAGTTCAGTCCGGAAACCGTTCACGTTGGGCACCGCCGAGTCTTCGCCCACCCAGATGCCACCGTAAATCACGCCGCCGATGTGCTCGGAGAAGTGGCCGTACAGGTTCGGATTGATAGTGCCAATCACCTCGGGGAAAAGTACGTCGATCGTCGTCACCGGGGTCTCCTCTGACGCCTTCAAGCGTCCTGGCCTGCGGAGGTGCGAGGACGTGCGCGGCCGCGCCCCCCCGGCGGCAACGCGCCCGCTGCGGCGCCGCACACGGCGGCGGGGCGTCCGTCTATACGCTTAAGGTACCTTCTGCGAACCGGCCCGAGAACCGTCCTCCGGAAAGCCGGCCGCCAGGCCGCCTGCCCCCTGCCCCCTGCCCGCAAGGGGCTGTTCCGGTGTGTCAGAGTGGATGGCGACAGCATTGTGAAGGCGCGCGAGGGCACCACCGCGTCCGAGACCGGGCGGGGTTCCGGCGCGGCCGTCACGCTGCCGGCCCGGTACGACGGGCCGCGACGCCCTGCTCCGACAGGCGCTGACGGCGTCCTGATGTGCCGCCAGACCACGCGTACCGTACGTTGGCGTTGGCCGGCAAGGCGATCGACAGTGACCCGCGTGGCGGCATAACGGTGACCCTCACGGAGGCCATCCTGTGCAATACACCTCAGACCCGCTCACCCGTTACCTCCATGTCACCTATCCCGTGCCTTTGTGGGCGCCGGACGCAGTCACTGTATGCTGCTCCTGGTCGCCACCGGGCCGCCAGACCTGGCAACCGGCCAACGTCCACCCGCTGCTGTCGGAGACCGGACGACGTCTGGCCAGCGTGGCCGACTGGCAGGTGTGGACAAGCCAGGGGCGCCTGACTGAGCGACGCGCTGCCGGCCTGCGGCGGACCGTCGTGTTCAACCCGTACCCTGACGCCCAGACAGACGGTCGAGTGGAGGTGGACTTCCGCGTCCAGTTGCTTAGTCCCGAAGGCGACCACATCGCCACTGGGCAGATCCACCTCCAGGCTGACAACCGCGACGTCGTGTACCTGGAGGATTGGTCACGCGTCCTGCAATCCGGGGCCTTGTCGCCTGGCGTCATGCCCGCCGCCCGGTGCTGGCGTTTCGCCACCGACCTGACGCCGGCCGTGGGCGCAACTCTGGGCAATGCCCTGTACGGCACCTCGCCACCCGACTGCCCCCTGCCGCAACTGACCTACCCTCTGGACCTGCACGGCCCCCATGCCGTCTTCGCCCGAACGGTGATCGGGGGCGGCGCCATTCGGTTGCGGTTGTCGGGCGACGAACGCACCGACCTGATCCGCTCGGCCCACCCCGGCGAGGAAGTTTTCTGGCGGTGGGCGGCCATGGACCGTCAGCACCTCGTGCTGCAGCAGCCGCACGACTACACCGGGTACCAGGACGCCCACCTGGACTACGTCAAGCTTGTGCCCATGCCGCCAGCCCTGGTCGAGGAGTTCGAGGCGTGGTACAGCGCCCCAACCGATCGGCTGGTCGTTGGTTACTGGGAGCCGTACTCGTGGGCTTTCCACAGCGACATCCGCGACAACCCTCAACACCGCGAACCACTCGCCGCGTACGTGGAAGCACGCGTCCCGGTAGTCGACGCGCAGTTGGGCCGCGGTGGTATGAAGGTGGTGTACGAGTCGCGGCAGGTGGACCAGCTGCTGCACGCCACCGTCGGCGACCCCATCGGCGCGGTAACGCGGCCGACCACCGACAACGTTGGCCGCCTGCAGCAGTACACCAACACCCTGCAGACCGAGAGCCGTTACGCCCGCGAGCTCGGTCTGCAGTTGTTCGCCAACTTCGGCGCCTCCAACTGCTACCCGGGGACGCCGTTGGAAAACGACTTCTCGCGGGCCCACCCGGAGTGGCGGCGCGGCCACGCTCTGCGTTACGAGGTGCCCGAGGTCCGGCAGCACATGTTGGGCCTGTACCGCGAGGCGCTGGAGATCGGCGCCATGGGGGTCAGCGTCGATTTCGGTCGGTACCCGCAGACCGTGGACCGACCCGAGACCGCCACCGAGTTCCTCCGCCAGCTGCGCGACCTGGCCCGGGCCTGCTCGCGCCAGCGCGGCGCCGCGGTGCCCGTTCTGGTGCACTTCCCTGCCCAGGGCGACACCCTCTGCGAGAATTTCGACTACGCCACCTGGGTGCGGGAGGAGTTGGTCGACTACCTGTGCCCGGCCCAGCACAGCCGCGTGTACCTGTTCGACCTGGCGCCCTATGTCGCCGCAGTGCGCGGCAGCCGCTGCCAACTGCTGCCGGACGTGTACGGCGACAGCCCGGCGTTGCTGCTACCGGGTCTGTTCCTGTCGCGCGTGCACGCACTGTACGAGGCCGGTGCCCATGGCGTGTACGTGTACCAATCGGACAGCCCGGTGGTGTACGGACCGCCGCTGGAGCGTCGTTGCCTGCGCCTGATCGGCAGCCGCCTGGCGGTGGCCCGTTGGTGGGCGGAGGAGCAACAGCGACAGCCGGGTCGCAGCAAAGGCATTTACCTGACCCAGACCTTACACAACCGTGACCGTGTCCGCATCTGGTTGGAGGGGGTGCCCGAGGGCGAGATGGAGTTGCGGCTCGACGGCGCCCTGGTGGCCCAGTTGGCGGGGCCGCCGTACCTGCTCGGGGACGAGAGTGCCCTGACGGACGGCCTGGTCGCCGCGGGTGAACACGAACTCGCCGTGCGCATCCGCGACGGGTCCGGATGGCTAGAGCAGACCTTCCTGATCACGTCGCCCTGACAGCCCGGCGCGGGCCTGCCTTGGGCCTGGCAACTCCCGGGACCCGTACCCCGTATGGGACTCGGGTTTCGTCGGGCAGCCCCCAGATCCGGCCATTGATCCCCGCGGCGCCCGCGGCGTGCCGCTCCCCCGGCAACCGCCACCGACGGGGCAGTGGTTCCCGGGCAGCCGGCCGCGCCGTCGCCACGCTCGCGGCCTGCCCGAGCCGCACGCATGCCATCAGGGCGCCAGTCAGCCCGTGCCGTTGGCAAGCGATGCGGGCGCCACCGCCAGGCAGGGCCCTGACCGGCGTGGACGTGACAAAGGCCGGCCTGCCGTCAACATGAGGCAGCGCCATCGGCATGGACAGCGCGCGAAGAGAAACGGTATCTTGAGGCTAGGTCCGCCGACTGGCAGCACGCGGGCGCTGACCCTGCGTGCGGCCGGGCGCCGCCGGGACCCTGTCGCCACCACTGAGGAGACCGCCAGGTGATCAACTCTCTGCGCACGCGCTACTTCGAGTTGGAGGTCGCTGCCGATGGCACGGTCGCCGCCTGCCGCGACCGCAGAACCGGGGAGAACCTGGTGTCTCTCGGCGCGCCGGTGACGCTGGCCCGGGTCACTGTTGGCGCCCGCACCTACGCGGCTACCGCCCTGAGCCAGGCCGGCGATGCCTGGATGGTCGCCTTCGGCGAAGCGGGGGTGGCCGCACTGCTGCGCCCAGCGTCATGGGGCACCTACGCCACGCTGGAGGTGGTCTCGCTCAGTGGCCCGGCCAGTGAACTCACCTTCATCGATCTGCCCTTGACCGTCAGCACCCACACGGGCGGCTCTTTCGTTGCCTGCGCCCTGGCCCTGAACCTGCAGACCAACGTGGTTGCTCTGCCCGTACCCGGCAATCGCTGGCAGGCCTCCTGCGTGGGTCGCTTCGGTTTTGCCGGCGCCAAAGTGGCTTTGATCGGTTGCCCTCCAAGGCAGCTGCGGGGCGTGCTGCAAAGGGCCGTAAGGGAAGCACCCGACGTCCCCCACTCCCCCATCGGCGGCCCCTTCGCCATGGGCCAACCGATCACCCAGGGTTCGTACCTGTTCAATTTCGGCGACCTGTCCGAAGCCCGGGTCGGCGCGTGGATTGAGCTGGCCAAGACCCTGGGGATGAACCAGATCGACTTCCACGGTGGCCGCTCCTTCCGCTTCGGCGACTGCCGGCCCAACCCCAGGACATACCCACAGGGGCTGGCCAGCCTGCGCCGGGTCATCGACCGGTTGCACGCCGCTGGCATCAAGGCCGGCTTGCACACGTACGCCTTCTTCATCGACAAGAAGTGTCCCTGGGTCACCCCGGTACCGGACCCGCGCCTGGCCTCGGCGGCGGTCTTCACCGTGGCTCGGCCGGTGGCTGCCGATGCCGACACCTTGGTCGTCGAGGAGCCGACTGGGGGCGTTTCGGCAACGACCGGGTTCTTCGTCCGCAACAGCGCCACGCTGCGCCTCGACCAGGAGCTCATCACCTTCACCGGCGTCTCCGCCGAGCCGCCCTGGCGCTTCACCGGCTGTCAGCGAGGAGCCCTGGGCACCCGAGCGGCGACGCACACGGCCGGCACTGGCGCCTTCCACCTGAAGGAGTGCTTTGGCCTGTTCGTGCCGGACCCGGAGACCAGCCTGCTGGCCGAGGTAGCCCAGCGCAATGCCGACGCGTACAACGAAGCCGGCTTCGACATGATGTACCTGGATGCCCTCGACGGTGAGGACATCCTGGGCGGCGCTGAATACGCCTGGCACTATGGTTCGCGGTTCGTGTGGGAGCTCTGGCGGCGGCTGGGAAAACCGGCCCTGATGGAGATGAGCACTTTTCACCACCACCTGTGGTATGTACGCTCGCGGTTGGGCGCCTGGGACCACCCGCGTCGCAGCCACAAGGAGTTCATCGACGCCCATGTGTTGGCGAACCGCGAATGCCACCGCATGTTCCTTCCCGGCCAACTGGGGTGGTGGGCGGTCGAGACGTGGTCTGGCCCGCAGGGCGAGCCGACCTTCGCCGACGATATCGAGTACCTGATGGCCAAGGGGTTGGGCACCGACACCGGATTCGCCCTGATGGGGATCGACCCGCGGACGATCCGCACCACCCCAGCCCTCGGCCGACTGGCCAGCACCATCCGCGCCTACGAGGATCTGCGCCATGGCGGCAGGGTCCTGCCGGCGGTCAAACGGCGCCTGGCCGCCCTGCAGACCGAGCACACGCTGTTGCGCGGTGCCGACGGCGAGCCGCAGTTCGCGCCGGTGGGCCGCACGCTGCATCGGGTCGAGGCGAACGAGGGTCCGACGACAGCATGGACGGTGAACAACAGCCATGCGGCACAGCCCCTGCGGCTGCGCGTAGAGGCACTGATGGCCGCCGCGCCCTACGACTCGCCGACGGGCCTGTCGCTGCCCGGCAGCGCCCTGCCGGAGACCTACGCAGAGCGACGGACGGCCACGGGCGTCACGGTGACCCTGGGGGCGCCGGCGGATGGGCCGGCAGCCGACCTGCCTGCTTTCGATTTCCGCGCCGCCAACGGCAACCCGTCGGCGCGCGGCGCCTGGTGCAGCGCGACGGCGACCTTCGTGCCCGCGCTTGACCTGAGCGAGCGGCCGGCCCTGGGATTGTGGGTCTGGGGCGACGGCCAGGGCGAACTGCTGAACCTGCAGCTTCGCTGCCCGAGCCATCTGGTGGCAGGCATCGGCGACCACTACGTGCCGATCGATTTCACGGGTTGGCGGTACGTGGAGCTGATCGAGCCCGAGGGGCGCCGTTGGGCCGACTACCAGTGGCCGTACGGTGACCTGTATTCCATCTACCGCGAAGGCACCGTGGCCAGCGCCATCGCCTCGTTGGGGCTGTGGTACAACAACCTGCCAGCCCAAGGGCAGGTGGCGTGCCGGCTCACCGAGGTGCGCGCCCTGCCGCTGGTGACCACGCGCCTGATCCGTCCGACGGTACGCGTTGGCGACCGCGAGGTGGTGTTCCCGGTCGAACTCGACAGCGGGTGCTACCTGGAGCTCAACGGGCCGGACGACTGCAGGGTGTACGGCCCTCGGGGCAAGCTGCTGCGCGAGGTGAAGCTGAAGAGCGAGTTGCCCACGCTGAGACCGGGCCCGAACGAGTTGAGCTTCAGCTGCGACGCTCCTGGCGGCGTCGCCGCGCGGGCCAACGTCAGCGTCTGGACTCTGGGCAGATCATTCCGGGCCACGCGGTGACCCATCCGCAGTCGGCCTGATCGGCCACCCAAGGCCCGGCGCCCGGGCTGGCCCGGACAAACCGAGGCTGCTCGTTCCGGCAGGTGCCCCCAAGGCCCGGAGGCGCGGTGAGGGTTCTCTGCGTCACCCATTACTTCTCCACCAATGGAGGCGGCATTGAGATTGTCGCCGACCGCCTCAGAAGCCACCTACGTGCACGCGGCTGGCGCGTTCGCTGGCTAGCGTGCTCGGCTGGCAGCCGGGTTACCGACTCCAGACCCATCGACGACGACTGCATCGCGGTTCCGGCATGGGATGGGGTGCGCCTGTTGACGGACCTGTCGTTCCCCATTTTCGGGCCTGGCCAACTCCGCGTCGTCTGGCGGGAGGTACGGGAAGCAGACGTGGTGCACCTCCACGAGCCGTACTTCCCGCTCAACCAGGCGGTCCTGATCGTCGCCCAGTTGCTCGGGCGCCCCGTGCTGCTCACGCAGCACATTGCCGACATGCCGATCCGCGGGCTGGTGCGAGGGCGCGCCGTCGGGCTGGCAAACTGGCTGTTGGGTCGGCCCGCGTACGCCCTGTCCGAACGCATCGTGTGTGTAGGCCGGCGCACCGCGGCTCAGTTCGCCAGTTGGGCTCCCGAGCGTCTGACGGTCATCTACAACGGCTGTGATTCGGGGCTGTTCGCGCCCTGTTCCCCGGGCGGCCGACCGTCTCTGCGGCGACAGCTTGGGTTAGGCGAGGAGGCCCCGGTCTGCCTTTTCGTCGGCCGGTTCATTGAGAAAAAGGGCTTGGCAAGGCTCGAAGCGCTGGCCCGTTACCGTGGCGATGTCCAATTCGTGCTCATTGGCCGCGGGCCCGTGCGCCCTCAGTCGTGGAACCTGCCCAATGTCCGGGCCCTGGCCCCCATGCGCCACGGGCAGTTGTGCGGCTACTACCAGGCAGCCGACGCCCTGGTCCTGCCTTCGGTCGGCGAGGGCTTCCCGCTGGTGGTGCAGGAAGCACTGTGCGCGGGCATTCGCGGGGTGGTCTCCTCGGAGATCATCGCCGCATGCCCGGAGGCGGCCCCGCTGCTGGCCGACGCCGGCCCGGGCGGCAACCGCCTGAACGAGGTGATCGATCAGGTCCTGGCCACGCCACTCGGCGCTCAGGAGGCAGCCGAGCGCGCCGCGGTTGCGGCCCGCCTGTGGTCCTGGGATCAGTGCGCCGACGCGTACCGCGAGCTGTTCGTGGACATCGACTCACGTCGACGGAAGCGAAGGTGAACGACCCGTTGTCCGTGGTCCCCATCCACGCCTACCCGACGCCGCCATGGTTGCCACCCGACGAGGACCTGGCGCGCTTCTTCCGTCGCTACCACGGGCAGACCGGCACAGGGAGCCCTATATTCGCTTGAGGGCCGCAACGGCCCGAGCCGCTGAGCCAATGCCGCCAACCCGTGCGCGGGAACCGCCGTGTCCCTTCTGCCGACCCGCCCCGCCAACCGCGCGGCCGCGTGCCCGCCCGATCCGCTGGCAGCCTTCCTGGCGGGTCAACTGGGAACGCGAACGCGGCAGGCCTATGGCGCCGACCTGCGGCTGTTCCTCGATTACGTGGGCCTGGCCGAGGCCGACCTTGCCGGCCTGCGCCGGGTCGGTTTCCAGGATGTCGTGTCGTTCCGTAACCATCTCTCTGCCACAGGGTACAAGAGCGCCAGCATCAACCGGAAACTGTGTAGCATCAGGGCCTTCTTCCGGGTGCTGGTGGCGGCCGGCCACGTCGAACGCAACCCGGCAGATCCGGCGCTGGTCAAAGGCTACAAGGTCGACGAGACGCTGACCGGTAAGGCTCTGGCGACACGAGCGCTGCAGGCGATTCTCCGTTCCATCGGCACCGAGGCGGACCCTCTGGTGCGGACCCGCGACAAGGCCATCTTCTACCTGCTGGTGCTGGGAGGCCTGCGGCGGTCTGAAGCCGCCCGCGTGCGCTGGGATGACCTGTTGCAGGAGGGCGTTTACCACGTTCTGCGCCTGCCGGTCACCAAATCTGGTATGGCGCAGGAGATCAAGCTGCAGCCCCTGGTCGTCCATTGCCTGGAGGAGTACCGGCGCGAGCTGGTCAGGCACGGACACCCGACCGATGGGCACGTGTTCATCAGCCTGTCGCGGAACCAGTCCCACGGAGCGCAATTGACCGATCAGTCGATCAACCTGATCGTCAAGCGCCATGCGTTGAGGGCGGGTGTACCGCGCAATATCACGGCTCACATGTTCCGCCACACCTGCTGCACGCTGGCGATCGAAGGCGGGGCCAAACCGCAGCAGGTGCAGGCGCATCTGCGGCACAAAGACCTGAAGACCACCATGCGCTACTACGAGAACCGCGAGCGCCTGGTGGACAACGCCTCGGACTACATCCACCTGGGATAGCGGCCAGGAACGGGCACCGCGTCGCGCCAAAGCGCAGTGCACGCGGCGCCCCGTGTTCCGGTACCTCAGGCGTCCGTGGTCCCGCATCTCGCCCCGCTTCCGTCGGCCTGCTTTCGTAAGCACGTGGCGCTGCCTGCTGAGGCAGGGCCGGCTGGCTGGCGTGAGGTAGGTCAGCCGTGGGGCGGCGAACACGGCGGCGAGGACGGCGAGACGGGCCGGCAGCTAGCGAAGGTTGGGCGAGCGGCGGCGGTACGCGCCCGGGCCCTGGCCTGGCCCACCTCATGGCTTCTGGCAACACATGCCCGGCTTCTCCCCGGCTCGTTTCCTGACTCTTTTCTGGTAGCTTTTACTTTACATATTATTAGTTATGCGACATGCATCTCACAGGCGCCCCCGCATGCGCAGCGGCCCTGGGCGGCAATGACCACCCAGGGCCACGTCGTCTTCCTACCTAGATGACGATGCTGATGATCCGGCCGGGCACCACCACAAAGCGCTTGACGGCCGCCGGGTCAACCACATAGCGCTGCACCCCTTCGTGGGCAAACACCAGGACGCGCAGCGCCGCCTCATCGGCGTCCGCCGGTGCCTCAATGCTGGCCCGGACCTTGCCGTTCACCTGCACCGGCAAGGTCACGGTCTTGAGCACCAGCAGGTCGGGATCGGGCTTCGGCCACGACGCCCGCACCAGTCCGCCCTCGCCGAAGGTGCCCATGGCCCACACCTCCTCGGCCAGGTGCGGGGCAAACGGAGCCAGCAGCAACAGGAACGTCCGAGCCACTTCGGCCGGAATCGCCGGCAGGCCCACCAGCTCATTGTTCAGCTCGATCAGGGCGGCGATGGCGGTGTTGAAACGCAGGTTCTCCAGGTCATCGGTGACTTTGGCAATGGTCCGGTGCAGACGCTGCTGCAGCTCAGGGCTGGCCGGCCCGCCCAGGCGCAACTGGCCGTCGGCACCCACCAGGTTGCGCCACACCCGCTGCAGGAAGCGCTGCATGCCGCGGATGCCTTCCATGCTCCACGGCGTGCTCGCCTCCAGCGGCCCCATGTACATCTCGTACAGGCGGAGGGTGTCGACGCCGTACTCCTCTCCTACCTCCTCGGGCGGCAGGCCGTTCTTGTACCGCTTGCCCATCTTGCCGCCACTGCGCGTCAAGCGTCTGTCCGTCCCGGTCTGGTACGGCTCGCCGTCGCGGAATTCGACTTCGCGGATGTCGATATACACGCCCCGGTCGTCCTGAAAGGCATCCGCGGTGATCATGCCCTGGTTGAACAGCCGCCGGAAGGGTTCCGGAGTGGCCACATGGCCCAGGTCGAACAGCACCTTGTGCCAGAAGCGCGCGTACAGCAGGTGCAGCACGGCGTGCTCGGCGCCACCGATGTACAGATCCACGGGCATGAAGTACCGGGCTGCCTCGGCGTCGCAGAAAGCTGCATCGTTGGCCGGGTCGATGAAGCGCAGGTAATACCAGCACGACCCGGCCCACTGGGGCATGACGTTGTACTCGCGTTCGGCAGGTTCGCCGTTGACTTCCACCTGCCGCCAGGCGACCGGGGCGCGGGTCAGTGGCGGCGACACCGGCAGGTCCGGATCGTCCGACGTGGCCGGACGGAAGTCTTCCATCTCCGGCAACAGGACCGGCGGATCGACCGGGACCGCGCTGCCGCCGGCCGTGGTGGCGATGGGGAATGGCTCACCCCAGTAGCGTTGACGCGAAAAGATCCAGTCACGGAGCCGGCAGTGAACCGCTGCCTGCCCCAGGCGCGCGCGGGCCAGGGCGTCGGTAATGGCCTCCTTGGCCTGGGCCGTCGGTAACCCGTTGATGGCAAACGCCGAAGGCCCCTCGGCAGGCGAGTTGATGGCCACGCCCTCGCCGGCATAGCAGCCTGGGGGAGCACCCGGCGGCGCCTGCACGACCTCGAGCACCGGCAGGCCGAAGCGTTGGGCGAACTCGTAGTCCCGTTCGTCGTGGGCCGGCACGGCCATGATGGCCCCGGAGCCATATTCCATGCTGACATAGTCGGCGACGAACACGGGCAGGAGAGCCCCGTTGACCGGGTTGCGGGCATGGAAGCCGGCGAACAGGCCGGTCTTCTCCTTCTCATCGCGGTTCACCGCGACCTGGCGCGCTGCCTGCTCGACGTAGGCGGCGACGGCGGCCCGGAGGCCCAGGTCGGTCTGGGGCCCGCGCCAGCGGGGGTCGGTGCCCGCCGGCCACTGGGCCGGCACCAGATAGCGCTCGTGACCCGGGTTAACCAACGGGTGCCCAGGGGCGATAACCATGAAACTGGCACCGAACAGCGTGTCCGGACGGGTGGTGAAAACGCGTAGGCTGCCGGCGCTGCCCCCCCCGCTCTCAGCCACCACCTCAAAGTCTACCTCGGCCCCCTCACTCCGGCCTATCCAATTGCGCTGCATCAATTTAACAGGCTCTGGCCAGGCCAGCGAGAAGGTCCCGCCGCGGCCGTCCGGCAAGGCCGGCGAACTCAAGTCGGCCAACAGGCGGTCGGCGTAGGCGGTGATGCGCATGATCCACTGCCGCAGCGGCCGGCGGTACACCGGGTAGTCGCCGCGCTCGCTGCGTCCCTCGTTGGTCACCTCCTCATTGGCCAGGACCGTCCCCAGCCGCGGGCACCAGTTGACCGTGAAGTCCTGTTGGTAGGCCAGGCGGTAGCGGTTGAGCACGCGATCGCGCTGCGCCTCGTCCAGGGCCGACCATGGGCCCGAGTGCCCGGCCGCCAGCTGGTCGGCCTCGGTGAGGCAGCGCGTGCCCTGTTCCCAACCGGCCACCAAGTCACGAATCGGGCGCGCTCGCCCGCGCAGCTGACGCCCGGCGCCGTCTTGCCAGACGCACTCGGCGTCGAACCAGCTGTCGAAGAGCTGCAGGAAGATCCACTGGGTCCACCGGTAGTAGTCGGGCCTTGAGGTGGCCAACTCACGGTCCCAGTCATAGGACAGCCCGAGGAACTGGAGCTGCTGCCGGATCGCCGCGATGTTCGCCTCAGTAGTGACCGCGGGATGCACATTGTGCTCAATGGCGTACTGCTCGGCGGGCAGTCCGAAACTATCAAAGCCCATGGGATGGAGCACGTTGTAGCCCCGCATACGCTGCCAGCGGGCGTAGATGTCGGAGGCAATGTACCCTTTGGGGTGGCCAATGTGCAGACCCGAACCGCTCGGGTAAGGGAACATGTCGAGCACGTAGCACTTGGGCTGATCGGCGACGAACCCCGGATCGCCGGGGTTCGTCGTGGCGAAGGTCTTCTTGTCCAGCCAACGCTGCCGCCAGCGGGCCTCGATGGCACGGAAGTCGTACGTTGCCGTGTTCATCATGTCCTGGTCACGGATACATGTGGTAGAGGGTCCGCGGGAAGGGGATGGTCTCGCGCACGTGGTGCAAGCCACACAGCCAGGCCACCACGCGTTCGATGCCCATGCCGAAACCGGCGTGGGGCACGCTGCCGAAGCGCCGCAGGTCAAGGTACCAGGCGAAGGCCTCCGGCGGCAACTGGTGAGCCGCGATCTTGCGCTCGAGTTCGGCCAGCGAGTCCTCGCGCTGCCCGCCACCGATGATCTCGCCGTACCCTTCCGGCGCCAGCATGTCCACACACAGGGCCAGGCGTTCGTCTTCTGGGTCGCCCTTCATGTAGAAGGCCTTCATGGCCCGCGGGTACCGGTGCACCAGCACGGGCGCGGTGAATTCCTCCGAGATCAGCGTCTCCTCATCGCCGCCCAGATCCGCTCCCCACTCGATGTCAGTACCCTTGCGGCGCAGGATCTCGATGGCTTCGGTATAGGTGATCCGGGGGAACGGCTTGGTCACCTTCTCGAGGCGATCGATGTCGCGCTCCAGAACTTTGAGCTCCTCGCGTCGTTTCTCCAGGACGCGGCCGACCACATAGGATACCAGGTCCTCGGCCACGTTCATGTCCTGTTGCAGGTCGCAGAAGGCCATCTCGGGCTCGATCATCCAGAACTCGGTCAGGTGCCGCCGGGTCTTGGATTTCTCGGCGCGGAAGGTCGGGCCGAAGCAGTAGATGTTGCCGAACGCCATGGCCGCGGCTTCACCGTACAGCTGGCCGCTCTGGGTCAGGTACGCTTTCTCCTCGAAATACTTCACCTCGAACAGAGTGCTAGTGCCTTCGCAGGCCGCGGGGGTGAAGATGGGCGTGTCCACCAAGATGAAACCGCGCTCGTCGAAGAAGTCGCGACACGCTTTGATGATCTCGCTGCGAACGCGCAGCGTGGCGTGAGGCCGACTCGAACGCAGCCACAGGTGGCGGTGCTCCATGAGAAAGGCCACGCCGTGTTCTTTGGGGGCCAATGGGTAGGGCTCGGCCAGGTGCACGAGCTCGACATCCCTGACGCCCAACTCGTACCCCAGGGGCGAGCGCTCGTCACGACGCACCAGACCGCGGACCAACAGCGATGACTCCTGGGTCAGTTCGCCGCACCGCGCGAACACCTCCGGGGACACGTCGCCCTTGAACACCACACACTGGATGGTACCGGTGCCATCGCGCAGCTGGAGGAAGTGCAGCTTGCCACTGGAGCGGTGATTGTAGAGCCATCCGCGCAGCTCCACCTCCTGCCCTTCGAACGCCGCGATGTTGCTGACCCGGGTCTGCTCCATGGATGCCGTCCCCCTCCGTCACTTCCTGGCTCGGTTACCCTCGCCGGTTGACAGCGCATGCGGCTGATCGGCTGCCGTCATGTCGCTGCGCCCCCCCTGGCGCACATGAAAAAGACTATCGAAGGACCTTCGATAGTCTGATTCATGGCATCTGCTGCTCCTGCACCGGCCCGCCAGACCGGTCCGCGCTACTTCTTCAACGTCGCCTTGTGACTCAGACGTATCTTGCCGCCCGCATCGATCTCGAGCACCTTGACCTCGACCTTCTGGCCCTCCTGCAGGACGTCTTCGACTTTCTCCACCCGCCGTTGGGCGATCTCAGAGATGTGCAGCAGGCCTTCCTTGCCCGGCAGGATCTCGACAAAGGCGCCAAAGGGCATGATCCGCTTGACCGTGCCTTCGTACTGGCGGCCAATCTCGGCTTCGGCCGTGATCGCCTCGATCATCTTGCGGGCCTGCTCCGCCGGCCCTGCCTCGACTGAAGCAATCGTGATCGTGCCGTCGTCCTCGACGTTGACCGTGGCGCCACCCTTCTCGATCTCGCGAATCATCTTACCGCCAGGCCCGATGACCGCGCCGATCTTGGACGGATCGATCTTGATGAACAGGATCCGCGGCGCGTGCCGCGACAGGTGCTCGCGCGACTCGGCCAGGCACTGGTTCATAATCTGCAGTATGTGCCGGCGGCCCTCGCGAGCCCGCTCCAGCGCCTTCTGCAGGATGTCGAACCTGATGCCGTGGATCTTGATATCCATCTGGATGGCGGTGATGCCATCGGCCGTACCCGCTACCTTGAGGTCCATGTCGCCCAGGAAATCCTCGGCGCCTTGGATATCGGTGAGCAGTTCCCACTCATCGCCTTCGGTCACCAGCCCTACGCCCGCGCCGCTGACCGCGGTCTTGATCGGCACGCC
>CAITNQ010000483.1 GCA_903893785.1 uncultured Gemmatimonadota bacterium
CCAGGCCGGGCACCAGCGGGGGAACTGTCAGGAGCCCTTCGCCATGCGCAAACACACCGCTCTCATCGCCGCCAGCGCCGTCGCGCTGCTGGCCACCCTCACTCCCTCGGCTGAGGCCGGCGGTCACGGCCGCGGCGGCCACGGCGAACGCAGCGGCCACGGCGGCATGGGAATTCCGGCCGCCGACAGCCTGCACCGCGCCGATGCCGATTCGATCCGCCACGCCCATGCCGATTCACTGCGCGGCCGGCATGGTTTCGACCGCATCGACTGGGTTGCCGCCCTTGGTCTGAGCGAAGATCAGCTGACGCAGATCCAGGCTTTGGAGGCTACGTACGCAGAAGATCGGCAGGCGCTGGGGACCGAAAAGCAGGCGGCGGTGCAGGCCGTGCTGACGCCGGCCCAGCAGGCGCTGCTGGCGACCACGACCGCCGGACGCCATCGCCGGCCGGCCCTGTCCCTGACCGCGGACCAGAAGGTGCAGATCGAGGCCATCAAGGCCGACTACGATACCCGCGAAGCCGCGCTGGCCACGGCGCTGCAGACGGCTGTGGAGGCGGTGCTGACCGCGGACCAGGTAACGATCCTGCAAGGTATCGGCGGCTGGGGCCTGGGTCCGGACCTCGATGGCGCCTGCCCGCACGGTGCGACGGGTAATACCGGGACGACCGGCACCACGGGTACCACGTCGAGCACGACCAGCGCCTCGACGGCCAAGACAGCCGCGAACACCACGTTCAGCTGGGGCGATTTGAAGAGCGGCTACAACGAGTAGGCGCTGACGCCGGACCAGGGCGGCAGCTAGCGAACCAGGGGCGGCGGGCACAGCCTGCCGCCCCTCTACTTTGCGCGGCCGGCAAGGCGCCCAAGGGCATGACGGGCCCAAGCCAGCCCCGTCTTGACGCGGCCCGCCGGCGGCCGGATGCTAACAGCCCGGCGCGCCCTGGCAGCGGTCACCGCTACTAGCCAGCGCTGTGATGCCGACGGTCAGTCCCGCGACGCCCGCGGCGGTGCCGGCGGCCCACGCCACCACCCCACGCTTGAGCGGAGCTGCCCTGTGCCGACTCCCCCGGCCCGTTTCTGGATTGAGCATCTGGGCCTTCAGCCGCACCCTGAAGGCGGTTGGTACCGCGAGACCTACCGCAGCGCCCACGTGTACGACCCCGGGCCAGGCAACCCTGTCCCCGCGCCGCGCGCGCTAGCCACCTCAATCTACTACCTGTTGGGCCAGGGCGATCGCTCCCGACTGCATGTCCTGCAGTCGGACGAGCTGTGGTTCTATCATGCCGGCGAAGCCCTGGCCGTGCACTGCTTCCCGCCCTCGGGACCGGCCGCCACCCTCACCCTCGGGACCGGCGCCAACCGCGGCGAGGTGCTGCAGGGGCTGGTACCGGCCGGCACAGTCTTTGGCGCCATTCACCCACCAGGCACGTCGGCAGACGCCTACACCCTGGTGGCCTGCGTGGTCGCGCCAGGCTTCGATTTCCGCGATTTCGCCTATGCCGACCCGGCGTGCCTGCACCCCAGGTTCCCGGCCGAGGCCGCCCTGATCGAGCGCCTGAGCTGACCTCTGCCCGTGGCGGTCTCCGGGTCGGCTTCGCCGGCGGCAACGGCCCGGGCCCCAGCCGCCGCCAGCACCGGCGGCCAGCTTCACAGGTAGAACAGCACCTTGGCCTTGAGTACCGCCGCCCGGTCGCGCACCAGCAGAGGCCGGGGCACTCCTGCCGGCGACAGGGTCGGGTCGTTGCGGTCCTCGACCTCGTTGACCGCCAGGTACACCCAGCTCTTGGGGCGGTACTGCCAGGAGAATAGCAGACCGCCCAACAACCTTTCCACCTCACCGGTGGAGCGCCGCCGCAGACCATCGACGTACAGGTGCAGGCTGACGTCATTGACCGGGGTCAGCCGGGCGTAGGGACGCGCGTTGATCGTCACCTCGTCGGTGTGGCCATCCGGATCGGTCTCAATGAAGAAATCCAGCGATGACCCCAATTCGAGTCGCCCACTGGCCTGCCACTGGCCGGAGGCCCCAGCCCACGAGTAGACGCCGCGGTAGCCGCGGGCAAAGTTGTACGTGCGCGCCACACCACCGTAGGCATTCGCATTCCACGGCCCGGTCCACCAGAACACGGAACCCATCAACTGCGTGGCGGTATAGCGGGTGCCGTTGTCGCGCGACCGACCATGGCTAAACTCGATCTCGCTGCCCCACATGGGGCGCATCTCAGCGGAAAGGACCAGGTTGACGGCCCGATCGGTGTATTTGTCGGCGTGTTCGCGGGTCAGGGTGCCCCCGCCTGCCAGGTACAGGTTCTGCAACCGGCCCGAGGGGAAGTACCATCGCGGCCCGGCCAGGACCGACAGGTCCGACAGCCCCTGCCAGGGTACGAAACCCACATCGCTGACGTCGAAATGGGTCCCGATGACGCGGGCTTTGGCCAGGGCTGAGACGCGGGGTCGCATCAGACGGAAACCCGCCGAGGCGGCGTGCGCCGAACCGCTGCCTTCGCGGTACGAACGGGCCAGCTGATAGGCCAGCTGCCAATCCGATCGACGCCAGGCGCCATCGATGTCCAGTACCGCATTATCCCCTTCGGCGCTCTGCCGCCCGACGCAGAGCAACCCGACCGATGAGTTGGCCAGGACCTGACGTTTGACGCGCGCCGCGGCGAAGGTAGCTGAGGAGACGTCCACCGGACCGGCGGTACCGGCATAATCAGCTGCGGCGGTGCTGGCGACGAAACTGCCGTACTCCCAACCGCCCAGGCGGCCGAAAGCCCGTCCGCCCAGGCGCAAGGGTACCTCTGAACCGTCAGGCAGCTTGGCGCCTACCCGCCGCGAATAGAACAGCTCGAGGGGCTGGTAGAAACTGCTGTTGCGCTCCTTGCCGGCCGCCAGGAACACCTCGCTGCCCTGGGTGAAGAACGGGCGCCGCTCGTCGTAGTGAGACTCGTAGCGCGAGATGTTGAATTCGAAGGGATCTGCCTCGATCTGGGCAAAGTCGGGGTTGGCGGTCACCTGCAGGGTGAGGCGCTGGGACGGGTTATAGAGCGCATCCAGACCGGCGTCCGGCTCCCAGTCGCGGCTCTTGCTCGCCAGGTGTTGGCCACCCAGAGCGCCGACCGGGTACACCTCCAGCCCCAGGCCATGGGTGAAGGGCCGGAAGCTGCCCAGTTCGAGACTGCCGAAACGCGAGATACGCTGGCCCTCGTTCTGTTCGTAGGACGACCAGTACAGGTCTTCGCCCGTAGCCGGCGTCCAGCGGTCAAAGTCCAGGCCCCAGGCCGACAGCTGGTCATCGTATTGGAGGCTGCGGAACGGAATGCGCATCTCCACCACAAAGCGATTGGCCTCCACCCGGGTGGCGGCCCACCAGACGCCATCCCAGGAGTAGTCGCGGTTGCGCGCGTCGTCGAGCAGGCGGCAGTCGGCGCGGGCGCCGCCGGCCACCACGGCGAACTTGTAGGCGCTCTGCCGGTCGCCGAACGTGTCGAGCATGATCGACACGATGTCTCCACTGGTGTCGTCCAGCTTGCCGGTACGTGCCTCGATCTGGCCCGGGCTCGCCTCGCAGACCATCAGGCAGTACAGCTCCGCACCGTTGGTCAGCACCTTGGCCACCGTCCGATGGGCCGGCGGACGGTGGTGGTAGGGCGACTGCTGCACGAAGTCGTCCACCGAGTCGGCGGCGCCCCACGCCGGCTCGATCACGCCGTCGACGCGGATCACCGCCGCCGTGGAGCGCAGGTGCAGTGACTTGGCCGTCGCGTCTTCAACCGCCAGGCCGACCAACAGGGCAAGCAGCCACGAGCCGGCGTACCCCCGCATGGAACCCTCCTATCTGGCCCGAGCCACGCCGGACCTTGACGAGGCAGCACCAGGCGCCGAATCTTCGGCGCCGCGCACGGCCCGCGCACAGATCACGCCGACCGGCCGCCGGGAAGTCCGGGCCGCCTGCGGCGGCTCCGGCGCGCCACCCACCCACACGAATGAACGAGGGCATGGCCCCCATGGAAACCAGCACCCGCGTGCTGCACGACGCCGACCTTGGCGTCCCCTGCCTGCCGCTTTGGGATAGCCCCGCACCCCACGCTCTGGGCAGCGGCGAAGACGATCTGCCAACCCTGGCGCTGTTCCTGCCCACTGAAGCCCCCACCGGCAGCGGCGTCGTCATCTGCCCCGGGGGCGGTTACGGCTTTCTGGCCAACGACCACGAGGGGGCGCAGGTGGCACGCTGGTTCAACCGGCGCGGCGTGGCGGCCTTTGTGCTCCACTACCGCCACGCCCCGGGCTACCGGCATCCGGTACCCCTGCACGATGCCCAGCGGGCCATGCGCCTGGTGCGGCACCGGAGCCAGGGCTGGAATGTGCAGCCGGAACGCCTGGGCATCATGGGTTTCTCGGCCGGCGGCCACCTGGCCGCGACCGTGGCAACCCAAGGGGCGGCCGGTGATCCGGGAGCCGACGACCCGGTCGAGCGCCTGAACAGCCGGCCAACCTTCTGCGTCCTGGGCTATCCGGTCATTGGTCTGAGCCCTCGGTTCGGCCACCTGGGCTCCTGCGCCAACCTCCTGGGCCCCGAAGCGCGCCCGGCGCTGATCGACCAACTGTCGGCGGACCGTCGCGTCAACCCCAACACCCCGCCGACCTTCCTTTTCCACACCAGCGACGATGGCGGCGTGGCCGCCGAGAACAGCGTCGAGTTCTACCTGGCGCTGCGTCGCGCCGGCGTGGACGCCGAACTCCACGTTTTTGCTCATGGCCCCCACGGCGTTGGCCTGTGTCTCGATGACCCCGTGCTCGGGGCGTGGCCCGCGCTGCTGGATGGCTGGCTGCGCCGACTCGGGGTCAGCTGACCGAGCGCTGACGGACTGGGAGCCGCGGCGCCGGCCTGGGGCCATGTCCCGGCGGCGAAGGTCGAACCAGGCCGGGGGCGCGCCCGCCGCGCCACCGCGGCCAGGACGCCGCGTGACGAGGGGCAGGCAGGCACGAACCCGTCGCCGGCGGATCGACCGGCGACGCCGCCCTCCGCGGGCCGGGCCCCACAGAACAGGTGCCCGTGCGCCCGGCCGCGGCGCTTCATGGCGCCGGCACCGCCCACACGGTCAGTTCAGGCGCATTGGGTTGCCCCCAGGCCCAGGTGTCATCGGCCCGTACGAGCAGCCGCCAACCGCCCTGCGCGTCAGGCTGTTTGATCACCTGGTAGAGCCCCGTACTACCGGGGCCTGGCGCGACCACGGCGGACCAGCCATCCTTCTGGGGCATGGCCGCGAACACCTCAGAAGACATGGAGGTGGCCGGCTCGCCCTGGCGCAGCTCGACCTGCAGCTGATTACCCGAGAAGGTCAGATCGTACACCGTCTCGTCCGTAACGGCGCGCCAGGTGAACAGGCGCACCCCTTTGCCGGTGCGGGCCAGCGGGTCCTCCAACACCGGCGGCAGGCCTCCCCGGCCCAGTAACTGCGCCAGGGCGTCAAGGGCCTGACGTTCGCCGTCACGGGCCCGCCGGATGAGGGGCCGTGACTGGCCGATCAGCGTCAGCCGGCTGCTGTCGGCCGCGGTCAGGTTCTCGAGCCTGTCGTGCGTGGGCATGGCCGCGGCCAGCTGCTGCATGGCCGCCGCCACCTGGGCGTAACCGGCAGCCGCTCGGCGTAGGCAGTCGCGCCGAGCCCCGCGGGCCCTGACTGCAGCCTGTGTGAAGTAAGCGGCAGCTAACGCCCGGTGGTCGGCCAGTTCAGGCGGCAGGCGCGACGCGAGGCGCTCGAGCCGGTCGAGCACATCCGGCTGCAGCGCCCATTGCGGGGTCAACGGCAAACGCTCCCAGTCGATCACCCACTGATCCCAGGCGCGCAGGCCGGCCGGCGCCGTGGGCGTGCCCCAGTCGGCTGGTTCCAGGGCCACTTCAGGTGTCAGGCCCAGTTCCAGGGCCAGCGCGGCCACACTATCGACCAGGTCGGACGCCCGCAGACCCGTACCCACCGCCACCGCCGCCACCAACGGGCAGGCCTGGCGCAGACCGCCAGGAAGAACACCGGTCCACTCGCCGGGCAGCGGCGTCCATCGCGCGCTGTCGCCAGCCACGACCTGGACCGACACGCTGTCACCGCGCTGCGCCAGGCCGCTGACGGCCACCCAGTCGCCGCGCCGGCTGGCGCGGCCCCGGCGCTCGCTCCGGCGTTCCAGGTTGCCCGTCAAGGGCACGTACCCTTGGGCCAGCCACTCACGCAGAGTCTTCACTGTGTCTCGGCGCCGGTGGCCATAGCTGATCGCGTAGCGGCAACCCAGCCATTCCAGCAGGCGCGAGGTCGGCGGTGCATACGGGGGGCAGTAGCCCTCGCGCCCGAACGAGAGGTGGCCCAGCGTGAACGGTACCGTTGACAGCACGTGCAGGGTGATCGAGTCCAGGTCGGTACGTTTCACCCCGGCTGTCTGCACCAACAGCGGCAGCAACTCCAGATGACCGCGCAGCGGGGCGACCGCGACCCTAACCGTATCCGGTGTCGCCGGTCCTGACGCCGCCGCCGGGCCGGCGGGCGCAAGGGTCGACAGGTAGAACGGCTCGCTTTCCTCACTCAGGTCAGCGCCGGCATCGTCAGCCGCAACCACCTGACCGGCCACCTCGGGGCTGTCCGGCCGGTTAACCCAGTAGCGAACCCCGGGGTAACGGTTGCCGGCGAAGAGTTCATCGTCCACAGGCTCGCAGACATTGAACGAGAACTCGAAATCGCCACGTGTTTGGCCGGCCCGCACCAGCAACCGGTGCTCACCGGCGCCGACGTAGCCGCGCACGCGATCCATGCCCAACGCGTGGCGGCGACGCCCCACGTAGGAGTAAACCTCGGTGCCGTCCAACCACACGGTGACGTCTTCGTCTGAACCAACCCA
>CAITNQ010000484.1 GCA_903893785.1 uncultured Gemmatimonadota bacterium
CCCGGGGCCAGCTCCTGCGCACGCTGGTCGAT
The DNA here is from genome assembly GCA_903893785.1 of uncultured Gemmatimonadota bacterium. Lineage (GTDB taxonomy): Bacteria > Latescibacterota > UBA2968 > UBA8231 > UBA8231 > CAITNQ01. The sequence goes on from CAITNQ010000484.1 coordinate 33, forward strand.
GGGCAAACGGTCGTGGGCACGTTCCAGGTGACGTGGGACGGCCGCGACAACCGCGGTCAGACTGTGGGCACGGGCGTGTATCTTTGCGAGCTTCGGGTCGGGACGTGGCGCGCGACTCAGCGCCTGGCGTTACTCAGGTAGGGACGCGCTGCCCGCCGGCGCGCTGTTGCGCCGGAGCAGCCACGACCGCCAGGCCATAGCCCCGACCGCGCCTGAGGGCCACGCCGCGTCGGCGTGCCGAAGCCAGTGATGCGCCGGTACTCCGGCTGGCGCCTCTGTGGCCAGAGGGGCGCGAGGGGTCAAGCCAGGCGTTGGCCAGGTCGGGGCCATGGCGTGGCTTGGCGGCAGGCCGGTGTCAGCAGGCTGTCGTCGAAGCCGGTGCCCGACCGTCTTGGGGGCGATGCGGGGCCATGGCGTGGCTTGGCGGCAGGCCGGTGTCAGCAGGCTGCCGTCGGCGCCGGTGCCCGACGGCCTTGGGGGCGATGCGGGGCCATGGGGTGGCTTGGCGGCAGGCCGGTGTCAGCAGGCTGCCGTCGGCGCCGGTGCCCGACCGTCTTGGGGGCCCTTGCGGGGCAGTGCCGCAGCCTGTCCGCGGACCGCTGCAGACGGCGGCAGCAATCGAACGGCCATTGCCCGAACTGCCACGCGCCCGCTGACCGCGTGGCCTGGAGGGAGGAAGCCCCATGGGCGCCGGAATCCCGCCTCGCTTCGGTCGCGCGGGCACGCTGCTAACGTTGGTTGGTGTCTTCTGCGTCGGGGCGCTGTGCCTGCGGCCCGCACGAGGGATGGCACAAACGCCCGCACTGCCGGTGGCAGGCTTGGTGGCGCGCTATGCCCTGGATGGCAGTGCCCTGGACTCGAGCGGCACGGGTAACCACGGGACGCTCGTGGGCCGCGCGAACACGGTCCCGGGTCCCGTCGGCCGGGCGCTCTACTTCGATGGCTCAGCCTACATCGAGGCTGCCACCACGGGCATGCCCAGCGGCGGCGGCGACCGTTCCATCGCGCTGTGGGTGCGCCCAGACGAGGTGCCTTCGTCCGAAGCTCTGTTGGCGGGGTACGGCCAGCTGGGCGCGGCGGGCGGCGCCTTCCTACTTGGGGCGACCCACCGGGAATCGCAGTTACTGGCCTCTGTCTCGTTGTGGGGTGAAGGTATCGCTTGCGCTTCGTGTGCCAGTACGCCGGCGACAACGCCATTGGTCGCCGGACGGTGGTGCCATGTCGCCGTGACCCGCGCCGGCGACCGTACGACGCTGTATTTGGACGGCGTGCCAACCCAGCGAGCGACCCTGTCAGCCAACACCGCAGCCGGGACATCGTTCTACCTGGCGGGCCTGCCGGCCGGATGGGGTGGTCCGGGGCGCCTGAAGGGTGCGCTCGACGAGGTGCGCGTGTACCGCCGGGCCCTGGCCGCGGCGGAAGTGCAGCAGCTCTTCGCCGCCGGTCAGGTCCCTGACTCCACGGCCACTCGCACCGGCAACCCGGCCCTGGTGGTCTCGGCCCTGGAGATGCAGGTGGACGGCGCCGCGCGCGACACCTCGTTTTCCCTGGCCAATGGCGATGCGGGCACCTTGCGCTGGGTGGTCTCGGAGGACACCGACTGGCTGTATGTGCGCGGGCCCAGGGGCAACGGCCACACTGACTCCGGCTCCATTTCTGGCTCCGGGCCCGGATCGCTGAGCCTGCACACCAGCGGCGCCGGACTGCCGCCTGGCCTGTACCGGGGGACCGTCCGCGTGGAGTCCAACGGCGGCAGCGTGGACATCGTGGTGCTGATGCAGGTCGCCAGCAGCTCGGCCACGCCGCCGGATGGCGGCGCGCCGGCGGGTTCGTGGTCCAGCCCCTTCGCCGTGCCGGTGGAGGATGTCCTCTCGGTGCCGCTCAGACAGGTCCTGGCCGCGCTGAGCGCCCAGGCCAAGATCACGCTGACTGGCGTCCGTGTGGTCGCGGTCACCCGCAACCGCGTCATCTACGTGGCCAGCGAGGGCCCCGATGCCAGCAATCCCTTCTATGGCTCGGCGCTGATGAGCCAAGTCTGGACCAGTGCCGATGGCGGCACAACCTGGCACCTGCTGGTCACCTCGCAACCCCATCGCGCCTGCAACTACGATGTCCACTGCCGCGCCGCGGCGCTGCACCCCGATGGCCAACGGGTCTTCCTGGGCTTCAGCGAGGCCCTTTATCTCGATGGCACGCCCCTGCCACGCCCGTCCTCGGTCACCGGGGCCACCGCGCTGCACGTCTCGGCCGACGGGCAGTACCTTTTCGTGGCCAGCCAGGATCTGATGGGGCCCTGCGATTACCTGACCGTAGCCGGCGGCACCTGGAGGATTTCCACCGCCGGGCTATACCGGGCACGCCTGGACAGCGAGCTGTCGTGGGAGCGCCTGCCGGCCCCTCGGGTTGGCAGCGACCCGCCGGTCTCCCTGCTCGGCAGCGACCCGGCCGACAACGCCGTGGTCTACTACGGCAACGGGCAGGGGGTGTACCGCTTCGTGCAGCCCACGGCGCAGTCCCAAGGCTGGCGCCTGGTGGGCAGCCAGTCAGTGCCGGCTTACGTCACCCGCCATGACACAGTCCGGTCACCCCTCAATGCTCTACGTATTCCGTCGTCGTACGTGAACGGCTGGACTCCTCACGAGGGCGGCGACCTGCGCTATTCCTGGGATGGTTACCTGTTCGCCGACCAGGCGGTAGTCTACAGCCGCTGGAGCGCGTACCACAGTCAGGTCACCTTTGTCTCGGTGCTGGGCAGCCGCGATGCCGGCCTGTCCTGGGCCGGCGGCAATGTGTCCGAGCCACCGTTCGTTGACGCGCGCGGCTCACTAGGGTTCATCTCCCAGTCGGTCACCGGCCAGCCTGGCCCGGGGATCGCCACCGGCCGTTGGAATTTGGATCCGCTCGACCCGCTCACGATGTATGCCACGCTGGCGGGGCTGGACCTGGTGTACCGCTCGTACGACCACGGTGCGACGTGGGCCCCGCTGGGGCAGGGCTTGCCCATGTCGCCGGCCATCAGCGGCCTGGGACTGGACTCCCTGGGCACCCTGTACGTGCAGGCAAGGACCGACAGCGTCTGGGCCCGCCAGGTGGCGCGCCGGGTGGCCCGCGTTGGCGCGGTCACCGTCACTCCCTTCGCCGGCATCGGTGACACCGTCCGCGTGACCGCGCGCATCGACTCCTGGCCCGATCGGACCGCAGCGCTGCCGTTGGCGCTGCAGGTGATGGCCCTGCCGGACCTGGGACCCTTTGCCGCTCCGGACGTGGCCGTGGCTCTCCACGACGACGGTGTGGCGCCGGATTCGCTGGCCCAGGACCGGCTGTGGTCAGGACAGGTGCGCGTCGAGGAGGGACGCCGCCTTGGCACCCATGGGCTGATCGTTGCCGCGGCTCTGCCCGACTCGCCCGCCACCCGCGCAAGCTACCGGGTCAACTACCAGGTGGTGCCTCGGGGGGTGCGGCCCGTGTTCACCGACAGCCTGTTGGCGGGGTGGTCCTGCCAACCGGCCGCGGCGGGCTTGTTGTCCACGCAGCGCGCCTCGCACGGGGCAGCCTCGCTGCGGGTGGAGGGCCAGGTGACCTGCACCTGGAGCGGCCCACCCCTGGAGCCGTACTGCCGCGAACTGCGATTCTGGGCGTTCAGCGAAGCGGGTGTTCCGGCGTTGGGGATCAACGACCTGACCGGCCGCGGCGTAGCCCCCAAGATCCCGGCAGGGCAGTGGGTGAAGGTGGCGGTACCGGTGGAGGCGTTAGCCGCGGGCCCTGCCGGCGACTGGTACCACCCGCAGGTCCCGCTGCTGACGACGCTGCGCTTTACCGCCAGCGCTCCCGTGTGGCTCGACAACATCACGCTTTGGTCGCCCCTGCCGGACCCGCCGTCGCCCGGGCCCACGGCAGTGGCCGACGATGCCACCGGCGCGCGCCCCCGGGCGCCACGGTTGCTGCCGCCGTACCCCAACCCGTTCAACGCGTCGACCGCGATCCGCTACGAACTGGCGCAGGGCGGCGATGTCAAGCTGGACGTGTACGCGGTGACCGGCCAGTGGGTCTGTCAGTTGGTGTCAGCCAACCAACCGGCCGGGCCCCACCCCGTCGTCTGGGATGGACGCGACGCTGCCGGAACGCCGGTCGGCAGCGGCGTTTACCTGGCCGTGCTACGGCTGGGCGATCACCGCGCGATCACGCGAATGGCGCTGTTGAAGTAGGCGTGGGGCGACGGTAAGGACGGCAGAGCCGTTGGGCCGCCGCGCTCCGTGAGCTGCTGAGCGGCACCCTCCCGAACCGGACCCAACTCCAGACGCCCTTGTCCATCCATTTCCAGAAGGGCGAGCAGGTGGTCTGGGCCTTCTTCGGCGCTCAGTTCCTGGAGGACAAGGTCCGGCGCCAGTTTGTCGGCGGCAGCCGCGGCGTGAGCATCCGGGTCATGAAGGGCGTGTACTACCGCGTCGGGGCCTTCAAGGGGCACACGA
>CAITNQ010000485.1 GCA_903893785.1 uncultured Gemmatimonadota bacterium
CGCCACCGGGCGGCAGGGCGCACGGCCAGTGGCGACGCAAAGGCCCCAGCCGGTGCACTTAGCGCCAATCGGGTCAACGCGCTCGGCCTGCTGACCCGCGCGTCTTCGCCCGCGCCGGCGCTGCGGGCGGCGAGTCAGCGCACGAGCGCCAGGCGGCGCGTCCGCACGTCGCCGCCCGCCTGCAGTCGGCACACGTACAACCCCGACGCCGCCTCGCGGCCGCTCTGGTCCTGGCCATCCCACCGGATCCGGTACGACCCCGCCGGCTGAACCTGGTCCACCAGCACCTGAACGGGCCGGCCAAGGGCGTCGTACACCGCCAGGCGCACCCGGGCGGCAGACGACAGGCGGTAGGGAATCAGCGTCTCGGCGTTGAACGGGTTCGGCTGGTTGGCCTCCAGGAGCACCGCAGGGTCGGGCAGCCGTGGGTCCGCCGCGCCATTGACGGCCACATCCAGGCGGCTCAGGTCGCCGAAGGCCGTCCACTGCAGACGCCCGGCAGTCGGCTTTCCCCCCACGCGCACGGCCAGCCACTCGCCCGGGTCAGCCCCTTCGTCCACAGGCGTGTCCGGGTCATCCAGGTATACCGGCAGGTACCCGTAGCTGCCGTCGTCCCGGACCTGTGCCTGCCCCGCCACCCGGCCATGGCCGTCCACCACCTCCACCACGGTCCCCCTTGCCGCCGGCGTGCCGTCACAGGTCACATACCCGTATACCCCGACAAACTCCGCTGTCGGCGTGACCGGTTGGGGACCCTGAGGGGCAGGCGCCATCGAGGCGGTGATGTTGCCGACCGGGCCTTGGTAGGAGCTGGAATCAGCCGGGTAGGTCAGGGTATCCGCGGCCCCCAGTCGCACCCAGTAACCCAGATGCGGGCCCATGGTCAGCAGCGTGTTGAAGGGGCCGGCCAGGGCCGGGTCAAAGAGCTTGGCGCCGGTCGGCGCCAGGTTAGCCGCCAAGGCCTCGGTTTCGAACCCGATCACCTGCTGCAGGCGCGCGGCGATCGACGCCAGCGCACTGGCGGGTGTCGACGGCTGCGGCGGCAGGTAGGCGACCAGGTTGTAGCCTTTGACCAGCGCGATAGGAGTGTCGGTGGCCAGGGCACTACCCTGCAGGCTCAGGGTATCGGCCGCACTCAGGCGCAGCCAATACCCTAGTCGCGGGTCGGTCCGGCGCAGGGTGTTGAACCCGCGGCTGGCGCCGGGCACGTAGATCTTGGCCCCGGTGCCGCCGCCGCTGGGATTGATGGCCGCGGTCTCGAAACCCACGGCGTGCACCAGGTTGCCGCCCAGGGAGGCACACACCGAGTCGATCGCGGCCGTTGCCGGCTGCAGACCCCACGACACCAGGTTCCACCCCGCAGCCAACGGGATCTCTGCCGCCGCGGCGTGGACCGAGCGCACCGTGAGCGACACCGGCACCCCCAGCACCGGCAGCGACGGATCGTCGGTCCGCAGCACCAGGCGAGCCGCGTACGTCGCGCCCGGCACCAGGCCGCTGGTCCGGACGCGGACGGGAATGGCCAGGCGTGCTCCCGGGCCCAGCCGGATGGTCGTATCGGCCACGCTGAGCCAACCGGCGGTGCGGCTCAGAGCCCCGTGAGCGTTCAGACGCCCCCCGGTGGCCGTCACCGCGGCGAGCCACGGAACCGGATCGGCGCCGTAGAGCAGCCGGCCCTTGACCTGGGCCGGCGTCAGTGTGCCACCCTGGCCGATTGCCGCCGCCCTGGCCAGCACCAGCGCCGCAGCGCCGCTGACGTGCGGTGCTGCCATCGAGGTGCCGTTGGCTGCTGACGCGGAGCCGCCGCGCGACAGACTCCAGATGCTCAGGCCCGGCGCTGCCAGATCGACCGTGCGCCGGCCGAAGTTCGAGAAAGACGCCAGGTGGTCCGTCGCGTCCGTGGCGGCCACCGAGACCACGCAGGCAAGATCGTAGCTGGCGGGGTAGTGGGGCGTGATATCGGTGTCGCGACCATCGTTGCCTGCGGCGGCGACGAACAGGCCGCCGGCCGCGCCCGCAGCCGCGATGGCGTCACGCATGATGGCCGAGTACGGTGCGCCGCCCCAGCTGTTGTTGGTTACCGGCAGGTGCTTGGTCGTGGCGTATTCGAGCGCTGCCAGTGCATCGATGCTCGAACCCGAGCCGTTGCTGCCCAGGATCTTCAACGGCACCACCTTCGCCCCCCAGGCCACCCCCGCCATGATCGCGGCGTTGTTCGTCACCGCGGCAATGACGCTGGCCACGTGGGTGCCGTGCCCGTTGTCGTCGCTGGGGTCTGCGTCGCCGTTGCGGAAGTCCCAACCGTGGACATCGTCAACGTACCCGTTGCCATCGTCGTCCAGGCCATTGCCCGGGATCTCGTCAGGGTTGGTCCAGACATTGGCGGCCAGATCCGGATGGTTCAACTCAACGCCGGTATCGAGCACCCCGACCAGGACGCCGGCGCCGGTGCTCAGGGTCCAGGCCTCGGGCGCGTCGATATCCACATCTGGCGTACCGCCCGTCTGGCCCGTGTTGTGCAGGCCCCACTGGCGGGCCCAGTCCGGGTCGTTGGGCACCGTGTCCGCGCTGATACGCCAGTTCGGTTCCACGTCGCACACCTGTGGGTCGGCCAACAGGCGGGCGCGCACCGACTCAGCTGCCTCAGGGTTCGCCAGCCGCACGTGTTCGACGCCCAGTCGCGGCAGGCGTCGCAGCGTGACCAGACCCAGCTTGGCGGCCCGGGCGCGGGGTGCCTGCTGGTCGTCGCGGTAACGGACGATCCACTCTCCCGGAACGGCGTCACCGGTAGCGGCCGCCGGGCCTGTGGCGGCGGCGGAGCCTGTGGCCGGAGGCGCCAACCGAGCCGTGGGCAGGGCCTGGTCGGGCGGAAGCACGGCCACGCCGCGCACCTGCAACGGCAGGTTGGCCCCCCATGCATTGCGTACCACCAAGTCGACCTGGCTGCTGTCGCCGGCATTCAGGGTTACCGACAGGCTCGGTGGATCCACCTCCACCGCCGGGGGCTGCTGGGCCCAGGCGACCGTCGTCGCCAGGAAGATGGACCCGACCCGGATCCCCAACCGCAGACGGTGGTCGCGGCGCCGCGCGGGTGTCTGCGCGTACCCGGCGCAGCAGCGGGGGGCGCACTGGGGCGCCGGACCGGCCAGCGGCATGGCGTTCACCAAGTCAGGAGCCGCGGGCACCGGGCCAACGGCGTTGGCTGGCGCGGCGCCGGATCCGCCGTTCCAGTTCAGTGTGCGTGCATCACGCAACTCGTCCCTTTTCAATATAATAGGACTTGCGTCGGGCACTATCCCGGCATTGGCAGGCAGCGGGAAGCCGCCTTGCCGCGAAGCGCCGGCTTGCCCTTGACTTCCCCCCCGGGGGCGCGTTTAGGTTCTCATGTCGGGTCGATCCCTGTCGGAGGCATGCATGTCAAGACCCTGTCGCCCCAGCGTGAAGGCCTGGGCCGTCTTGTACGCGTGGGTGGCGGTCGCGGTCGTCGGCGTTGGCTCTGTTTTGGCGCAGGTGGCGGAGACCAACACTGTCTGCTTCTTCTACGACACCGCCATGCAGACGCGGTTCCGCGGCCGGCTGGTACAGCCGGGGGACACCATCGACGCCTACGATCCGCAGGGCGTCTGGTGCGGCCGTTTTGTGGTCAATCACCCCGGCACGTTCGGCTACATGCCCGTCTACGGCAACGACGCCAGCACCACGGCCGACGAGGGGGCGCTCTCCGGGGACACCATCCGCTTCCGCATCAACGGCGTGGCCGCGCTGGTCACTCGCGGCGTTCCCCGTTGGGC
>CAITNQ010000486.1 GCA_903893785.1 uncultured Gemmatimonadota bacterium
CCCGGACGTGGCGTCGGCGCCAGCGGCGCACTGTCAGCGTCAGCAGCGCCAGCGCCGTCACGCCGACGGCGACCATGGCCAACGCCGCCGCAGCAGCCCCCCAGGGCCCTGCCGCCGGGCTCGCCGCCACGGCCGCCGTGGCGGCGGCCGCCTCGGGGCTGGCCGTCGCGTGCCACGAACTGGCCAGCGCCGTGGCCGCACCGGGGGTAAGCCCTGACCAGGTGGTCCGACGACTCACTAGCATGGCACCCTGTTCCAAGCCCTCACCCCGACGCCCGCCCTCCCCTGTGCCAGCGCGCCGATGCCCGACGTCAGTTGGCGCCGCGCACCAGTGCAATCACCTGCTGGCCAATGCCCTGGTTGTAGGTGAAGGCAAGCCTCTTGTGCTTGACCAGGTCGATGATCGTCCCGACGACGCAGAAACCGCCAGTGAACAGGAACAGCAGTCCCATGCCTACCTGCCCCACCACAAAACGCTGGATCCCGGCGACGCCGAAGAAACCCAGCAGCGTGGTGAACAACAGCGTCTGCGGGTCTTTGCGGCGGGCGCGATAGGCGGCGGCGAAGAGTTGGCTCTGGTTGTCGTCCAAGTCGCTGATCAGTCCCTGGACATAGACCATCTCGTCCCCTTCCAGGTCGGGCAGTACCCGCATTACGTTGCCCATGGGACTCTCCTCCGGCGGCCCGGGCCGCCGCAAGTGGGGTGGGAGCACGCGGCCCGGACCCGTGTGACGATGCGGCACGCCAGCACAGGTAACGCAGCGGCGCCTAATGGATGCGTCCACAGCGAAGCGATCAGTTTGCCGTGCAGCAACAGCGAAACCGAGCGTCCCAGCCCGCAGCCCGGGCACCAGGTGATACCTGCCCAGTGAAACAGGCACAGCGTGAGCGGTGTGCCTGCCATCGGGTCGGCCATGGCCAGCCACACCAGGCCGGCCGACCAGGCCCAGGCCTCGAAGTCAGCCGGTGGCAGACGGGTACGACGACGACGATGGACCACAGCTACGTCCCGTGTCGCTGCTCGCTTAGGTCGCCTCACCGCCGGCACGGCCACTCGCCGTTAGACGGTGCTCTCGTGGCTGCCACGGCCGAAGCCAGAGAACGCGCGGGTTGCAGGCGCGCCCGGCGGACCGGTCGCTGCCAGTCACAGGTCTGCGCAGGTAGGAGATAGCCATTGCGGCGTCAAGCGTCAACAGCGACGCGGTTGGCCGCCGGGCGCGCCGCTGGCAACATCCCCACGGCGACGGCCGCCATCTGTCGGCGTGGCGGCGACGGCCAGGGGAGCCCTAGCCAGCCCTTGGCGGCGCGGCTCGGGCCACCGGTGACCGGCGCGGTCCACCGCGGGTCGGAGAGATCTGCTTGGCGGCGTCTTGGGGTGGTCAGGCACGCCTCAGGAACCCGGGCAGGCCCTGGCGGTGGCGTGGGTGCACGGCAGGCCCCGGACCGGTGCCCGAGACCGATTGCGCACGTAGCGTGCACGCGATCGCGGCCAGCACCGAAACAGAAAACGCAACCCCCTGTCAGACAAGGGATTGCGCTTCTGCTGATCTGGCTCCGGCGGTAGGACTCGAACC
>CAITNQ010000487.1 GCA_903893785.1 uncultured Gemmatimonadota bacterium
GCCCGGGTCTGTGTTCGCGTCGAGAACCGTCGTGGCCGCACCGCCCTGGGGTGGGGCGAGACGCCCCTCAGCGTGCAGTGGGTCTGGCCGAGTGAGCTGGACTACGAGACACGGCACCAGTCGCTGCAGCAGTTCTGTGGCCAGCTGGCCCAGGCCTGGGGCGACTGCCCCCTGGTGGGCCATCCGCTGGAAGTGGGCCACACCTTCCTGGAAGACGCCCTGCCGCAGTTACTGGAAGAGCACAACTCCCGTTTAGATCACGAAATGCCGTGGCTGGCGGCCCTGGTTTGTGCGGCCGCGTACGACCTGGCGCTGCACGACGCCCATGGCGTGCTCCACGGTGTGCCGGCGTACCGCACGCTGAACCAGCAGTTCATGAGTGCCGACCTGTCGCACTTCCTCGAACCGACCGACAGCACGGGCGTCTCCTTCGCCGGCCGTTACCCTCAAGACTACCTGTCGCTGCCGCCGGCGCGGCGTCTGGCCGCCTGGCACCTGGTGGGCGGCCGCGACCCCCTGGACGCCGCCGATCTGGATGGCAGTGAGCCGGACGACGGCTACCCTGTGTTGCTGCCTGACTGGATCGAGCGTGACGGCCTGCGATGCCTCAAGGTCAAACTGCGCGGCACCGACTCTGCCTGGGACTACGCCCGGCTGGTACGCGTGGGCGGCCTCGCCGTGGCCGGCGGCGCGCAGTGGCTGAGTGCTGACTTCAACTGCACGGTCACCGATCCCGACTACGTCAACCAGATTCTGGATCGCCTGCGGGCCGAACACCCGCGACTCCATGGCATGGTGCTGTACGTCGAGCAGCCGTTTCCGTATGAGCTGGAGGAACACCCGATCGATGTCCACAGTGTGTCGGCGCGCAAGCCGCTCTTCATGGACGAAAGTGCCCACGACTGGCGCTTGGTCAGCCTGGGCCGGACGCTGGGCTGGACCGGCGTAGCCCTGAAAACCTGCAAGACGCAGACCGGGGCCCTGCTGAGCCTGTGCTGGGCTCGGGCCCACGGCATGGCCCTGATGGTGCAGGATTTGACCAATCCGATGCTGGCCCAAGTCCCTCATGTGCAGCTGGCGGCTCACGCCGGCACGATCATGGGCGTGGAGACCAACAGCATGCAGTTCTACCCAGAGGCTTCGACCGCCGAGGCGGCGATTCACCCCGGCATCTACCGGCGATGTGGCGGCCAGATCGATCTGACGTCGCTGCGTGGCCCTGGATTGGGCTATGCGGTCGAGAGCATCGACCGCCCGTTGCCGGTTCCCGCCGTCAGTGCCGGTCAGGGCTGAGCCATGGCCATCGCGACCGAACCCGGAAGTGTCAGCTTGATGGTCGATTATCTGCGCAGCCACCCCGTGGCTGGCGCGGCGGCCGTCGTCATCACCATCGCGCTGCTCGGCAGCATTATCCGTCGACTGGTCCGCCTGGCGGCGCTGCTGCTCCTGCTGCTGCTAGCCGGGCTGTACTGGACTCACCGTGAAGCCGCGACAGACTGGCAGACCCGCGCCGCCCTGGTGCGGCGTGAGGCTGAGGCGCTGGGGCGTGAGGCGCTGTCCAAAGGGGAGCAGCTGCTGCAGGAGGGGAAACGCCAACTGGACAAGACCGCGCCCGTACGGCGCCCCTGAGACCCTGGCGACGGGGGGCGGCAGGGATGCCACCCGGCCCCCGGCGTTCGGACGGGGGCTGCGGGGGACGCGCGCCGCCCGTTCCGGCGCGGCGGCCGAGGGTGCCACTCCGGACGCGCCGCCACCCAGGCCAAGAACTCGGCCTCGTCGATAACCGGCACCCCCAGTTCCCGGGCCTTCTCCAGCTTGCTCCCCGCCCCGGGCCCCGCCACCAC
>CAITNQ010000488.1 GCA_903893785.1 uncultured Gemmatimonadota bacterium
CCACACGATCTCCACATCAAGACCCGCGTAGTCGTGCACGATGCGATGGCGCAGTCCCGCCATCTGGCGCCAGGGCACGCTCGGATGTTGGGCCGTGTAGGAGTTGGGCAGGCGCCTCGCCGCCTCGCCGAAGATCCCCGGGTTGCGGTCCACCACATCGACGGTCGTCCCATCGACAACACATGACGGCCGCCCCATGCCGGCCACGTAGCGATGAACTCTCTCGGCCGCCGCAGACATGTCCCCGAGCAACAGGGCGGCGTCGTGATCAGGCATCGACCAACTCCCTCTCAATGCGTTGCCAGAGAGCCGGGCTGATGCCGCGGCGAGAGACCAAGTCGACGCGACGCCCCAGCGCCTGCTCAAGGTCATCGCCGAGGTCCACGAACCGGAGCCCAATCGAGGGATCCACCTCCACCAACACGTCCACATCGCTGTCGGGGCGGGCGTCGCCGCGGGCCCATGAGCCGAACAGGGCCAGCCGAGTGAGCGGGTAACGCTGGCCCATAGTGGGACGCTGCTCACGCAGTGTCTTGATGACCTGTTCGCGGCTCGACGCGACTATTGCGTCCACTGCTGCTGCCTCCCCACGGTGTCCGCGTCTTGACCGCAACCCGATCCGCCGGCGTACGGGACGGGCGCCAACGACGGTCCGGCCACGGATACCACATGGCTTACTGCGCTCGCGCTGATTGACCAGATGGATACACCGGGCCCGACGAATGACTCAAGTTATAGTCCGACGCCACCGCTGAGCAAGCGCCCCTTTGATGCGAGGCGCCGACGCAGAGACCGTCGATGCACGGTCTGCAGAAGTACGGGCGGGCATTCTCGAATGGCTCGCGCCAAGGCAGGTGGTCCATCTAGACCGCCCGGCGGCACGCGGCCTTCGCCAGCCAGACGCCTCCTGCAGAAGGACCTGCAGACCGCCCGCGATCTGCAGATGGGGCTGCTGCCGGGCGCTCCGCCGCGGCTCGAAGGTCACAGCTCAGCCGGGCGGTGCCTGCCGGCGGCCCAAGTCGGGGGGGGCTCCTTCCAGTATTACCAGCGGCCCGGTCATCTCTCCGTGGCCTTGGCCGATGTCGCTGGACACGGCATGGAAGCCGCCATCCCGGCGGTCATGTTCAGCGGCATACTCGACAGCCACATGCACATGGGCCAGGACCTGGCCGCCCTGCTTGGTCGCCTTAACGAGATACTGTGCGAGCGCCTGACCGGCCACACGCACGTAACCATGGCGCTGGTGGAACTGGAGCTGGCCACCGGTGTCCTGCGCTTCACCAATGCCGGCTGCCCGTACCCGTGCCACTACGTCAAGCGCACCGCCGAGGTGACCGAGATCCCCATGGATGCATATCCCCTGGGGCTTCGGCGCGACACCCGGTACAGCGCCACCGAGGTGCAGCTTCAGGCAGGCGACTACGTCCTGCTCTACTCCGACGGGATTGCCGAAGCGGCCAACGCCGAGGGCGACCTTTTCGGCTTCGACCGTACTCTGGACGCCACC
>CAITNQ010000489.1 GCA_903893785.1 uncultured Gemmatimonadota bacterium
CCGACGCTTCGATGGTGGCCAGACCGCCCTGACCGCGGTCGACGACGTTCACACTGCAATCCATCCGGCACCCGAGCCGGCGGATGGATGGCACCCAATCACGCAGGTAACTGGAAGCCTCGGTGACCAGATCCGCGACGTGGGCCACCCGCCGGCCGGAAACCGGGACAGCGCCAGGCTGGCCGCCTTCGCTTACGTAGGCCCGGTTCGCCTGCTTGAACAGGTAGAGGTGGGGTTTCTGCATGCGCTCGGCCACGGCCACCGAGAAGAACCAGTCGCGCCTCTCCCCGCCGGAGATCCAGTCCACGCCGTCCGGTACCAGTGAGGCAACGCGATCGGCCAGCTGCGCGACCGCGCTATCGTAAACCGGATCCGCCGCAAGTTGGTCCAGCACACGGCAACGAAGCTGGCCCGGGAAGCCCAGGTCATCGCCGCTGGTAGCATCGATGAACGCCAGCAGCGCCTCAGCCGCGGCGACACCGCCGAACAGGAAGTGCGTGTTTATGTAGTAGGGACCAATGGTTCCGGAGGTGTACCAAAACACCTGGCCAGGCGGCGCCACGCGCAGGGCCCGTGTATGTATCAGGCCGTCGACCACATCCATCACTGCCACCTCCCCGTCTGCGCTTGTCGCGCCGTGTCACTCACCCTTGCCGCAGCACTTCTTGAACTTGCGCCCGCTGCCGCAGGGGCACGGGTCGTTGCGCCCGACCTTGGGCGCCTCGCGCCGGAAGGTCTCCACTTTGCGCGGGAACAGCCGTCCGCCCTCGAGCGCATCCGCGGGTTTGCGGCCGTCGAGACTCGGGCGGGGTGTCTGCAGCCACTCCTCGTGCAGCTCCTGTAGCTTCTCCTCTGTCCCCTCGCCCCCCGCGTCGGCATCCACACCGCGCTCCTCGCAGAAAGCGCTGAAGTCGGCCAGCAGCTCGCCTTGGGGCGATGCCAAGAGCTTCTTCAACTGCGCCCGGTCGACGCCAGGCGGCAGGGGCACGTCTTTGAGCTGGCTCCAGTCCAGGCCCGCGCCCGCCTGTCCGGCTGCGGCCGCCTCGCCGTCGCTTTCCGCCGGGACTTCGCCGTCTACCGCGGCCGACGCGTCGGAACCCTCGGTGCTGTCATCCGGACTGGCCGTGGGTGCATACTCGGCAGCCACCGCGGCCAGGGCGGCCGTCAGCTCCGCCGTGATGTGCGGGTCAGCGCCCGGCAGTGCCTGCTCAACAAGCCATTCGACTGACTCGCCATCCGCCAGCATCTCGACCATCTCGGCTGACGCGAACCGGCGGACGCCCAGTTCCTGGCACAGGGCCTCCAACCGGGCGACTGCGGACGACTTTGAAAGCCCTTCCATCTCATTCTCCTGTAACAGTTTGTATGCAGTACGCAACAGCCGAGCCGAGCTCCGTTCACATTCTTAACGGCAGTGCCCCCGCAACGTCAGGATCCTGATAGGCTTCTCAGAATTCTGAGATGGCTTCCCACGGGAAACCGGGGCAATGGCTCGTGACAAACGGCTGCGAACCCGCCAACCGCCGGCGCCGCGTGCGGCTGGTCACAACTTGCACGCCGACCGTCCGCCAAGCGTGACGGGCGTCACCGGGCGTCGCGCCACAGCCAACGCGCTCAGTATGTGGTACGCCTATTGCTACTCTGACACTGACAACGATGGCTCGGCTGCGGTTCGCCGCTGGCCTTCACCTGGCCGCCAAAAGGACTCTACTGCCATGGGACGGACCCACGAACTGACCGACAAGGAGCTTCTGATCCAAGCGGCCGAGGACGGCGGCAGTCTGGCGGTCCTGGTCGACCGCTACCGCACCCCGCTTTACAACTTTGTGTACCGCTTCGTGGGCGACCGCGAAACGGCCGAAGACATCATCCAGGAGACCTTTCTGCGGTGCCTGCGCAACAGCCACCAGTATGCCGCCATCGAGCAGGTGTCCACCTGGCTGTACACCATCGCGGGGAACCTGGCCAAGACCGAGCTTCGACGCCGAAAGCGCTGGCACTGGGTCCCGATCGGGCCGGACGACGACGAGGAACGGGCCGGGTTCTACGAGCCTGTCTCGCGCGAGGCGCTCCCGGGCGAGCAGACCGACACCAACCAGGTGCAGGCCTCGGTGATCGAAGCGATTCACGGACTGCCCGAGGAGTTCCGTGAAGCCGTGCTGCTGCGCGACCTCAATGGTCTGGCTTACGAAGAGATCGCCAACATCATCGAGTGCCCGGTCGGCACCGTCAAGTCACGCGTGAACCGCGGCAGGATCCGCCTGCAGCAGGCCCTGCGCAGTCTGGCCGAGGAGGTAATCGGCCCCCTGCCCGCCACTGCCTGACATCGCCGAGTGGCCACGGACCCAGGCCATTGCATCGCTCCCCAGACAACATGGCGCGCCCTCTGACCTGCGCGTGGCGCTATGGTTCAGAAGGCGCGCTCGACGAGAAAGTCGAGCATTTCGCCCAACAGGTCTCTGGCTGGCCCGGCGGGTAGGCCCGCCAGGTGCCCGCGGCTTTCGCGAGCCTTTTCCAGGCACACCGCCTCCGCATAGCGGTCGCTGCCGTACTGCTCGACCAACCCGATCACCCATTCGATCTGCTCGGGCGTGTTGCGCTCTCGGTCCTCGTGCAGGATGTGCAGGACTTCCTCGCGCTCAGCGACCGTGCACCGCCGCAGCAGATCGATGATGATCAGAGTGCGTTTCCCTTCGGCGATGTCACCGCCGCGCTCCTTGCCGTAGGCGCCTGAGGTGATCCCGGGCGCGCGCCCCGCATCCGATTCAGGGGTGCGGATGTTCAGGAGGTCGTCGCGAATCTGGAAAGCGATGGCCATGCATTCGCCGAAGTCGCCGATCGCTCGGCGCTGGGTTGGGCTCGCGCCGGCGATGATGGCGCCCGCAGTGCAAGGCCCGCGGCCGGTGTACCAACCGGTCTTCTGCCGCAGCATGACCATGAAATCGGTCTCATTGGGCACCTGCCGATGGCGAATCCAGCCGACGTCACGTGCTTGCCCCTCGAACGTCTCCCGCGATCCACTGACCATCTCTTCGATCAGGTCAAGCGTCCGCTCGGGTCCCAGCACGGATCGATTGGCGTTGAGCACCTCGAACACCTTGGCGTAGAGCGCGTCGCCCACGTTGATACTGAGTGCCACCCCGTGCATCTTGTGCAGACAGGGCTTCCCCCGCCGCATTTCGGAGTTGTCCTCGATGTCATCGTGCACGACGGCGAAAGATTGGAACATCTCGAACGCGGCCGCAGTGCGCAGAGCCAGGGCCGGATCACCGCCGAGAGCTTCGCACGCGATCAACACCAGGGCGGGCCTGAACCGCTTGCCGCCCCGCTGGGGGTAGTCGCGCATCGGGCCGTAGAGGAAGGCTTCAGGTTCCTGTACAGGCAGGAACGCGAACATCTCGCGCTCGATCTCGGGGACATGTCGGTGCAGGAACTCACTGAGCGCTGGCGAGATGGCAGGCATGGGCTCTTCCTCGGAGCACCGGGCGAGCAGCGAAGCTCACCGGGCAAAGCGCAACAGGTTGGCGTCCAGCGCTAACATGAACAGGCCCGCAGGCAGTACCAGCAGGCAAAGGTAGTGGCAGGCAAGGAAAAGGCCAACCACCTGAGGGTGATTGGCCTGTCCGCAACCGGCGCCCAAGTTCAGTCAGTTGCCGCCGCCCGCAGCCGGCTCTGAGCTCGCGCGATGGCCTGGCGCAACTGCTCGGACTCAACGCCCTTGGGGCTCTGGGCCAGTGCCTCACGGGCCCGTGCCAGTGCCTGTCGCGCCCGCTCAACATCGATCTCGTCGGCCAACTCCGCGGTCTCGGCCAGGATCACCACGCGCCCTTTCTCTACCTCGGCAAACCCACCCGACACGGCCGCCTGGCGCGATTGCCCATCGTTCTGGACAAAACTGAGTAACCCAGTCGCCAGAGACGTGAGCAAAGCCGCGTGGCCGGGAAGAACACCGAACAGGCCTTCCGTCGACGGCGCTGTCAGGCTAGTTACGTCGCCCGAGAACACCGTCCGCTCGGGCGTCACGAGGTCCAGATGATAGGATGCCATTTTACAGCTGCTTGGCCTTCTCAACGGCCTGGGCGATTGACCCCACCATGTAGAAGGCTTGCTCGGGCAGATGGTCGTACTCGCCGTCGACCAAGCCACGGAAACCTTCGACTGTGTCCTCGATCTTGACGAATTCGCCCGCCGTGCCCGTGAACGCTTCAGCCACGAACATGGGCTGAGTCAGGAACAGCTGCAGACGGCGTGCGCGCCCCACCACCACCCGGTCCTCGTCCGAAAGCTCGTCCACGCCCAGGATGGCGATGATCTCGCGCAGATCCCGGTACCGCTGCAGCGTCTCCTGGACCCGCTGGGCCACGCGGTAATGCGCCTCGCCGACGACGCGGGGGTCCAGGACGCGCGAACTGGAGGCAAGCGGGTCGACGGCCGGGTAGAAGCCTTGGTCGGCCAGCGAACGCTCCAACACGATGCGGCCATCGAGATGACTGAAGGCCGTGACCACACCGGGGTCCGTGTAGTCGTCGGCGGGCACGTAGATCGCCTGGACCGACGTGATCGAACCCTTCTGAGTCGTGGTGATACGCTCCTGGAGAGCCCCCATCTCGGTCGCCAGCGTCGGCTGGTAACCGACGGCCGAGGGCATGCGGCCCAGCAGCGCCGAAACCTCGGATCCGGCCAGGATGTAGCGGAAGATGTTGTCCACGAAGAGAAGCACGTCCTGGCCCATCTCATCACGGAAATACTCAGCGATGGTCAGGCCGGTGAGGGCGATGCGCTGGCGCGCGCCGGGCGGCTCGTTCATCTGCCCGAAGACCATGGCGGTCTTGTCAATAACCCCGGACTCGCCCAACTCAAGCAGCAGGTCATTGCCCTCGCGGGTGCGCTCACCGACACCGGCGAAGATGGAGTACCCGCCGTGGCCCTGCGCCACATTGTGAATGAGCTCAGTCAGGATAACGGTCTTGCCCACGCCGGCACCACCGAAAAGACCGAGTTTACCGCCACGAGCAAAGGGGCAGATCAGGTCGATGACCTTGACGCCGGTTCCGAGCACCTGGTCGCTGGTTACCTGGTCCTCGTGCGGAGGCGCCGCGCGATGGATCGGCAGGCGCGGCACATCGGCCGCGATCGGGCCCTTGCCGTCGACCGGCTCGCCTACCACGTTGAGCAGGCGCCCGAGCACTGCCTCGCCGACCGGCACCGTAATCGGTGCTCCGGTGTCAACCACACGGGCCCCGCGCTCAACGCCGTCGGTGGCGTCCATGGAGACGCAGCGGACGCGCCCCTCGCCCAGGTGCTGCTGGACTTCGAGGGTCAGGCGCGAGCCATCCTCACGGTGAACCACCAGAGCCTGGTTGATGGGCGGCAGTTCGCTGCCTGCGAAGTCCACGTCGACCACCACGCCGACGATCTCGCTGATCCTGCCCTCGTTCATCTGCTCACACTCCAGAGTAACGGCGTTTTCGAGCCCCCGCACGCGGACCGGTCACCCCTGCGACACGGCATTGGCCCCGCCGACAATATCCATGAGCTCCAGCGTAATGGCGGACTGGCGTTCCTTGTTCATCTGGCGCGTCAGGTCGCCGATCAGATCACCGGCATTGCGCGCCGCATTGTCCATTGCCGTCATGCGAGCCGCCTGCTCGCCAGCGTTGGACTCAAGCAGCGCGCGCCAGACCTGGTAGTTCACATGCCGCGGGACCAGGGCGCTGAGCAGATGCTCAGGATCCGGTTCGAACAGGTAATCGCGCGCCGCTGCTCCCTCGCCTGCCCCGGGCTGGATGGGCAGCAGCTGGTGCATTACCGGCGCCTGCTGCGACAGGGAGCGGAACTCGCTGAACAGGAGATTGACCTGATCAACGCCTCCGGCGGTGTAATGCGTGGTCAACTCGCGGGCGATCTGGGCCGCCTGGGCAAACTGAAGGTGCCGGAACAACCCGATGTGTTCGCGCGCCGGTTTGACGCCGCGATTACGGAAGAAATCCCGCCCTTTGCGCCCGATGGCGATGAGTTCGACTTGGCGGTCACCCCACTCGCGAATCTGCTGCTGTGCAAACCGACACACAGCGCCGTTGAACCCGCCGCACAAACCACGATCTGAGGTGACGACCACGAGAGCCACCCGCGCCACTGGCCGCGGCCGCATCAACGGGTGCTGGTCCGGGTCAACGCTCAGACTCAGCTGGCGCAGGATATGCTCCAGCTGCATGGCGTAGGGGCGCGCCGCCAGGATGGCCTGTTGCGCCTTGCGCACCCGCGCCGCGGCCACCAACTGCATGGCATTGGTGACACGCTGGATGTTCTTGACGCTGGCGACTCGTGTTCTCAGCTGCCGCAGGGTGGCCACGCGACTCCCCCTTCTCCCGGCTGCCTCAGGCCGCCGTTACCGACGCCTTGAAGGTCTTCTTAAAGGCTGCGATGGCACCGTCCAGGTCCGCCTTGGTCGCGGCCGCGAGGTCACCCGAAGCACGGATCGTCTGCAGCAGCCCGGCGTGCTTCTCGCGCAGGAACGCGAGTAGTTCACGCTCGAAGCGCCGCACGTCAGCAGTCGGCAGATCGTCCACCTGACTGCCCGCGTACAGGGCGGCGACCATCTCCTCGACCGGCATGGGTGCGAACTGGCCCTGCTTGAGGATCTCGGTCAGCTTCTCACCGCGGTTCAACAGATTACGCGTCGCCGCATCCAGATCCGACGTGCCGAACTGCGCAAAAGCCTGCACCTCCTTGTAGCGCGCCATGTCGACTCGAAGCGTCCGCGAGACGGCCTTCATGGCTTTGATCTGCGCCTTGCTGCCCACGCGCGACACCGAAGCCCCCACATCCATGGCCGGCCGAACACCGGAATAGAAGAGCTCGGGTTTCAGCAGGATCTGGCCATCGGTGATCGACCACACGTTGGTCGGGATGTAGGTCGACATATCGCCTTCGAGGATCTCGATGATCGGCAGCCCCGTGAGGGAGCCTCCCCCAAGTTCCTCGCTGAGTTTGGCCGCCCGTTCAAGAAGGCGCGAGTGCAGATAAAACACATCGCCCGGGTACGCTTCGCGGCCCGGTGGCCGCCGCAGGACCAGCGACATCTCGCGGTAAGCCCAGGAGTGCTTGGACAGGTCGTCGTAGACGATAAGTGCGTCCTGGCCGCGGTCGCGGAAAAACTCGCCCATGGAGCACCCCGAGTACGGCGCCAGGTACTGCAGGGCCGCCGGATCGCTGGCCGTGGCCGAGACCACCGTGGTATAGGCCATGGCGCCGCGCGACTCGAGTTCGGAGACGACTTTGGCGACGGTGGACGCCTTCTGCCCGATGGCCACGTACACGCACTTCACGCCCGTATCGCGCTGGTTGATGATCGCGTCGACCGCGATGGCCGTCTTACCGGTCTGGCGATCGCCAATGATCAACTCGCGCTGGCCGCGGCCAATGGGAACCGTGGCGTCGATGACCTTGAGGCCCGTCTGCAGGGCCTGCGTCACCGGCTGCCGCTCGATCACACCGGGAGCCTTACGCTCGACCGGCAGGAACTCAGTCGCGTCGATCTTGCCCTTGCCGTCGATGGGCTGGCCAAGCGGATTGACGACGCGGCCGAGCAGGGCCTCGCCGACCGGGACCTGCACGATCCGGCCCGTGCGCTTGGCGGCATCGCCTTCTTTGATGCCGTGGGTTTCGCCGAAAAGCACGCAACCCACACTGCCCTCTTCGAGGTTCAGGGCCATGCCCATGACACCGTGGGGGAACTCCACCATTTCGGTGGCGCGCACGTTACCCAAGCCGTGCACGCGCGCAATGCCGTCGCCGACATAGAGGACGGTTCCCGCCTCGTAGACATCGACCTGCTGGTCCAAACCCAGCAGCTGTTCCTTGAGGATGCGCGATATCTCGTCGGCCTGGACCAGTGCTTCGATGGCCATACAGCTACCTCTCGAGGGTGTTCTCTGTTAAGCCTGCCCGTTGGTCAGGCACCGACCAACCGCCGCCGCAGATGCTCCAGACGCGTGGCCACGGTGCCATCGATGATCGTGTCACCCATACGTACCACTGCGCCGCTGCCAACGGCCGGATCCACCGCTACCTCCAGGTTCACCTGGCGCCCGACAAAAGCCGCCAGCCGTTC
>CAITNQ010000490.1 GCA_903893785.1 uncultured Gemmatimonadota bacterium
GATCGCGGTTTCGACGTCAACATCGGTGGCTGGAAATCCGGCAGCCCGATGGGCGGGTACTTCTCCCCCTGGCATAACCCGAGGCTGCCCAACCGCCGCCCGGGCGAATGCCTGCCACTGCGCCTGGGGGAGGAGATGAGCCGGCTTATTGAGGCATCGGCCGACCAACCCTTCCTGGCCTACCTGTCCTTCTACTCGGTCCACGGTCCCATTCAGACCAGCCGCGATCGCTGGGCGCATTTCCGCGCCAAGGCCGCTCGCCTGGGCGATCCTGACGCGGCCCGCTTCGCTTTCGACCGCCGCCTGCCGGTGCGCCAGGTGCAGGACTGCCCGGTGTACGCGGGCATGATCCAGGCCATGGACGAGGCGATCGGGTTGGTGCTGCACACCCTCGAGTGCCTCGGCCTGGCCGAGGAGACCACGGTGGTGTTTACCTCTGACAACGGCGGCGTGGTGTCGGGCGACTCGTACTCGACGTCGTGCCTGCCGCTGCGGGGCGGCAAGGGCCGGCAGTGGGAGGGCGGGGTACGCGAGCCACTGTTGGTGCGCGTACCGGGCTTGACCCCATGCGGCGCCAGGTGCGCCACTCCGGTGTCGCACCTGGATCTGTTTCCCACCCTGCTGGAACTAGCCGGTGTCCCCTGCCCGGACGGCCCGCCACGCGATGGGTTCAGTCTCCAACGCCTGCTGGCCGGCGGCGAAGACGAACGGCTGGCCAGCCGCGACCTGTTCTGGCACTACCCGCACTACGGCAACCAGGGGGGCGAGCCGGCAGCGGTGATCCGGCGCGGCGACTGGCGGCTCATCCACTATTTCGAGGACGACCGCGACGAGCTGTATGACCTGGCCACCGATCCCGGCGAGCAGGTTGACCTGGCGGCGGCGGCGCCGACGGAAGCCCGCGCCCTGCGGCACCGCCTCGAGCAGTGGCTCCTGGAGGTCGGCGCGCGTCGGCCTGTGCCCGACCCTGAGTTCGATGCCAGCGCGTCCCGGGCGCGGCTGGCCGACCTGCGCGATCGCTTCATGCTGGAGCTCGAGGCGCAGCACCGCGCCTACCTGGACGCGACCTGGCAGCCCGATCCCGAGTGGTGGGGCAGCCTGGTGACCGAAGACTGACGCCAAAGAGCCGCACGCCGCCGGAACGGATCCCACCGGGTGCTTCCGGAAGTTGCGGACAGCGAGCCGAGGCAGCAGGCCAGCCGACCGGATTCCCTGCCCCTTGCGCCGGGTGGCGGTATGCCTACCGTTTGGGGCCGTACGAGTGCCCATGATCGGTGCCACCGCACCGCTCCCAACCATCGTTATCCAGGTAGCGACGCGTGGCCACAAAACCGCGCCCGCGGTCTGAGTCAGGCGGCCGCGGCGAAATCCTCCCGGCATCGGTACGCTATCAGGCGGCTTTCCTGCAGTCGCCCACCGCGACGGCGCTGTACGATGTCGACGGGTACCTGGTCGACGCCAACCCGGCCTGGCTGGCTCTGTTCGGGTGGCCGGACCTCGGATCGCTACTGGGCCAGCCCCTCCGGCTCACGGCGCACGCCGGACCGCATGCGGCAGACCTGCCCGAGCCGGGCCAGGTTATCGCTTACCGAACGCGTCTCGCGGCAGCGCCCGGCGCACATCCGGCGTTGGCGGCAGCCGACAGCACCGACCGACCGGGCCAACCGCCCCACACGTGGGTGGACCTGCGGCTGGTCGCGATTTCCGGTAACCACGGCGCCGGGGCCGGGTACCAGGTGGAGGCAACCGATGTCACGGCGGCAGTTCGTGCGGACCATGAACTGCGCCGCGAGCACGCCCGCCTGGCCACGGTGATCAGCAGTGTTCGCGTGGGTACCTGGGAACGCGACTTGGTAAACGGCGAACTGGTCGTCAACGAACGGTGGGCGGGGATCCTGGGTTACCGGCTGTCCGAGTTAACGCCGGTAAGCGTCGACTGGCTGGTCGCCAACGCCCACCCCGACGACTGGGAAGCCGCCGAGGCCAAACTGCTGCGCCACCTGCGCGGCGATACCGACCAATACGACGCCGAGTTCCGCGTGCGCCATCGGGCTGGCCACTGGGTCTGGGTGCGGGACCGCGGCAGCGTCACTCAGCACGCCGACGACGGGCGCCCGCTGTGGGCAGCCGGGACCCGGGC
>CAITNQ010000491.1 GCA_903893785.1 uncultured Gemmatimonadota bacterium
CGATCGAACGTGCCGCCCACAGGGCCATGCGCTGACGCGTGGCGCGGGTCTTGGAGCCGGCGTGGGGCATGGCCACTACCTGCGGCAGGCGTACCAGCTCCAGTGACTGCCCGGTCGGTGGTTCGCTGGCCTGACAGTCCAGACCGGCGCTGGCCAGGTGGCCGCGGTTGAGGGCCTCAATCAGGGCCGCCTCGTCCACCAGACCGCCCCGGGCCGTGTTCAGCAGCCGACTGCCGGGCTTCATCTGGACCAGGAAGTCGGCATTGACCAGCTGCCGGGTCTCGGGCGTCAGCGGCACGTGCAGCGTGACGATGTCCGCTTGGGGGAGCAACTCGGCCAGCGACGCGGGTTGCGCTCCCAGGGCCTGCAGGCGCGCAGCCGGCACCCAGGGATCACAGCACAGCACGCGCATGCCGAAGGCCACCGCTCGCTGGATCACTTCGCTGCCAATGTGACCGCCGCCGATAACGCCCAGCACCAGGGTGCCCAGGTCGTCGCCATAGGGGACATCGTAACCGCCGGCCTTGACCGACTGGTTGCCCGTCACCAGGTGTCGGGTCAGCGCCAGCATGAGCGCCATCGTCTCTTCGGCCACTGCGTCAGAGAGGGCTCCAGGCGTGTTGGTGACCACGATGCCGTGGGCAGTGCACCAGGGGACGTCCACGGTATCGAAGCCAACGCCGCTGCGGGCAATGACGCGCAGCTCGCTGGCCGCCGCCAGGGTGGCGCCGTTGAGGTGTTCCATGCCGGCCAAGATGGCGGCCACGCCGACGTAGCGCGTGCGCACCTCCTCGGGCACCTCGGGCCGTGGTCCGGCCAGTTCGATCAGTTCGTAACCTGCTTGGCACAGCAGGTCGCGCGCCGGCGCCCGCCCCCCCACCTCCAGTGGCACACTGGCGATAACCTTGGCTGCACCCATGGGACCCCCGTGTCTCAGGCGGTGAAGCGGGTGTGTTCGCAGGCCGCAAAGGGAGTGTTCAGGCCCAGTTCATCGGCCATTTCCTGCAGGACCTGCTGGTGCCCAGGGCTGATCGGGATGCCTTGACGGGCATAGTCCTGCTGGCGCTGCCACTCAGGGCCACCCGGGAGTTCGGCCTGCGCAAAACCCGGGAAGGGCCGCATGGCCCGGGCGTCAGCGACAAAACGGTCCATCTGGGCCTTGGCTTCCTCCAAGGGCATGAAGCAGGCCAGATCGTACACCGCGATGAACGAGCCCTGGTTCGATTCCCAAGGCGACTGGGGCGCCTCGAATGCCGGCTGGTAGATGCCGGCGATGACGCCCCCCAAGGCGCGATTGACGGCCGCGATCCCGAGTTCCTTGAAATAGGAGAACGGGCTTCGCTGGAACAACTCGGCATCCCATGGCAGCAGCCCGGCTCCCATGTCCAGGACCAAAGGCGGCTGGCGACCCGCCGGGATGGCGATGCTGATAGGCGAGGCGCCGTTAACCCGGCCGATGGGGGAGTCCGGATTCAGCGGGTACCGGTGCGACGAGATGGCAATGCCAATGCAGTCGTGCTCCAGGGCCAGCAGGGTATACTGGCTGGCTGCACCGAAGTGGAAGTGGTTGCGCGTCGTCACCGCCGCAGTCCCGTAGCGTTTGGCGGTCTCGACGGCCCACCGCGTCCCGTCATGGCACGGCAGGTGGCCCATGCCGCCGTCGCCGTCGATGACCCGAGTGGTCGGGGTCTCGTGGGTGACGCGCAGATGGGGCCGCGGGTTGACTCTGCCCTGACGCATCAGACTTGTGTAGCCCGGCGTCTGCTGTGTGCCATGGCTGTGGACGCCCCGCAGGTCCATCTGCACCAGCAGGCGCGCCATCAGGGCCGCGTCGTCGGCCGAGGCGCCGGACGCGGTGAAACTCGCCTGAACCAGGTGCCGCAGGTCGTCGGCCGGAACCAGGATGCCGCTCTCGGGCGGCGTGTTCGCCCCCACTGTGCTCCCTCCTGACTGAGGTACGGGGCGCAGAAGATAGGCGGGGCACCATGACTGTCAAGAAACCGCCTCTGGCGCCCGTTGCGGGGCCCGCAGCGCGCCTGCCACCAGGGGAGGTTGCCGGGGTCAGTCGCCCTGCCGTGGCCTGCCATCGGGTGCGGTTCCTCCTCGGCTGCGCGCGGCCCGCGTCCGGGCCGTGCGGGTCCGGGCGTGTCGCCGCCTCGCTCGATGCGCGATATTAGCGTGGCGTCCTCGGTCCGGGCCCTCGCCGAGAGCGCCCCGAACCCGGGTGACAGATGCCTGCGGGGCGGCCCCCGACCCACCGGCCCCGGGGGCCCGGGCCGCACTCGGCGACCTGCTTGCCTTGGTTTGCCGGCGGCGGGGGCCGCCGTACGAAAGGATCCAGTGGTGTTCCAGTCGACCGACGATCTCCGCATTGCCGCCCTGCGGCCGCTGTTGCCGCCGGCCATCCTGATGGAGGAGTTGCCGCTCAGCGAACGGGCCTCGGTCACGGTCGCCCGGGCTCGCGATGAAGTGGGTGCTTGCCTGCACGGTCAGGACGACCGCTTGGTGGTCGTCGTCGGGCCCTGTTCCATCCACGACCCGGAGGCGGCCCTTGAGTACGGTCGCCGCCTCAGGGAGACCGCGGACCGGCTGCGCGCCGATCTTTGTCTGGTGATGCGGGTCTATTTCGAGAAACCGCGTACCACTGTGGGATGGAAGGGCCTGATCAACGACCCGGACCTGGACAACAGCTTCGCCATCAACAAGGGTCTGCGGCTGGGCCGGGGGCTGCTGCTAACCCTGGCCGACGAGGGTATACCAGCGGGTTCCGAATTCCTCGACACGATCACGCCGCAGTTCCTGGCCGACGCCATCGCCTGGGGAAGCGTCGGCGCGCGCACCACCGAGAGCCAGGTCCACCGCGAGTTGGCCTCTGGCCTATCCATGCCCGTCGGCTTCAAGAACGGGACCGACGGCAACGTCCAGATCGCCCTGGACGCGATCCGTGCGGCGCACCATCCGCACCACTTCCTGTCGGTTACCAAGCAGGGGATCTCGGCGATCGTCGCCACGCGCGGCAATGACAGCTGCCACCTGATCCTGCGCGGCGGCACCCGCGGCCCCAACTACGACGCCACCAGCGTGCAGGCGGCCTCGGAGCAACTGCTCGAGGCGGCGCTGCCGCACCGCGTGTTGATCGACTGCAGCCACGGGAACAGCGCCAAAGACTACACGCGCCAGCCCCAGGTGGCCCGCGAGGTGGCGGCGCAGGTAGCCGCTGGAACCGATCGCATCTTCGGCCTGATGCTGGAGAGCTATCTGGTCGAGGGCAGTCAGAAACTGGCCGCGCGCCGTTCGCTGAACTACGGCCAAAGCATCACCGACGCCTGCATTTCGTGGGCCGTGACCGCCCAGTTGCTGGAGGACCTATCGGTGGCCGTCCGGCAGCGACGGCGGGTGCGTGGCGGCCTTGCCTGAACCCGGCGTTCCCGCGCCCCCGGCCGTGATGTCGGCGGCCACTGGAGGATGCGTCATGGGCCAACCCATCCGTGGCACCTGGTTTGAGTTCCAGCATCACAGCCGGGCGGAAGGCGTGCACTGGAACCCGGCCTGCGCGGCTTTTGCGGCCGACGACTGGGACGCCAAAGTGGCCGAGATGGCTGCCGCAGGCATGGAATACCTGGTCCTGATGGCGGTGGCGCTGGATTACCGCGCCTTCTACCCGACCCGTCTGCTGCCGCCATGGGAGCTTCCCTGCGCCGACCCGCTGGCGGCGCTGCTGGCTGCCGCTGACCGGCACCAGGTGCGCGTCTTCGTTGGCAGCGGCTTCTGGGGGCAGTGGGACAGCCCGACCATCCTGGCCGATCCGGAAGCCCGGCGGCGTCGCCTGGCCGCCGTGGAGGAACTGGCCACCCGGTACGGCCACCATCCCAGCTTCCACGGCTGGTACTGGCCCAACGAGGCAGAGATCCGCGGGCACTACCGGCCCGAATTCATTACCTACGTCAGCGAGGGGGCGCGCCTGGCGCGCCAGTTGATGCCCAGCGCGCTGCACCTGATCGCGCCCTACGGAACCAACATGGTCCAGGCCGACGACGACTACGTGCGCCAACTGGACCTGCTGGACGTCGATATCGTCGCGTACCAGGACGAGGTGGGAGTGCGCAAGTCGGCGCCCGAACAGACCGGTGCTTACTACGAAGCTCTGCGGCGGGTCCATGACCGCGCCGAGCGCGCCGCCCTGTGGGCCGACGTGGAGATCTTCGAGTTCGCCGGCGAGACCTACCGAAGCGCCCTGCTGCCCGCCAACTTTGCCCGCGTGGAACGCCAGCTCGAGGCCGTGTCGCCCTATGTGGACGTGGTCCTGGTCTACCAGTACCAGGGCATGATGAACCGTCCGGGCAGCCAAGTCTTTGCCGGGCACCCTGACTCAACCCGGCTCTACAGCGACTACCAGACCTGGCGTGCAGCCCAGTCACCGCGCCTGCGGTAGACAGCGGCCGGCTGGCCCTCAGTTGGCAATGAAATCGCTCTCGGGTCCCATGGTGTCCCACTGCCAGTCGCTGTCCAGCGGTTCGTAGCGCACGTCGCGGCCGCCCTCCCAGAAAGCAGTCAGCGAGCGAGCCAGCGCGTCGCCGCCCAGGCCGCACGTGCGGGGCGTCCACCACGCCGGCATCAGCTCGCGGTAACGGCTCTCGGCGAAGCGTTCGTCGATCAGCAGCACGATACCTTGGTCGGTGTCGGTTCGGATGACGCGGCCGGCGGCCTGCAGCACGCGGTTCATGCCCGGATAGGTGTACGCGTATTCGTAGCCAGGCAGGCCAAGGGCGTCGAAGTGCGCCCGGATGAGTTCGCGTTCCAGGTCGAACTGCGGCAGGCCGACGCCGACCACGACAACGCCGATGAGGCGTTCGCCCAACAGGTCGATACCCTCACCAAAGACGCCGCCCATCAGGGCAAAGCCCAGCAAGGGTTGGCCGTCCGTGGCGGCAAAGGCGGCGAGGAAGGCGTCTCGCTGGCCCTCCGACATCCCCGGTGTCTGCACCAGCGTCCGGATCCCCGGTAGGTCGGCGCGCACGCGGGCCAGCACGGCGTTCAGGTACCGGTACGAGGGGAAGTAGGCCAGGTAATTGCCCGGCCGCTGTCTGGCGGCGTTGACGATGGCCTGACTAACCGCGGCGCACGTCTGTGCGCGTCTACGGAAGGTGGTGGCGATGCGGTCGGCGACCAGCACGTGCAAATTCTCGCGCGGGAACGGCGAGGGCAGCCGCAGCAGTGGGTCGTCGGCGGTGCCGCCCAGAATGCGTTGGAAGAACTCCAGTGGCGTCAAGGTGGCCGAGAAGAACACCGCCGCCATGCCGCGCTGCAGAGCGTGGGCCAGGGACGCAGAAGGGTCCAGGCACAAGAGGCGCAGACGCGTTCGGCGCGGCGTGCCCTCGGCATAGGCGACATAGTGGCGGTCGAACGCCGCGGCCACCCGGCCGAAGCTGTGGGCGGCAAAGAACAGCTCGGTCAGGGGCTCCTGGGCACTGGGAGGCAGCGGCAGGGCCAGCAACCGGCGGGCCCGGTCCAGGAACTCCTCGACCGTCAGCAGGATCTGGGCCGGCAATTCGGCGCTGACCCACGGCAGGCCGGCCTCAGCCGGGTCCGGCGCTGTCCGCAGGGCGTGCAGCTGGTCCGTCAGTTCCTGCAGCTGCGCCGTCAGCGCCGGGTGCGTGGCGCCCAGTGCGCGGCGCGCCGCCTGCACGGCTCGCGTGTCCAGCGTGGCCGAGAACATCTCGCGGGCCCGGTCGACCAGGTTGTGGGCCTCGTCGATCAGCAGGACATAGCGGCCAGGATGCTCCTGGAAAAACCGCCGCAGGTACACGCGCGGATCGAAGACATAGTTGTAGTCGCAGATGATCACGTCGGCCCACAGCGACAGGTCGAGAGCCAGCTCGAAGGGGCAGACCTCGAACCGTCGGGCCGTGGCCTCCACCGCCGCCCGGTCGAACACATCGTGCTCGAACAGCGTCGCCAGGGCGTCGTTGACGCGGTCGAAGTAGCCGCGCGCGAAAGGGCAGGTTTCGGGGGCACACGCTTTGGGGCCATCGGCGTGGAAGCAGATCCGCTCGCGCGCTGTCAGGGTCAGGCTCTTGGCGCGCAGCCCGGCGCGGCGCATGTCCGCCAACGCCTTCTCGGCCACCGTGCGGCCCACCGTGCGGGCGGTCAGGTAGAATACCTTGTCCACCTGCCCGGTCGCCAGGGCCGCAATGGCGGGAAAAAGGGTTGACACTGTCTTGCCGATACCGGTGGGTGCCTCGACGAACAGATGGTGTTCCGACGACAGGGCGCTGGCCACCGCATCGATCAGCTCCTGCTGGCCCGGGCGGGGCTGCGGGAACGGGAAGGGGAGGCCGGCGATGGACTGATCGCGCTGCTCGCACCAGGCGCAATAGGCCCGCGTCCAGGCCAAATACTGCGCCGTCAGATCGGCGAAGAAGCGCGCCAGTTCGACGCTTTCGTACCAGCGACGGGTTTCGTGTACCGCCCACGGCTCCAGCTGCACATAGGTCAGTTGAACGCCAATGCGCGGCAGCCCCAGGCGGGCTGCCACCATGTGCCCGTACACCAGGACCTGGGCCCAGTGGATCGGCTCATCGCTGGCCGCCTCGGCCGGGCGAGCGTCCACCGACTTGATCTCTTCGACGATGTAGCCGTCGTCTTCGGTCAGCACGCCGTCGACGCGGCCGCTGACCTCCAGCGCCACGGGCGTGGACTCGACGCGACAGGACACCGGGACTTCGGCGCGGTACGAAGGCGGGCGCCGACGCTGCAGTTGCTGATGGGCCCGCACTCCCTCGTGCAGCCGGTGCAGGTTGGCGAATCCAGCGGGTGCCAGATCGCCTGAGCGCAGGACGAAGCCGATGAGCTCGCGGACCGCTATCCTAACGAGCCGCAGCGCCATCGCTGGCAGCAGCGCAGGCTCCCGGGTGGACGGCGTGCCACTGGTCGAAACCGCCCTCGAGGCTGTACACCTCCACGAACCCCTGTTCGCACAGGAAACGGGCGGCATCGCGACTGCTGTGCCCACGGTAGCAGCACACGATCACCGGCCGCTGGCGATCATTGGCGGCCAGGAAGGAGTTGAGGCTGTCCTGGCTCAGATGGCAGGCCGAGGGGATGTGGCTGGCGGCAAAGGACTCGGCGTCGCGGATGTCAACGACGGTGACCTCGCCCGCGTCGACACGGGCTTTGGCATCGGCGGCCGAGATCACCTTGAACCGGGGCATAGGGCGGCTCCTCGAGAGGGCGGATGGGGCTGTCCGCGGCGGGCCACTGCCGGCGTGGCGGTGGCGGTGCGGCCGTAGCTTGCCCCAAAGATATGGGCTATCTTACGCCACGCTATGGCGGCCTGTACGGCCCTTGGCGACGGCTCACGCGGCGCCGGAGCGGCGTTGCGCGGCCGGCCTCGGGCGAGCCGGGTGGCCGCCGACTGGTGTTGGACTACCGCGATGGGAGGGCGTCAATGGGGGGCGAGACAGGTGTGGCCGTGCGGCTGGGGGTCATCGGGGGATCGGGCGTGTACCAGATGGAGGGCATCGAGGTCCGGGCCGAGCACGCGCTGCATACGCCCTATGGGGCGCCGTCAGATCGGGTGGTCGAGACCTGCTTGGGCGGACGCACCGTGTTCTTCCTGCCCCGGCACGGCCGTGGACACCGGTTGCTGCCGTCGGAGGTCAATGCGCGGGCCAATATCCATGCCCTGAAGCAGTTAGGCGTCACTCACGTGCTCGCGGTCAGCGCCGTCGGCATCATGCAGGAGCATATCCGGCCCGGCGACATGGTGATCCCGGACCAGATCTTTGATCGCACGCGCGGCCTGCGGCCGTCGACCTTCTTCGGCGACGGGGTGGCTGGCCACGTGGCTTTCGCCGATCCCTTCTGTGCCGAACTGAGCGCCGTGGTCGCCAACGCCGCCCGCAGTGCCGGCGCCACGGTGCACGCGGGCGGCACCTATGTCTGCATGGAAGGCCCGCAGTTCTCGACCCGGGCTGAGTCTCGGTTCTACCGGACCGCCGTCGATGCGGCCGTCATCGGCATGACGGCGCTGCCCGAGGCCAAGCTGGCTCGTGAAGCCGAGTTGGCTTACGCCATGCTGGCCATGGGGACGGACTATGACTGCTGGCACGAGACCGAGGAGGACGTGTCGATCGATGCCGTCCTGCGCGTGATGCGCCAGAATGCCGACCGGGCTCACGCCATTGTTCGCGGCGTTGCAGCGGCCCTGCCGGCCCGCAGCGACTGCAGCTGCCTCCACGCGGCCCGTTACGCCATGGTCACGGCGCGCGAGGCCATCTCCGACGCGGCGCGGGCCCGCCTGCGCGTGCTGTGGGGGCAGTACCTCGAGCCCTGAGCCGCGAGGCCATTGACCCGGCGCCGGCGCGCCAGAGGAGGGAGTCCCGTGATTCGTGTCTCGGTGTGGTGCGGCGACCTGTCGGACGCGTACCTGAGGTTGGTTACTCAGCTGGGCGTAGACTGCCTGGACTTCGGCGCCGGGGACGGTCTGCCGGGCGTTAAGGAGCAGGGGTACCCGGATCTGGACGCGTTGCTGGCGCTCAAGAAGCGGTTGCGTTCCTGGGGCCTGGAGATCAACCGCGTTACCTTGCCTGACCTGACCGAGGAATACATGCTGGGCCGCGACGGGGCCGAGCGTGAGCTGGAGAACAGCTGCCAGGCCATGCGCGTGTTCGGCGCTGCGGGTGTGCCCATGGCTCGGCAGCGCTTCGCCGGTGATGTCTTCCCGTGGATGACGCGCGCCTCCACGGCGGCCCATCGGGGCGGGTACCGCTACCGGGCGGAGAGTGTGGCCTTGGCCGCCGCTCCGGCCGGTCCGCCAACCGCCGCCGAGTTGGAGGCCTGGTGGACGCGGTTCTGCGCCGCGTACGCGTGCCTGGTGCCGTTGGCCGAGGACGGCGGCGTGCGCCTGCTGGTTCATCCGTCGGACACGCCCCATCCTGACACGCCTCTGGGGAGCCTGGGTTTCCACCGGGTCATCGACGCCTTCCCCAATCGCTGCGTGGGCTACCTGTACTGCTGCGGCACGCGGGCACAGGCGGGCGGCAGCGCCCTGGTCCTGGACGAGATCCACCACTACGGCCGCAAGGGTCGGATCGCCACTGTCCACCTGCGCAACGTGCGCGGCAGCCTAGCCACGGCGGGCGGTTTCGAGGAAGTGCTCCTGGATGACGGCGACCTGAACCCCTTCAAGATCCTGCTGGCGCTGCGGCAGGCGGGCTTCGACGGATGTGTTAACCCCGACCATATCCCGGCCCTGGAGGGCGACGGGGTGGCCGTGCACCACGGCCTGTCGTACTCGGTTGGGTACCTCAAAGCCCTGCTGGCCGCCCTGGCCACGGTGTGAGGAGAGAACCATGGCAGACCGACCGCGGATCGCCGCTGTGATCACCGAGTACCGCCCCATGTCCCACGCCGATGTCATTGTCACCAAGTTCCTCGCCGGCTTCCCCACCGACGAGGGGCTGATGGCGCCGCGCGTTGACGTGGCCTCGATCTTCCTCGACCAGGTGCCCGACGCCGACATCGGACGGGCCATGGGGGCTCGTTTCGGTGTGCCGGTCTACGACACCATCGTGCAAGCTCTGACCCTGGGCACGGGGCACCTGGCCGTGGACGGTGTGCTCTGCATCGGCGAGCACGGCGACTACGCATGGAACGAGAAAGAGCAACACCTCTACCCACGTCGCTACTTCATGGAGCAGATCTGCGGGGTGATGGCCACCAGCGGGCGATCGGTGCCGGTTTTCAACGACAAGCACCTGGCCTATGCCTGGGACGACGCCCACTGGATCTACCAGCGCATGCAGTCACTCAGAGCCCCTTTCATGGCCGGCTCGTCGCTGCCCGTGGGCTGGCGCCGGCCGTGGCTCGAACACCCGCTGGGGGCTGCCGTGGAAGAAGCCGTGGCCATTGGTTTCTCAGGCCTGGACATCTACGGTGCCCACGCGCTGGAGGTGCTTCAGTGCATGGTGGAACGCCGGCGCGGGGGCGAGACCGGCGTCGCGGCGGTGACTTGTCTAGAGGGGGCCGCCGTCTGGGAAGCGGCGCGCGACGGCCGTTGGTCGCGCGACCTGGCCGAAGCAGCCTGCCAGGCCATTGCCAACAAGCCCGCGGGAACCATGGAGCAGCACTGCGCCGAACCGGCGCTCTTCCTGGTTGAGTACCGTGATGGCCTGCGCGGCGCCGTGCTGATGCTCAACGGCTACGTCGCCGACCTGGCGTACGCCGCTCGCGTGGGCGGGCAGGTAGAGGCCTGCGAGTTCTACCTGCAGGGTCACGGCGGCCCGTTGGGCGCCTACGCGCACTTCAGCTACCTGTCGCTCAACGTCGAGGAGATGTTCGTGACCGGCCAACCGTCCTATCCGGTTGAGCGCACGCTGCTGAGCACGGGGGTGCTCGACGCGGCCCTCACTTCGCGCCACGAAGGGCATCGCCGGTTGGCCACGCCGTGGCTGGACGTGGCGTACCAGGCGCCGGCTGACATCCCCTGGCGTCCCCGCGGCCCGCGGCCAGCGGGTGCCTGCCTGGATCCGTGGCCGCCGTGGAGTTAGGGCAACTGCCTGCGTGAAGGCCTAACGCAGCCGGGCGACGCGGTTCCCCGCGCCGCCCGGCGCTGATCGTCCATCGGCAATGGCTGGGGCTGGCAGCCGGTCGCCCTACTGGTCCAACTGGGCTTTCATCTTCTTGACGAAGGAGTTGCCCGCAAAGGTGCCGCGCACGGCGGCGAAATCCGCGGCGCGATCCGCGGCGCTGCCGTCAGCGCCAAACCCGGTAGCGGCGATGTCGTCAAACTCCTTCTCGGCATCGGCGAGAATCTTCTTGATGCCCGTGGCCTGGGCCTTGTCGCGGGCCGCCTTCATGTCATCCAGTTCCGCTACGGTCAGTTCGTCAACCGCTTTGCCGTTGCGCGCCTGGTAGGTGTGGCGCACCCAGGCCCACTCGTCGTCGGCGTAGGCTGCCCACGCGGCCTGGAAGGCGGACTGGAAGGCCGCGGCGTTGGGCACGGTCCCCGACTCGATGAGGGCCTCCAACTGCCGCAGACGCTCGCCGGCGATCAGCAGGCCGGCCAGGTCGGCCCAGTCCTCGCTGTACACGCCTGCGCTTGACGCCGCCAGGGCCTGCTGCACCGCCGCCTGTCCTTGGGCCACGGCGTCGCCGGCACGGGCCAGGATGCGTTCGGCCAGGTACAGGTCAACGGCGTTGCGGTACCCCTTGGCGCCGGTGCGCAGCAACAGCCGTTTGATCAGCACGCCCTTGTAGCGGACCTGCTCCACATCCTTGGTGACCGACTCGCTCAGCGCCTGCAGAGCGGTTTCGGCCTTGACCATTTTGCCGACCAGGTAAGGGCTATACACCTCGAAGCGGATCAGGTCACGTTTGACCGACCCCTTGCGGCGGTCACGCGAAGGCCACTTCTCGCCGTCGCGGATGGTACCCACCGTGTGCATGTTCATGGCCGGAGTGAGGAACGTCTCGCCGTGCTCGTCGGTGATGTACGAAAACGGTAGATCGCCGGCGTCGAAGTTGTTCAGGTGCTTGCCGATGACCACCGAAAAGGGCCCCAGGATGCTGGGCCAGAGCATGTACGAGAAAGAACCGGTCTTGGCCCCGCGCTGCACCATGCCCTGGTGCACCGGCCCGAGTTTGTACATGTGGTTGCTCTGGTTAGTGCCCGAGCCGGCGTTGTAGAAGGAGTAGATGCCGGCGATCAACAGCGTGCTCTTGTGGTGGGTGACCGTATACGGACCGGCGAAAATGGAGCAGGCCTCGCCGTGGAACCCTTCGCAGTTGGCGAAGAACAGCGAGTTTTCCACCGAATACTGCTTGCCCATCTTCACGCCCTGGCCCACGTACGCGTGGCTGAGCACGGCTCCGCTGTCGACGCTGGAACCCTCGGCGATGATGAAGTCTTCGGCGACTACACCCGCGCCCACGCGCGTCGGCGCCTGCGCTTCACTCAGAATGGTACCGTTGTGCAGGCCGGCCGGGCCGCAGACCACCGCGGCGGGCCCGATGTTGACGTCGACGATCTGCGCCACGTGGCTGACTATGGCCCCGGCACCGACGGCGCCCCGGTCGCTGCGGACGCTGGCCACCGCGGCATCGGCGATGGCGTTGAGGCGCTCAATCAGCTGCGGGCGGTACCGGTGCATGGCCATCAGGTAGGCAAACTGGCTTGACATCTCGTTGAAAATGCGCACCTCGCGGCCGCCGCCTTCGTTGACGCAGGCAACCTCAACGCCGTTGCCGAAGGTGGCGCCGGCGTGGGTGACCATCTCACCGACATCGGTAATCACCGCGCCATCGGCCACATCGTAGCTGGCCAGCACGGTGTGCACGCGCGCGATGCGGACATTGTCACCCAACCGACAGTCGGCGATGACCGCGTCGGTCAGTTCAGCGGCCAGTTCCTGACCCGCGACCTTGACCACTCCGTTCAGGGCCCCGATGCAAATGTCGCCCGAGAAGGCGACCCGGCGCACCCGACTGGCGCAGAACCCCTCGCCCACCTGCACCCGGCCCCAGTCCTGGGCCTGGCACCCGGCCAGCTCCATGACCCCGATCTCTTCACTGCTCACTGCACGGTACGCGCCCATACCTCGGCCTCCTGCGGCGGGAACGGCGGTTCCAGCGAACCGCCCAACGGGAAGAGGTGCCTATCTGCACCCCCTCGCAAGACCTGCGGGTAGTACGTATCCCATTGTACGCATTAACGTTACCACCAAAACCATCAAAATAGGCAGGGCCCGGTTCTGATGTCAAGAGAGCGCTTGGCGGTGGCGCTGCTTTACACCCCCCGCAGCGTATGCTACATTTGCCGTTTCCTATGGGTAGCGCGTTGGCTAGTCCGGCGCGGTACAGACCCGGCAATGAGCCGGGGAGCGGTTTACTCCCAAGTGCAGGAGGCAGGTCGCTATGGCAGGGAACATCAAGCTCGTGGTGTGCAAGGACGATGCTGAGGTGGCCAAGAAGGCGGCGGTGATGTTCGCCGACGTGATCAAGGCTAAGCCGTCCGCGGTGATCGGCCTGGCCACCGGGTCGACCCCCGAGAAGACCTACGCTGAGATGGCGCAGCTGCACCGGACGCAGGGCCTCAGCTTCAAACAGGTGATGAGTTTCAATCTGGACGAGTACTGGGGCCTGGACGGCGATCACGACCAGAGCTACCGCTACTTCATGAACGACCATCTGTTCCAGCACGTCGACATCCGTCCCTGGAACACCTTCGTCCTCAACGGCAAAGCCACCAACCCCTACCTCGAGTGCCAGGCCTACGAGACCAAGATCGTGTCGGTCGGCGGGGTCGATATCTGGCTGCTCGGCATCGGTGGCAACGGCCACATTGCCTTCAACGAGCCCGGCAGCGCCGTCGACAGCCGGACCCGCCTGGTCAACCTGACACCTGAGACCATCGCCGCCAACAGCGACGGTCGCTTCTTCAAGAGCGCCGCTGAAGTGCCGCGCTGCGCCCTGTCGGCCGGCATCGGCACCATCCGCGAGGCCCGCAGTATCGTCCTGCTGGCCACCGGCGCCAAGAAAGCCGACGCCGTGGCCGCCGCGGTTGAGGGTGACTTCTCCACTGCCTGCCCAGCCAGTCTCCTGCAGGACCACGCCGACTGCACCTTCATCGTCGACGAGGCTGCTGCCGGTAAGCTGAAGAACGCTCGCTAGAGTCGTTGTCCCGGGGCCCGGCACCCTCATGCCTGTGCCCGGGCCCCGGGCGCGCCCACCTCGAAAGCAGGAGACAGCTCATGGAACGCGCAGAGATCCGGGAGCGGGTGTGCAAGGTCATCTCGCAGGTGCTCAAGGTTGACGCGGGCCAGATCCGCGACGAGCACACCCTGGTTGCCGACCTGGGGGCCGAGTCGGTTCAGGCGATCGAGTTGATGGCAGGATTCGAAGAAGAATTCGACATCGAGATGGACGAGGACGAGGCCCTGGCTGTGCAGACCGTGGGCGCCGCCGTCGATTTCATCGGCAAATACGTCGACTGAACCGCGGGACCGGATCCCGAAGCGGTTCGCCGTCCCCCGGAGAATTCGATGTCACTGATTGATGGGTTCATCGCGCGGGCCAAGGAGACACCGCGCCGGGTCGTGCTGCCCGAAGGCGACGATCCGCAGATTGTCCTGGCTGCCTGCCGCCTGGCCGCCGAAGGTATCGCCCGCCCGATTCTTCTGGGCCAACCGGCTGCCATAGCTGCCCTGGCCGGTGGTCGGCCCCTGGACGGCATCGCCATCCTCGACCCGGAGGAGCCGGCCGCCGTGCGTCAGTTCGCCGCCGCCTATGCCGCCAACCGTGACGGTGTCAGCGAGAACATGGCGACCCGCCTGGTGAAACGGCCCCTGTTCTTCGCGGCGATGATGGTGGCCGAGGGGCAGGCGGATGCCATGGTCGCCGGCATCACCCGCCCCACGGCTCAGGTGATCTCGGCGGCCACGCTGGCGATCGGCTATCAGGCCGGCATCAGCCAGTCCTCCAGCTTCTTCCTCATGGTGCTGCCGGGGCCGCCGGAACGGGTCCTGGTCTACGCCGATGCGGCCGTGGTCGTGGAGCCCAACAGCGCCGAACTGGCCGGCATCGCGGTCCTGACCGCCCGCAACGCCCAGAAGCTTCTGGGCGTGGAGCCACGCGTGGCGATGCTGTCTTTCTCCACGCGCGGCAGCGCGGCTCACCCGAGTGTCGACAAAGTTCGCGAGGCTGTCGCTCTGGCACGGCAGATGGCCCCCGACCTCATCATCGACGGCGAGATGCAGGCGGATGCGGCGCTGTCGCCGCGGGTGGCGGCCAAGAAGTGCCCGGACTCGCCTCTGGCCGGCGCCGCCAATGTGTTGGTGTTCCCCGATCTCGAGGCCGGCAATATTGCTTACAAACTGACCCAGTACCTGGCCGGAGCCCAAGCCGTAGGGCCCATCATGCAGGGCTTCAGGCTGCCGGTCAACGACCTGTCCCGCGGCGCCTCGGCAGACGACATCGTCGGCGTGGCGGCGATTGCCTCGCTGCAGGTGGGTGAGCGGTGACGGCGGCCGGCGGCCCTGCGCCGCATGTCGACGTCATCCTGGTGCTGAACTGCGGCAGTTCCTCGGTGAAGTTCACCCTGTTCGGCACTGACCTTGACCACGAGGTAGCCGATGGTTCGGTCGAGCGCATCGGCGAGACCGAACCAGTGCTCAAGTTCCGTTGGGGCGACGACTCGCTCGTCCAGCCGATCGCCGCCGCCGACCACACGGCCGCGCTGTTGGAGTTCCACCGCGTCCTGCGCGATCCGCGTTGGGGGCACGGGGCGGCCGTGGTGGGAGTCGGGCATCGGGTGGTGCACGGCGGCGAGAGTTTCGTGGCCTCGACGCTGATCACCGCCGAGGTGGAGCACACGATCGAGGAGTATTTCAGCCTCGCGCCCCTCCACAATCCGCCCAACCTGGCCGGCATCCGCGCCGCCAAGCAGTTCTTCCCCGATGTTCCGCACGTAGCGGTCTTCGATACGGCCTTCCATCAGTCGATGCCCGAGTACGCCTTTCTGTACGCGATTCCCTACGAGCTGTACCAGGAAGAGCGCATCAGGAAATACGGGTTCCACGGCACCTCCCATCGGTATGTATCGACCCGGGCTGCCGAGATACTCGGTTGCCGCGACGGCTTCACCGGCATCACCTGTCACCTGGGCAATGGCTGCTCGCTGGCCGCAGTCCTCCATGGGCACTCGGTTGACACCACCATGGGCCTGACGCCGTTGGAGGGCGTCCCCATGGGGACGCGCTCGGGCGACATTGATCCGGCCATCATATTCCACCTGGCTGAACGCCGCGGCATGAGCCTGCGCGACATCAACCAGGTGCTGCAGCGGAAGAGCGGCCTGCTGGGCGTCAGCGGCGTGTCCAACGACCTGCGGGAGAATATCCGGGCTGCCGCCGACGGCAATCACCGTGCCGAGTTGGCCATGGAGATCTACGCCTACCGGGTGCGGAAGTATATTGGTGCATATCTGGCCGTCCTCGGCCAGGCCGACGCCGTGGTCTTCACCGGCGGCGTGGGCGAGAACGGCGCTGACATGCGGCGCCGCATTGTGCAGGGCCTGGATCGCCTGGGGTTGGTCTACGACGAGGAGAGGAACCAGGCCTGTGTTGGCCGCGAAGGCGAGATCACCGCGCCGGGATCGCCGATCAAGGGTCTGGTCATCCCTACAGATGAGGAACTGCTCATCGCCCGGGACACGCGCGACATCATGATGGCCCAGGCCTGACGCAGGGCGGGTGCGGGCCTCGGTCCAGACCGAGGCCCGCGGAAGTCCTCCGGCGTCCGGGCTTGCCGGCGTAACGCGGACTTCTGCCCATGGATATGCATGCTGCGCTTACCCCGGTCGAGCGCCGGGCGATGGCCAACTCCCCTTGGGGTGAGGCGCCAACCGTCGGCGAACGCTTGCGCACCCTGGTCGTGGATAACTTCCCGGCTCTGGGGCGCCTGGCCGCCCTGCGTTTCATTGAATGGGTTCAGGACCATCCAGGGGGACTCGTTTCCCTGCCCACCGGCCGCACGCCCGAACACTTCATCAGTTGGGTCCACCGGTTGGTCTCGGGCTGGGACCGCGCCGAGATCCGCGCCGAACTGGAGTCCGGGGGCATCGATCCCGCGCGTCGCCCTGATCTGCGCAGTCTGCGCTTTGTCCAGATCGACGAGTTCTACCCCATTGACCCGGCACAGCACAACAGCTTCCATGCCTATGTGACCCACTACTACCTGCAGGGCTTCGGCCTCGATCCGTCCCGCGCCCTGCTGATGGACTGCCAGCAGATTGGCCTGCTGCCCGGGCAGACGCTGGCTTCGGTGTGGCCCGCTGACGAGGTCGACCTGAGCCTGCGGCTGCGCGCGCCGCACCATGGGCTCGAGCGCACTCAGCAGGAAGCTCTCGCCCGCATCGACCAGTGGTGCCAGGAGTACGAGGACCGCATCCGTGGCTTAGGTGGGATCGGTTTCTTCTTGGGTGGCATTGGCCCCGACGGGCACATCGGGTTCAACGTGCGCGGCTCAGACCACCACTCCACGACGCGGTTGACGGCGGTCAACTACGAGACGCAGGCGGCCGCGGCGACCGATCTGGGTGGCATCGAGGTAGCCAGCCGGCGTCTGGTCATTACCATTGGCCTGGGTACCATCACCGCCAACCCGGACTGCTGTGCCATCATCTTGGCCGCCGGCGAAGCCAAAGCCGGGACGGTCGCCGCCGCGGTCCAGGAACCGGCGCACGTGCGCTACCCGGCCACGGCCCTGCAGGCGTTGCCGGGGGCTCGGTTCTACGTCACCGCCGGCGCGGCCAAGCTGCTGCGCGGGCGGCAACTGGCCCTGATCGACCTGAGCCCGCGCCTGGGCGATGACGACGTAGAGCGCATTCTTGTCGATATCGCCGTGCAGCGGCAGTGTCGGTTGACCGACCTGAACGACGACGATGTGCGCAGCGATGAGTTCGGCGCGGCCCTGCGCCGCCAACGGCCGGAGGAACTGCGCTTGCTGGCCGCCGCGGTGCGGGACGGCCTGGTCCGCAAGATCGAAATGGGCGTGCGCACCCTGGTCAACACGCGCTTCCTGCACACCGAGCCCCACCACGACGATTTGATGCTCGGGTACCTTCCGTACATCGTCCGCCACGTGCGTGACGCCGGCAATACCCACTTCTTCACCTGTCTGACCGGTGGTTTTACCGCGGTAACCAATAGCTTCGTGGAGCAGCACATTGCGCGGGCGCGGCTGCTGCTGGGCACGGCCAAGTGCGCCACGCGCCTGGCCCAGGGTTACTTCGACCCTGACTACGAGACTGGCAAGAACCGCGACGTGTGGCTGTACCTGGATGGTGTGGCCAGTGGCGATCAGGCGCAGTTGGACGAGGGCGCCGCCCGCCGTTTTCTGCGCATTCTGGTGGCCGTGTACGGCGACTGCAGCGTGGCGGATCTGAGCCGCCGGCTTGACGTCCTGGCCGCCTACTTTGCCGGACGCTACCCGGGCCAGAAAGACGTGCCTGAGGTCCAGCGCCTCAAGAGCATGTGCCGCGAGTGGGAAGCCGAGTGCCTGTGGGGGTATTTCGGCTGGAACACAGCCAACGTCCGCCACCTGCGCCTCGGTTTCTACACCGGCGACATCTTCACGGAAGAGCCGACCGCGGCGCGCGACGTGGCCCCGGTAACGGCCCTGCTGCGCGAGGTGCGTCCCGACTTGGTCAGCGTGGCCCTGGACCCGGAAGCCAGCGGGCCGGACACCCACTACAAGGTGCTGCAAGCGGTGACCGCAGCCCTGCGCGAGTACCAGGAGGAAACCGGGCGTACGGATCTGAAGGTGTGGGGGTACCGCAATGTCTGGTTCCGTTTCCACCCCAGCGAAGCCAATGTCTTCGTACCCGTGTCGCTGAACATGTTCTCGATCATGCACAGCGCTTTCATGAACACCTTCATTTCCCAGCGTGACGCCTCGTTCCCCAGCCACGAACACGACGGCCCGTTCTCGGTGCTGGCCCAGCGGATCCAGGTGGAGCAGTACCGCAAAGTCAAAACCTGTCTGGGTCGCGAGTGGTTCCAGGAGCACCCGAGCGCGCTGATCCGGGCCACGCGTGGTCTGGTGTTCCTCAAGGAGATGGACCTGGAGGAGTTCTACGCCCACAGTCGAGCCCTGCGCCAGGCAGCCGAGAACCGCTGAATCCGGGGCTGCTGGCCTGACCCGGGGCGATCGCTAAGTTTAGCCTGTCAACCAGCGGTCCTGACCCCTACCCCCCGTTCGCCGCGGCCACGCGGCAAGGAGATGGAGCCATGTTGGGCGCCAAAATGCAGCAGGCCCTGAACAAGCAGATCAACGCCGAGATGTATTCGGCCTACCTGTACCTGGCTACCGCGGCGGCTTTCGAGGATCTGGACCTGAAGGGGTGTGCCCACTGGGTGCGCATGCAGTACCGCGAGGAACTGCTGCATGTAGACAAGTTCTTCGACTTTGTCGTGGCCCGCGAAGGCCAGGTCAAACTGACCGCTATCGATGAACCCGTGGTCGGTGCGAGCACGCCCATCGGCATTTTCGAGCTGATCTTGGCCCACGAGCGTAAGGTCACGGGCCTGATCGGCGACCTGGTTGACCTGTCCGGCTCGGAACGTGACCACGCTTGCGCCAACTTCCTCCAGTGGTTCGTCAGCGAGCAGGTGGAGGAGGAGGCCAACGTCAGCGACATCGTCAAGCAACTCAAGCGCATCGGCGACAACAGCCAGGGCCTCTACATGCTGGACCGCGAGTTGGCGGCACGGCCCATGCCGACCCTGGCTCCGGCGGCCGACGCCGCGGCCGGTTGAGGCGGCGGAAGCCAAACGGTCGTTCGTGGTCCGTTGCCGCCGCGGGCGACAACGGACCGCGGATCCTGGCCCCTCGGCCCGTCCGTGGCGCCGCCAGGGCGCTCGGTTTGGCGCGGGCGGTCGGTCCTGGGGTTTCCGGCAGATCGCGCTTGACGCCCGCGCCTGAGGTGGTTAAATTGGCAGTAGCTCCTACAAGGAGGGAGGTTAAGTTCAGGGTGGTCGCGTCCCTGCAGCCGGTTTCCAGCACCGGAGGTAGACCTGACCCGAAGCTGAACCAGGTTCAGAGCACCTGCTGACCAGGGGAACAATCCCCGCTTAGTCAGGGGCCTTTCGGACCGGGAACCTCGGAGCAGGACGCGGGGTTGCTCTTCTCACGCAGCAGCAAGAGGAGGTCACAATGCCGCCGGAGAGTATCCTGCGGCTGTGACGGAAGCCAGGCGCCAGGCCTGACCCGTCACAGCCGCTCTTTTTTTGCGCCGACCCGCGGGTCTGGGGCCGGGATGGGTTGTTCGGAGGCGTGGCGCAGCCGCGATGCGGTCCGTGGCGACGGTCGTGAACCCTGACCGTGACGCGGCACCTGCCTGCGGCGGGTATTCAGTCTGTTTTTCCGTCGACACCGGAGGCAGGTCAATGACACGGCTGTACCGCGAGCAGGATCTGGCCCTTAACGGCGGCAAACCCTCCCACGCCAAGCCGTGGCAGACGGGCCCTTTCCACCATCCCGATGAAGTCGAAGCCCTGGGCAAACTGCTGTGTGGCCCTGCCCTGCCCATGGCGCGGGGCCCAGCCGTGATGGCATACCGCCAACAGCTCCAGGAGGCTTACGGTATGCCCTACGCCGTGCCCGTCAGCTCGGGCAGCGCGGCCATCCATGTGGCCCTGTCGGCGGTGGGCGTGCGGGCTGGCGATGAGGTGATCGTCAGCCCGTTGACCGACTATGGCAGTATCATCGGCATCCTGCAGCTGAACGCTATTCCGGTGTTCGCCGATGTCCAACCGGACAGCCTGTTGATGGATATCGAGTCGATCTGCGCCTGCATCACCCCCCACACCACCGCCATCATGCCGGTGCACAACGGCGGCTACGCCGTGGACATGCCAGCGCTGATGAAGCGAGCCCGCGCCCGGAACCTGGCCGTGGTCGAGGACTGCGCGCAGGCGCACTTGGCCACCCTGCGGGGGCGCTTCCTGGGCACCTTCGGCGACGTGGGCGCGTGGAGCACCAACGAGAGCAAACACATGAAGTCGGGCGAGGGCGGTTTCCTGTTGACGCGGGACCGCAAGCTGGCCGAGACGGCAGACCTGTTCGCCGACAAGTGCTATCCGCGCTTTCCCGGTGCGCCACCGACCCCGGCGTTCCCGGCGCTGAACGTGCGGCTCAATGAAGTCAATGCCACCCTGGCCGCTGTCCAGCTTCGCCATCTGCCCAAATGGATCGCCCGGCGCCAGGCCTTTGCGGCCGCCTTCCACGAAGCCATCGCCGGCATCCCGGGCCTGGCGGCCATGCACCAGCCGCGGGGGGCTCAGCCCAGTTACTGGTGGGTGTGT
Source organism: uncultured Gemmatimonadota bacterium (assembly GCA_903893785.1). Lineage (GTDB taxonomy): Bacteria > Latescibacterota > UBA2968 > UBA8231 > UBA8231 > CAITNQ01. Next base: position 20,865 of record CAITNQ010000491.1, read on the forward strand.
TTCGCCGTCGACAGTGAGGTACTCGGCGTCGACGCGGTGCGCCTGTGCGCGTTGCTGAACGCCGAGGGCATCCCAGCCGGTGCCCGTCTGCAGCAGTACGTTCCGGGTTGGGAAGTTTTCCGGCGGCTGCACGAGGATCCGTTGGCCTTTGGCAGTTACCGGCCGGGACGGTTGGCCGTCGGTCGTTACCCGCTCGATGTGGCGCCACGAGCCCAGGCGGCCGGGGCGCGCCTGGGAGGCGTCCGCATCACACAGCACAACACCCCTGCTGAGGCCCGGGCCGCGGGTCGGGCGCTCGGCAAGATCGTCTCGGTGCTGCTGGGACGGAGGGTCTAGACATGCCGCGGGCTGGCGTTCTGGTGGTCGGTGGGGGTACCGGCGGGGTTGCCGCGGCGTTGGCGGCCGCCGAAATGGGCCAGCGTGTCATCCTTACTGAAGCGACGGACTGGTTGGGTGGGCAGCTGACGTCCCAGGCGGTGCCGCCGGACGAACACCCTTGGATCGAGCAATGCGGGTGCACGGCCAGATACCGCCGTTTCCGCGACCTGGTGCGTCACTATTACCGCGATCACTACCCCTTGACCGCTACCGCCCGGAATACGGCCTGGCTCAATCCCGGGGGTGGGGGCGTCTCGCGGCTGTGTCATGAACCGCGTGTCGCGGCCGCCGTGCTCGACCAGATGGTTGCCTGGCACGTCACCCGCGGGTGTCTGGAAATACGCCGCCGCAGCCTGCCCATCGCCGCCACGACCCAGGCTGACCGCGTCACCAGCGTCGAGGTGCTCGACCTGGACTCGGGCCAGCGCGAAGTCCTGACCGCCGACATGATCATCGACGCCACTGAGCTAGGTGATCTGTTGGCCCTGGCCGACATCGAGCACGTCAACGGGGCCGAGTCCCAGTCGCAGACCGGCGAACCGCACGCCGTCAGCGGCGAGGCACAGCAGGTGAACCTCCAGTCCCTGACCTGGTGTTTCGCCATGGGTTACGAGCCCGGCGCGGACCACCGCGGTGACCCGCCTGCTGGTTACGCCCGTTGGCGGTCGTATGTACCCGCTCTCCGACCGCCCTGGCCCGGGAGGCTACTGGACTGGACGTACACACACCCGATCACCCTGGAACCGATCACCAAGGTGCTGCTGCCCAGCGACACGCCGGGCGATCCGTACCGATCGCTGTGGTATTACCGGCGCCTGGTGTGCCGTGATCACTACGCCGAAGCGGTGGCACCGCAGGAAGTCACGCTGGTGAATTGGCCCCAGAACGATTACCTGGAAGGTTTGCCTTACGGGCCTGACGCGGCGGCCGTGGCCCGCTGTCTGAGCGAGGCGCGCGAATTGTCGCTTAGCCTGTTCTACTGGCTGCAGACCGAGGCGCCGCGGCCAGACGGCGGGTGCGGCTATCCCGGGCTCTACCTGCGTCCGGACATCACCGGCACCCGGGACGGCCTGGCCAAGGCCCCCTATATCCGCGAGTCACGGCGGCTGCGTGCGCTGTTCACGGTTACCGAGAACCACGTGGGGCGCCAAGCCCGCGGTAGCGACCGCGCTGCCTGGTTTGCCGACTCCGTCGGTGTCGGGTGCTATCGCATCGACCTGCATCCGAGCACCGGGGGCGACAACTACATCGATGTCAGTTCACTGCCCTTCCAGATCCCCTTGGGCGCCCTGGTCCCGGTACGCGTCGAGAACCTGCTGGCGGGCGCCAAGAACATCGGTACCACCCACGTCAGCAACGGCTGTTACCGGTTGCACCCGGTGGAGTGGGGCATTGGCGAGGCCGCCGGTGCGCTGGCCGCCTTCTGCGCCGAACGTCATTGCCCACCACAGCAGGTCCACCAGAACCAGGCCCTGACTGAGGCGTTTCAGCAGGTACTGCGTGGTCAGGGCGTGGAGCTGTCGTGGCCTGATCTGCACCCTGTTTGAGGCCCCCAGGCCCGCCGGCCTGGCCCGCCAGCCGCGAAACCGGCCGCGCTCGGTCGATATCAGCCGCCAAACGCACGCTATGCCTCGAGGAGCTACCATGAGCAAACTGCGCTTCGGTATCATCGGCTGCGGCAGTATTGCCGCAGGGTCCTTTGCGCCCAGCCTGACCCATTCGGAGCACGCCAGTCTGGTGGCCGTCTGCCGCCGTGACCTGGCGCAGGCGCGCGACTTCGCCGCCCGTTTCGGCGGCTGCGCCGCGTACGGCTCAGTGGACGAACTGCTGGCCGATCCGCAGGTCGACGCTGTCATCGTGTCGACGGCTACCGATACCCATTGCGACTTCACGGTGCGCGCGGCCGCCAGCGGCAAACACGTGATCTGCGAGAAGCCCATGGCGCGCAACGCGGCCGAGTGCCGGCGGATGATCGAAGCCTGCCGACAGGCCGGCGTCCGGCTGGGAGTGGCCTATCGTCGGCGCGTGTGGCCCCAGGTCGTCGAGGCCCAGCGGTTGATCGCAGCCGGTGCCATCGGTCGTGTTGTCTGCGTGCGTACGCACTACGCCGGTTTGACTGAGCTGGGGGCCGGCAACTGGCGCATCGAACCGGGCATCGGCGGTTCGATGATGGAGATGGCCGTCCATCGTATCGAGGTGCTGCTCAATTTCGGCGGGCCGCCCGCCGAGGTCAGCGCCATCGTGGAGACCGTGCTGCATCCCTGGCCTACCGACGACTCTGATCTGCTCCTGGTACGCTTCGCCGACGGCAAGATCGGCATGCACTCCACCATCCTCACGTCGCCGCCGCGACGCGATCAGGCTATCATCGATGGGGCGACGGGCCGCATCACCATTGATTCGCTTGAGTTCCATTCGCCTGAGATCCGCCTGGAGACCGCCACCGGGGCCCAGGTGATTCCGGTCCAACCCTTGGCCGCGCCCTTGTTCGACCTGCCCATGATCGACGACTTCGTCATGGCCGTGCGGCAGAACCGCGAACCTGCGTGCGACGGCATGACCGGGTACTGGGTCCAGGCGTTGGTGGACGCAGCCTTCCGGGCAGGGCATGAGCGCCGTGCCGTGGCCGTGGAACCCTGGTGAGTTCGGCTTCCGGAGTACCGCGCACCGGCCCCCACCTCGTCGCGCTGCGGCAGGTGTACGCCGCCATCGACCAGGCCGCGGCCACGGGCCTGAACCTGCACGTGCTCGGTCACGCCGGGTCCTGGCCGATCATGGCGCTCTCGCGGCCGGCCGCGCCCGGTCGGCCCACGGTGCTGGTAACCGGCGGGACGCACGGCGACGAGCCGGCCGGCGTCGCGGCCGCCCTGGCCTGCCTGGCCCCCGAGTTTCAGGAGCGCTGGCGGGGGCTGGGCTGGCATGTGATCCCGTGCGTGAATCCAGCCGGTTATCTGGCCGGTACACGGGGCAATGCGCAAGGCGCCGACATCAACTGGTCGTACGAGCGCGACGACGTGCCGGAGGTCCGGGCCCTGCGTGACTGGTTGGTCGGGCGGCGCTTCGCCTTCGTGCTAGATTTCCATGAGGACTGGGAGAGCCCGGGCTACTACCTGTACGAAATGCGCCGGGGTGGGGCGCCCGTGGGTCAGCAGGTCACGGACCGGGTGCGCGCCGTGTGTCCGCTCAACGCGGCCGAGACCATCGAGGGGTGGCCCGCTCGCCGGGGTGTCTTGACGCCGGACCCTGCGGCGGAGCCCGGCCGCCCCGGCGTGGGGATCCCGGTGGCCATGATTCGTCACCACACCGATCACCTGGTGGTCCCGGAGACACCCACCTCCCTTGATCTGGACACCCGCGTCCGCGCGCATCTGCTGACGCTCGAGGTGCTGGCGGCGGTGCACGCTCCGTCCCCGAGCCGCGGCACCCGCGCCGGGCGGCTGCGCGCTGCGGCCCGAGCTGCGTCGCCCCAAGGAGGCCCATGATCATCACGCAGACCCCGTTGCGCATCAGCCTGGCTGGTGGCGGCACGGATTTCGCCGGGTTCTACACCCGCGAGGATGGCTGTGTTCTGAGTACCGCCATCGATCGCTACGTTTACGTCATCGTCAAGGAGCGCTTCGACGACCTGGTCTATGTGAACTATTCGCGCAAGGAAATCGTCGAGCGTATCGATGACCTCAAGCACGAACTGGTGCGCGAGGCCATGCGCGTTACTGGGGTGCTCGATGGCGTCGAGATCACTACGTTGGCCGACATCCCCTCGGAGGGGTCAGGACTGGGATCGTCGAGCAGCTTGACCGTGGGTCTGCTCAACGCCCTCCATGCGTACCGTGGCGACCCCCGCCCGGCCGAGGAGTTGGCGGCGGAAGCTTGCCGGATTGAGATCGATGTGCTGGGCAAACCGATCGGTAAGCAGGATCAGTATATCGCCGCGTACGGCAACCTGCGCCTGTTCCGCTTTGCTGCCGACGGCAGCGTCGGTGGTCAGCCCCTGCAACTGAGCGATGCGGCTCGTCGCCGGCTCAGCGCCAATCTGCTGCTCTTCTACACTGCCAGGACGCGTCGCTCGGCCGACATCCTCGTCGAGCAGCGCGACAGTATCGCGGCGCGGATGGAGTCCTTGCGGGCGATGAAGGCGCAGGCCGATACGGCCCGGCAGTTGCTTGAGTCCGGGCAACTGGATGAAGTGGGGCGCCTCCTGGACCGCGCCTGGCAGGTCAAGAAGACCCTGGCCAGCCGCATCAGTGATGCCGAACTCGACGCCATGTACGCCGCCGGCATTGAAGCCGGGGCCCTCGGAGGCAAGATATGCGGGGCTGGCGGCGGGGGCTTCCTGCTGCTGTATTGCCCGGCTGAGCGGCAGGAAGATGTGCGTCAAGCCCTCAGCGCATACCGCGAGATGCCCTTCGCACTGGAGCGCGACGGCAGCAAAGTCATCTTCAACGTGCGTCGCGAGACATGGCCGAAGGGGTAGGTTGGCCGCCTGCCTCGCTGCGGCCCGCCGTGTTCCTCGACCGCGACGGGACGCTGGTGCGCGAGGTGCACCACCTGCGCCGGCTCGCGGACCTGGAGCTCTTGCCGGGGGTGGGCGACGCGCTGGCAAGCCTGCGGCAACTGGGTTTCGTCCTGGTCGGTGTGACCAACCAGTCGGTGGTGGCGCGGGGACTGCTGTCGCTGCCCGAACTGGCGGCCATTCACGCCCAGCTGCAGCGGCGGTTGGGTGCGGCGGGCGCGTCACTGGACGCGGTGTATTTCTGCCCCCACCATCCCGACGCTGGCGAACCGCCCTGGCGCTGCGCCTGTGACTGTCGCAAGCCGGCGCCTGGCATGTTGCGGCGGGCCGCAGCCGACCATGGCCTGGACTTGGGGGCCTCATTCATGATCGGCGATGCGTTGACTGACCTGCAGGCAGGATGGCGCGCGGGCTGCCGTGCCGTCTTGGTGCTGACCGGTTACGGCCAGCGCACCGAGGCTGCCCTGACGCCAGACGACCAGCGACAGCTGTCGCTGGCGGCCGCTGACCTCCCGGCTGCCGCCCGGTGGATCGCCGCCCAAGTGGGCCACCGAGCGCCGACCGCGACCGTGGCTGGCGGCGATCCGGGGGCTCAGTCGCGTCGCAGCCGAACGACGTAGTTCTCCGGCGCGGGCGTCACAAAGACCACATCCCACTCCCCGCGGTGCGACTCGAGCATGGGGATGAGGAACTTCCGCGTTTCCTGGAAGAACGGCAGGTTGTCGACAATGGCGTAGTCGAAGTTGTCGCGCAGCTTCTGCCAGCCGGCCTGCGTGTCGGCCGTCCACGGGTACACCTCGCTGGGGCGGCCCGACCAGAACCACACCAGAGTCGGCTTGCGGGCGGCAATGCGGCTACCGGCCGGTACGTGGTCTTTCAGCCACAGCGCGGCCTGGTAGTAGTTGCCCCAGTACCCGGGGTACCCGTTCTGGTGCCTCATGAAGGCGATACGATCCAGGTCGTGGACCCAGCAGCTGACTCCGATCACGACAGCGAGGACGGGTACGGCGGCGCGTCGGATTGCCGTTTGGCGGGTCAGGCCAGCCAGCCAGTCGGCACCGCGACAGAGGTAGAGCAACAAGAACGGCAGCAGGGGGATCAGGTAACGCGGCGGCGACCCGGGCAGCGTGAACAGCAGGGCCAGGTACCCCAGCACGAACCAGTCGTGTACTTCCGGGGCCCGTAGCCAGCCCAACAGCGACCGCTGGCAGCGGGGGCGACCGGCGATGGCCCCGCTCAGCACCAGGACTACCACCAGGGCCGCCTCGATGATCGTCTCCGTGCCGACAAACAGGCCCCCCAGATTGACGAGGTAGTCGAGCGGGTTCTTGGTCGCGATCAGGTACAGCAGGTTGTGCCAGAACCCACCGATCTGGTCGTCGGGCATGTGCTCGCCACGGCTGATCTGCTCGACCATCGTGCCGACGTAGCCGCCCGTGCCCGCCGGGGCAGACTGCAGCAGGTTCCACGGCAATACCCATAGCAGGAAACCCGCCGTGATCCACAGGGCCCGCTGCCACTGGCCGCGCAGCAGCGCATACAGCGCCGCCGCCACCGGGATGACCACCGCCGCGCTCTTGATGTGGAAGGCCAGCCCCATGGCTACCGACGCCAGGGCCAGGCGCTGCCAGGACCGCTCAGGACCATCCAGATAACGCTGCAGGGCCCACAGCGCCAGCAGGTTGAAGCCGGCGTGGGGCACGTCGGCCATGATGTCGGCCGCGTACTCGGCCGTGATGGGCAGGGCGGCCGCCAGCGCCGCGATGAGCAATGCGCGTTCGGACGAGGCGTGGCGGCGGATCACCAGGAAGGTGCCGACCGGGAGCAGCACGGCGAGCAGGGCCACCGTGGCTTTGGCCGCGACTACCTGCTCGGTGCACCAGGCCACGGCGGGTATCAGGACCGCGGTGATGGCTACCCCGAAGGTGAGGCCCGTGGTGGGCTTGCCGGCGGCCAGGTCCATGGCGTCGCGCAGGTACACAATATTGTCGCCGATGACGCCGACCCAGGGATTCAACTGCAGCAGGTACAGGCCAACCGCAGCCAACCCGGTGGCCCAGCTGGCGGCTGTCGTCGCGCCCGCCGGCAGCTGGCCGGACATGGCCACGGCGGGCACCGCGGCCAGGACCGCGAAACACAGACAGGCCAACGCCAGCGGCACAGGCTCCAGGCGAATGCCCGTGGCGATCGCCACCGCCAGGGCAAACACCAAACCGGCCGCCAGGGCAACCGCAGCCGCCTTGCGCAGATCGTTCATGCGAATCGGTACCGGATCAGCGTCTGCACGTTGGAGAAGAAGTCGACCCAGCGCACTTTCTTGCCCGACTTGGCGTCGCGGCCGCAGTAAGAGATCGGCACTTCCACGATCGGCACGTTCTGCCGCAGCAGTTTGGCGGTCAGTTCGTGTTCAAGATCAAAATGGCCTCGCTCCAGCGGAATGCCACGGATCACCTCGGCCCGGTAGAGCTTGTACCCGGTGCACAGGTCGCTGATGCCGGATCCGAACAGGATATTGGTGAAACCGGTCAACAGGCGGTTGGCCAGGCGGTTGCGGCGGCGCATGCCCTGGATACGGCCCTTGAAGCGCGAGCCGAAGACGACCGCGACGCCCGGGTCACGCAGCACCGGGGCCACCAGCGCCGGGTAGTCGGCTGGATCGTATTCCAGGTCCGCGTCCTGAATGAGGACGTAGTCGCCCCGGACGTGACTGAGGGCGGTGCGGATGGCGCCGCCTTTGCCCTGGTTGTGCTCGTGGAACAGGATGGTCAGCGCGGGGTCCTGCAGGTTGGCTAGCAGTTCACGGGTGCCGTCGGTGGAGCAGTCGTCCACCACCAGGATCTGCTGCCGGATGCCGCTGGCCTTGACCTTGTCCAAGATGGTGCAGATGGTGTCGCGCTCGTTGTACACCGGAATGATGACCGAGAGCAGCAGGTCGCCTGCCGGTGAAGTGGGGGTACAGTGCGTCATGCGGACACAGTGGCCTGGAAGGGGCTGGGGGCGGTAATGCCCAAGTGGTGCACGTTCGCATAATATACTGCCGCCCTATCGATTCGGCTATCTGCCGCCGCCCTGATGGCGGGGTCTCGACGGTGGGCCGGCGGGCCTCGGGTCCGGGCCGGGAACCGCTTGACATGCCCAGCTAGTACCAATACCCTTAGGCCATTTCCCCGATGGGCGGTTGCTGCCGGCTTGGCCGGCAGCAGGCCGGACGGCCGGTTCCTGGCTCGTCCGGGCCAACCTCGCCGCCCCTGCGACCGCGCCCGGGGCCGGTCGTCCGCGGGGACCGACGATTCGCATGGAGGAGGGCTGCAAGTGGTGGACGTCGCGCACATCGGGACCGTACCCCCGACCCACAGGCTCATCGGTACCCTGCCCAAAATCGGCATTCGCCCCACGATCGACGGTCGTCGCCGCGGGGTGCGCGAGGCCCTCGAAGGCTTCACCATGGACATGGCCCGGTCCGCTGCGGCCTTCCTCAGCAGTCAACTGCGGCACGCCAATGGCCTGCCGGTCGAGTGCGTCATTGCCGACACCTGCATCGGCGGCGTTGCCGAAGCCGCCCAGGCGGCCGAGAAGTTCGCGCGGGCCGGCGTGGGCCTGTCGCTGACGGTCACGCCCTGCTGGTGCTACGGCGCCGAAACCATGGACATGGACCCGTGCATCCCCAAGGCGGTGTGGGGCTTCAATGGCACCGAGCGCCCCGGGGCCGTTTACCTGGCCGCCGCCCTGGCCGGCCATTCGCAGAAGGGGCTGCCGGCCTTCAGCATTTACGGCCGGGACGTGCAGGACGCCGGCGACACGGCGATTCCGGCCGACGTGCAGGTCAAGCTGCTGCGTTTCGCGCGTGCCGGTCTGGCCGTGGCGTCCATGCGCGGCACCTCGTACTTGGCCATGGGTGGCGTGTCCATGGGGATCGCCGGGTCCATCGTCGATCCCAGTTTCTTCGAGTCTTTCCTTGGCATGCGCGTCGAATCCGTCGACATGGTGGAGTTCATCCGTCGCTTTGACGAGGAAGTGTACGATCCGGCCGAGTTCACCCGGGCCCTGGCCTGGGTCAAGGCCAACTGCCCCGAGGGCGTCGACCGCAATCCCCCCGGCAAGGCCCGCACGCGGGCACAGAAGGACGTGGACTGGGAACGGTCGATCAAGATGGCCCTGATCGCCCGCGACCTGATGGTCGGCAACCCCCGACTGGCTGAGTTGGGCTACGGGGAGGAGGCGTTGGGCCACAATGCCATCCTCAGTGGTTTCCAGGGGCAGCGACAGTGGACCGACCACTACCCGAATGGCGATTTCATGGAGGCGATCCTCAATACCTCCTTTGACTGGAACGGTATCCGGCAGCCGTACCTGGTGGCCACCGAGAATGACGCGCTCAATGGCACGGCCATGCTCTTCGGTCACCTGTTGACCGGCACGGCCCAGATTTTCGCCGATGTGCGGACCTACTGGAGTCCGGCGGCGGTCCAACGGGTTACGGGCCAGGCGCCCACCGGGGCCGCTGCCGGCGGCTTCCTGCACCTGATCAACTCGGGTCCGGCCGCGCTCGACGGCACGGGCTGCCAGGAGATCGGCGGACGGCCGGCCATGAAGCCCTATTGGGACATCACCCCGCAGGAGGTGTCCCGGTGCCTGGCGGCGACCACCTGGCATGCGGGGACCGTCGAGTATTTCCGCGGCGGCGGCTGGTCGACGCACTTTGTTACCCGCGGCGGCATGCCGGTCACCATGTCGCGGCTCAACCTGGTCAAGGGCCTCGGCCCCGTGCTGCAGATCGCCGAAGGCGAGATCGTCGAGTTGCCGGAACGGGTCCACCAGGTGCTGGACGAACGCACTGACCCGACCTGGCCGACGACCTGGTTCGTGCCGCGCCTGACCGGGCACGGCGCCTTCCGCGATGCCTATGCGGTAATGAACAACTGGGGCGCCAACCACGGGGCGGTCAGCTACGGCCACGTGGGCGCCGACCTGATCACCCTGGCGTCCATGCTGCGCATTCCGGTGTTCATGCACAACGTCGACGAAGAGCAGGTCTACCGGCCTAGCACTTGGGCTTCGTTTGGCACGGCCGACAGCGAGGGCGCCGACTTCCGCGCCTGCGCCGCGTTCGGTCCCCTGTACGGTCGTCAGTAACCTCAGGTTCGCGCTGCCGCGGGCGGGCAAAGGGCTGCCTTCATGAAGATCCTGGTTACCGGAGCCCAGGGGTTTCTGGGTCGGGCGCTGCTGGCCGCGGCTGGCGACGCGGAGTGTGTGGCTACGGACCGCTCGGCCGAGCCGGTGGGGGGCGCTGCCTGCCTCGCGGCTGACCTGACTGATCCGCACCAGGTCGCGACCCTGGTCGACCAAGTCCGGCCCGATTGGGTGATCAACACCGCGGCCATCACGGCGGTCGACCAGTGCGAAACCGACCGCCAGTTGGCTCGCCGCGTCAATGTCGACGCGGTGGGCCAACTGGCCGCTGCCTGTCGTCGCCTCGGCGCCGGTCTGGTGCAGATCTCCACCGACTACGTGTTCGACGGCACCGCCGGGCCCTATGCTGAAACCGACGTGCCCCGCCCGTTGTCCTACTACGGCGAGTCGAAGCTGGCCAGCGAAGACCTGGTCCTGGCCAAACTCGAGCGGGGCTTGGTGGTGCGCACCCTGTGGCTGTACGGTTACCTGCCGGGCGCCCGGCCATCTTTCGTGTCATGGGCCCTGCAGGCGTTGTCGCAGGGGCGGCGGGTCCCGGCCTTTGACGACCAGTGGGGCAACCCTACCTACATCCACGACCTGGCCGGGGGACTGCTGCAGCTGTGCCGCGTCAATGCGAGCGGCCTGTACCACCTGGGCGGGGCCACGTTCATGACCCGGTACGAACTGGCGGTGGAGGTGGCGCGTTTCTTCGGGTGGGATCCCGGGCTGGTCGATCCGGTGCCCACCTCGGCCGCCGGCCTGGCTGCGGCGCGGCCGCTGCGTTCCGGTCTGGCCACGAGCGCCATCGAGCGATTGCTGGGACGTCAGACCCTGGGGTTCCGTGACGGGTTGGTGCATATGGCGGCGCAGGACAGCTTCCGCCGCGACTGCGCCCACCTGTTCGCCTGAGCGTCTCGGGCCGACAAGGAGTCGTATGGCTGACTCAGTCCTGCAGGTGTCACTGGTCACTCCCACCTATAACGAGCGGGAGAACATCGGCCCGTTGTGCGAGGAGATCTTCGGTCTTCTCGCCGGCGTCCCGGACATTGATCTGGAGCTCATCGTCGTCGATGACAACTCCCCGGACGGTACCGGGGCGGCGGCCGACGCCCTGGCCGCGCGCTACCCGGTACGGGTGATCCATCGGGCGGGCAAACTCGGCCTCGGCTCGGCTGTCATGGCGGGTTTTGCCCTGTCAGAGCGACCGTACTTGGGGGTGATCGACGCCGACCTGAGTCACGATCCGGCCATTCTGCCCGACCTGATTCACGGGCTGCGCGATTATGACCTGACCGTGGGATCGCGCTTTGGCGCCACCAGCCGCGTGGAGAAATGGGCCTGGCACCGCAAGCTGATCTCCCATCTGGGCGTCGGCGCGGCGCGAGCTCTGACCGGAGTGGAGGATCCGCTGTCGGGGTACTTCTTCCTGCACCGCAACGTTCTGGGTGATTTCCGGCTGACCTCCACGGGGTACAAAATCCTGCTCGAGATCCTCGTCAAGGGGCGCTATCGGCGCCACCTGTCCATCCCCTTCGTGTTCCGCAATCGCCAGTTCAGTCAGAGCAAGCTCAACTGGCGTGAACACATGCTGTTCCTGAAGCAGATTCTGCTGTTCAGCCTCACCCGTTCACGTCACCGGCGCTCCGGTCCGCCGGCCTGAAACCGGCCGGACGGGCACTGCCGGGCGGTGCCAGGGAGCCCGGCAGGCCCGTTGCGTGCCGCCGTGCAGCCCCCAGATTGACGCGAACGCGCCCATGGATTTGAGCGTTGTCCTGCTCAGCTACAACACCCGTGAGTTGACCGAGCAGGCCCTGCGCACGGTCTTCGAGGCGGCGCCCGGGTTGGCGGTCGAGGTGCTCATCGCCGACAACGCCTCGCGCGATGGCAGCCCGGAGATGATCGCGGCGCGTTTCCCCCGGGCGCGGCTGATCCGCAACGAACGGAACCTGGGCTTCTCGGCCGGCAACAACGTGGCCCTGCGGCAGGCCGTCGGGCGCTACGTCCTGCTGCTCAACACTGATACCATTGTGCGTCAGGACACCCTGCGGACCCTGGTGGCGTTCATGGACGCCCACCCCGACGTGGGCGCCTGCGGCTGCCGGATCCTCAATCCGGACGGCACGCTCCAGCTGGACAGCCGCCGTTCCTTCCCCGCGCCGCTGCCGGCGTTGTGCAAAATCACCGGCCTGAGTCGCCTGTTCCCCCGCCACCCGGTGATTGGCCGCTACAACCTGACTTTCTTGGACCCGAACGAGACGACCGAGGTGGAGGTGCTGTCGGGCTCGTGCATGCTGGTCCGCAAAGCGGCCATGGACCAGGTGGGCCTGCTGGACGAAGACTACTTCATGTATGGCGAAGACGTCGACTGGTGCTACCGCATCCGCGCGGCCGGTTGGCGTATCTACTACGTCCCCACCACCGAGATCATCCACTTCCGGGGCGAGAGCGGTCGCTCGGCGCGCCTGCGGGTCCAGTACCGCAAGACAGCGGCCATGTCGATTTTCGTGCGCAAACACATGCGCGCCCGGTTCCGCTTCTTCCCGGTGTGGTTGCTGCACCTGGGTATCGTCATCCATGGCGCCCTGTCGCTGGCCGCGGCCGCCCTGCGGCGGGCCGCGTTGCCGGCCCTGGACGCCCTGCTGGTGGCCCTGGGCATGCGCCTGGCCCTGGCCATCCGCTACCACTCGGACCTGCGTCCGGTCATCGGCGCCGTCGAGAGCCTGGCCAACCGACTGGGCGTGGCCGCACGGCCGACGCACTGGTTGGTGCCGCCGCCCTACTCCGATACCGAATGGCTGGCCGTCCACTTGGTACCGGTGGTCATCTGGGTCACCGCCATGGCCCTTCTGGGACTGTACCACCGTCGCCGGTTCTCGCCGGCGTGGGCGGCGGCGGCCGTAGCCCTGGGCTTTGCCGGCGTGGTCACCGTCGTCTTCTTCCTCAAAGCCTATAACTTCTCCCGGTTGGCGGCGGCGGCGGCCTGGGTCCTCAACACGGCGTTGCTGGCCGGCTGGCGTCTGGGGGTGGCTGCCCTGCGCCGCAGCCGGCGCCCCCGACGGCGTCGCGTCCTGGTCGTCGGCACCGACGAAGCGGCGCGCGGTTTCGTCGCCGCAGTGGAGCGTGCCGGGGGGACCGCTGGCGAGTTGGTGGGCCTGGTGGCGGCCCTGCCCGAGGAACGCGGCGCGCTGGTGTCGGGCCGACCCGTAGTCGGGCTGGTCAGCGAGATGACCGAACTGGTGCAGCGGTACCGCATCGACCTGCTGGTGTTCTCACCCGCGGCCGTGCCGGCCTCGCTGGAGCAACTGCTTCGGCGCTGGGGCCGGCCCGGGTTGCGCCTGGCGCTCATTCCCGGCCCGGGCGCGGCGGTGGGCGAGGCAGCCCCGCCGCCGGGCGAACCGCCGCTGATCGAGCTGAACCTTCGTGGCTGAGGCCGGGGTGTGGGCCCGGCTTGGCCCCAGACCTGGCGCCCGGATCGCCTGTCTTGATACGGCCCCGTCTTTCCCCGATGTTATGCCGTCCCTGGTCCATACCCCGAATGCTGGTCGGTCCGCGGCGGCCGCCACGGCGGAATCCGGATGAACGCGAAGCGCTGGCTGGTAGTGATTGTCGTCGCCCTGGCCTCCCTGTCGGTCCTCGGTTCGCAGCAGGGGCCAGCGGACGGGGCACGCGCCAACCTCAAACTGGTTTTCGAGGTCCGCGACCGGATTCACTGCGATTACGTTGAGGAGGTGGACAGCCTCAGGGTGATCGATGGCGCCGTCGATGGGCTCGCGGCGGCGCTGCCGGAGGGTGAGAATCTCTATATCAGCCCCCGCGAGATGGCCGAAGTGGGCAGCCCGGCCCCGGCCGAGCGCCTCGACGATCGGGGCCAGGTAGCCCTGTTGGCCGAAGCGTTCGGGCGCATCTCGAAGGAGTACGTCCGCTCTGTGGGGGCAGATACCCTAGCCCGCGGCATGGTCGAGGGCATGCTGTCGTCGCTCGACCCGCACTCCAGCTACCTTGACCCGGCTGAGCGCGAAGAGATGGTGGAGCGCTTCCGCGGCGACTTTGAGGGCATCGGGATCTACTTCGAGATCCGCCAGGGGCGCCTGATGGTCATCTCGCCCATCGTCGGCTCGCCGTCCGAAGGCAAGCTGCGTGCCGGCGACGAGATCATCGAGATCGAGGGCGTGCCCACCGACGGCATCACCAACGAGCAGGTAATGAAGAAGCTGCGCGGCCCCAAGGGTTCCTCGGTCCGCGTGACCGTGGCCCGCCAGGGCCGTGATGAGCCGTTGGCGGTGACGATCCGGCGCGATCGCATCGAGGTGCGCAGTGTGCCCTATGCCTTCATGCTGGCGCCTGAAGTCGGCTACGTGCGTATCGCCCGGTTTGCCGAGACCACGGCGCAGGAGTTGGGCGAGGACCTGGCTCGGTTGCGCTCTGAGGGCGCCCGCCGGCTGCTGCTTGACTTGCGCGACAACGGCGGCGGCCTGCTCGACCAGGCAGTGGAGGTGGCCGACTTCTTCCTGGACGCCGACGAGTTGATCGTCTATACCCAAGGCCGGGCGGCGCGTTCGCGCCAGGAATACCGCGACACCACGCCGCTGGAGAACCCGCCTCTGTCGGTCATTGTGGTCATCGACCATGGCAGCGCCAGCGCATCGGAGATTGTCGCCGGTGCCATCCAGGATCAGGACCGCGGCCTGGTGGTAGGCCAGACCAGTTTCGGCAAGGGCCTGGTGCAGGAGCAGTACCCGCTGACCAGCAACGGCGGCCTGTTGCTGCTCACCGTGGCGCGTTACTACACGCCGGTGGGACGCCTGATCCAGCGGCCATTCACCGGCGACCTGCAGGCCTACGTGCACCAAGGGGTGGATAGCCTTGACCCCAACGCTGTCGACAGCCTGCGGGCCGCGGGCGCGGTGTTTCACACCACACTTGGGCGGCCGGTCTACGGCGCCGGCGGCATCACGCCCGACGTGTCCCTGCCCGACCCCGAGTTCTCCGAGTTCGAGCAGCGCGTCTTTGCCGAGGGTGCCCTGGCCGACTTCTGCAGCCAGGCAGTGGGCAAGGGCCAGGTCCCGGCCATGCCCTTCGCCGCCTACGCGGCCACGTGGCAGGTGCCCGATTCGCTGTTGGCCGCCTTTGGCCGGGCCCTGGCGGCGCGGGGTGTGGCCGCCGGCCCGGACGCCATGGCGGCACACCGAGCCTTTCTGCAAACGCAGTTGAAGGCGGGTTTCGCGCGCGTTCTGTGGAGCGACCAGGCGGCGTACCAGATCAGCCTGCAGGCCGATACTCAGATCCAGGCAGCGGCCCGCCTGTTCGACCGTGCGGACCAGCTGCAGGCGGCTCGAGCGCAGGCGACCAGCAAGCGTTGATGCGCCACCAGCGGGTGGTCATCGTGAATGCGTCAAGGAGGTAGCAGACCCATGGCCCAGACGCGCCTCGCCGGCGGACGTGAGATCGTCCTGCCCCTGAGCAAAGCGGTGGAGATCAGCCTGCGCAGCCTGAAGATCCGCTTCGGCCGCTCCCTGATAACCACCAGCGGCGTTATTCTTGCCATCGCCTTCCTGATGTCGGTGTGGAGCGGCAATGAACTGACCAAGAGCCTGCGGCAGAGCAACCGCAGCGAGGTGAACCTGCTGCTGCAGAAGAAGGGGATCGAAACGCTGGCGGCCGAGGGCGGGCAGCTCAGTGAGGAATCCCGGGCGCGCATGTCCGAGGAGTCCTCCAAGCAGACCTGGCTGATCAGCCTGTCATTGCTGGTGTGCGTCGTGGGCATCGCCAATGCCATGCTGATGTCAGTGACCGAGCGTTTCCGCGAGATCGGCACCATGAAGTGCCTGGGGGCGCTCGATTCCTTCATCGTCAAGCTGTTCCTGCTGGAGTCGACTTTCCAGGGAAGCGCCGGTACGCTTCTGGGGATCGTCATCGGCTTCCTGTTGACGCTGGTCCTCGCTCTGGTGGACTACGGTGGTTTCGTCTTCACCTACTTCCCGACCGGCGGCATGCTCAAGTCGGCGGCGGCGGCCATGGTTGTCGGCACCCTGCTGTCGCTGGTAGGCGCCATGCTGCCGGCGTACCGGGCGGCCAAGATGGAGCCGGTGGAAGCCATGCGGTCAGATAGCTGAACCGTTGCCACGCCCAGACTGAAAGAGGAGAAGCGTCCCCATGAGCGAACCGCAGGGACAGGCGGCCCAGGGCGCCGTGGCCACGGGCGAAGACGAGCGTCGCACTGTCGTCCGCACCCAGAAGGTCAAGAAGATCTACGTGATGGGTGGGATCGAGGTGCATGCATTGCGCGGTGTCGACGTGGAGATCTACGCCGGGGAGTACCTGTCGATCATGGGCCCTTCTGGCTCCGGCAAGAGCACCTTCTTCAACATGGTGGGCGGCCTCGACAAGCCCAGCGAAGGCAAGGTGTACATCGACGAGGTGGATGTTGCGCAGTTGGACGCCTATGAACTGGCCTGGCTGCGTTGCCGCAAGATCGGCTACATCTTCCAGTCGTTCAACCTCATTCCGGTGATGACTGCGCTCGAGAACGTGACCCTGCCGATGGTGTTCGCCGGGCTCACCAGTGACGAGGCCCGCGAGAAGGGCATGGGGCTGCTCAAGAAGGTTGGGCTGCAGGAACGCCACTCGCACAAACCCTATGAACTCTCCGGTGGTCAGCAGCAGCGCGTTGCGGTGGCCCGGGCGCTGGCCAATGATCCCGCTGTGGTGCTAGCCGACGAGCCGACCGCCAACCTGGACCTGCGCACCGGTACCGAGATCATCGAGCTGCTCAAGGAGATGAACGCCACCTCGGGCGTGACCGTGATCTCTGCCACCCACGACCACAAGATGCTCAGTGTTTCCGACCGGGTGGTATGGATTCTCGATGGCCGGGTGGATCGCATTGCCCACCGGAGCGACTTGGACATCGAGGTCACGCAGGTCGGCGGCGAGGCACACTGACCGGGGCCACGCCCGGCAATTCGCGCCGCAGCCCCAGTGCCAACCGCATCGACTCAGGACGGGCGTTCAGGCGGCATGGTTAGGGGGGCGCTCAGGCGCCGGCGGAGCGCCTTGACGGGCGCTCCACGCGGCGGGCAACGCTGTTCCCCTGGGCCAACCGCAGCCACTTGGGCCGGCCGCGCCGTGCCAGGGTTGACCATCCGAGGGTGGACCGGCTGGCAGCGCGGATCTTGACACGACCGTGGTCAGCCGTATTTTAGGGCCGGTCGAGACTCCTTTGACGCATTGACCGAGGTCGCCCCATGCGCACCCATCGCCCAGGCCTGCAGCGGCTTTACTGGCGGGGTTATTGGCGTTACACACTGGACAGGTACGGGTGCGTCCTCAGCAGCGATAGATAGACTGGCCCCAGGCCAATCGCTACGACAACCGCGGACGCGACCAGCGTCGGCGGTTTTTTCGTGACCGGTGCCGGATCGCAGCAGAAAGGGATCTACATGGCCCGCCGGCGAGCGCAGGAGCTCAAAGCCGAGATCTTCAAAACCCAAGGGGGCATCGACGTCTTCCGGACCATCGAGGACCTGTCTTCGGACGAGCCTCTGGCCGAGATCCTGGCGGGCATCGACACTCATCCGGGGGCGGTCTTTGCCAGTGGTTACGAATACCCGGGGCGGTACAGCCGGTGGGACATCGGTTTTGTCGACCCGCCGCTGGAGCTGGTAGCCACCGGACGACGCTTCGCGCTGCGCCCCCTCAACCCGCGCGGTGCACCCCTGGTGCAGTTGCTGCGCTGGGGGCTCGTCGGCGACGAGCAGTTGCTGGCGCTGGAACAGCAGGGCGATGCGGTCGTGGGCGAGGTGCGGCCCATGGGACAAGGCTTCCGCGAAGAGGACCGCAGCAAGCAGCCGACCATCTTCAGTGTGTTGCGCGCGGTGATGCGCCAGATGCGCACCGACCGCGACCCGCACCTGGGTTTCTACGGCGCCTTCGGGTACGATCTCGTCTTCCAGTTCGAGCCCATCGAGCTGCGCCATGCCCGTGACGGGCAACCGGATCTGCACCTTTTCCTGCCCGACGAACTGGTGATCGTCGATCACCGCAAGGAACAGGCCAGCCGTTGCCGCTACGACTTTACCGGCCACGGCGGTTCCACGGTCGACCTGCCGCGGGGCGGTGTCGCTCGGCCTCCGCGGCGTGGTGTCGCCTCGCCGGTGGTCAGTGACCACGCGCCGGGCGAGTATGCCGATAAGGTTCGCCAGATCATCGCCGGGGCCGGCCAAGGGGATTTCTTCGAGGTAGTACTCAGCCAGGTGCTGCGGGCCGGCTACCCGGGCACCCCCAGCGAGCTGTTCGAGCGTATCCGGCGGGCCAACCCGAGCCCTTACGAGTTCGTGATCAACCTGGGTCACGAGCAGCTCGTGGGCGCCTCGCCCGAGATGTTCGTCCGGGTCGAGGGCCAGACCGTGGAGACCTGCCCGATCTCCGGCACTATTCGCCGGGGCGCCACGCCCATTGAAGATGCCGACCGGATCCTGGAACTGCTCAATTCCAGCAAAGACCTGGCCGAGTTGACCATGTGCACGGACGTGGACCGCAACGACAAAGCCCGGGTGTGCAAGGCCGGCACCGTGCGGGTGATCGGGCGCCGGCTGATCGAGACGTACTCGCGCCTGATCCACACCGTCGACCACGTTGTGGGCGAGCTACGCGACGGGTGCGATGCTTTCGATGCCCTGCTGTCGCACCTGTGGGCCTGCACCTTGACCGGGGCGCCCAAGCCGGCTGCCATGCAGCGTATCGAGGACCTGGAAAACTCCGCGCGCCGCTGGTACGGCGGCTGCGTCGGCATGGTGCTGTTCAACGGCGACCTGAACACCGGCATCACCATTCGCACCGTGCACCTGGAGCAGGGCCAGGCCTCGGTGCGGGTCGGCGCCACGCTGCTGTACGACTCGGACCCGCCGAGCGAGGAAATCGAAACACGGACCAAGGCCGAGGCTTTCGTTCAAGCCGTCGTGGGGCCTGCGGACGAGGCGCCGGCCGCCCCCATCGCGGCTGCCACTGGCGTGGGTCGACGAGTGCTCTTCGTCGACAACCGCGACTCCTTTGTCCATAACCTCGGCGACTACGTCCGGCAGACGGGAGCCGAGGTGGTCACCGTGCGCGCCGGGTTTGCTCCCTCGCTGCTGACCGAACTGGCGCCCGACCTGGTGTTCATCTCGCCCGGGCCGGGCACGCCCCGGGATTTCGGTGTGCCCGACCTGGTGCAGCGTTGCGTGGCGCTGGGACTGCCCGTGTTCGGCGTGTGTCTGGGTTTGCAGGGCATTGTCGAGGCCTTCGGCGGCGAACTGGGTGTGTTGGATCGCCCCGTGCACGGACGTAGTTCGCTGATCCGTTGCCGTGCCGAGGGGTTGTTCGCCGGGTTCCCGCCCGTGTTCACCGCCGGCCGCTATCACTCGCTGTTCGCTCGCCCCGAGAGGCTGCCTGCCTGTCTGGACGTTCTGGCCCGCACCGATGACGGTGTGATCATGGCGGTCGAGCATCGCGAGCTGCCCGTGGCCGCAGTGCAGTTCCACCCGGAATCGATCCTGACCCTGGGGCGCGGGTTGGGCCTGCGCCTGATCGCCCAGGCGGTGGAACGCCTGGCCGGCCGCGGCGCCGCGGCACCCACGGCGGGCCCAGCCGCCCCATTGAGCTGAGGAGACGGCGATGACCATTCAGCAAGCCATCGACAACCTGGTCCATGGGCGTAGCCTGGGGCGCGACGGGGCTCGAGCGGCCATGGACCAGATCATGGATGGGCAAGCCACGCCGGCACAGATCGCCGGCTTCCTGGTGGCCCTGCGCTGCAAGGGCGAGACCGTGGCCGAGATCACCGGCTGCGCCGAGGTAATGCGCCAACGGGCCACGCCCATTCTGACCCGTCGTTCCGATCTGGTTGATACCTGCGGCACGGGGGGCGATGGAGCGGGTACCTTCAATATCTCGACGACGGCGGCTTTCGTGGTTGCCGGTGCTGGGCTGTGCGTGGCCAAGCACGGCAACCGTGCCATGTCCAGTCGCTGCGGTTCGGCCGACGTGCTGCAGGCCCTAGGCGTCAACACCGAGGCATCACCGGAGACTGTTGGCCGGTGCCTCGACGAGGTGGGCATCGGTTTCCTGTTCGCGCCCCTGCTGCACGGCGCCATGAAGCACGCGGCCGGCCCGCGGCGCGAACTCGGGGTGCGCACCGTGTTCAACCTGCTTGGCCCGTTGACCAACCCCGCCGGTGCCCGGCGGCAACTGATCGGCACCTATGCGGCGGCGCTGACCCCCGTGCTTGCGGGCGTCCTGGCTGAACTGGGTGCGGAAAGGGCCTGCGTGGTGCATGGCTCCGATGGCCTGGACGAGATCACTATCACCGGACCGACGCAGATCAGCTGCCTGCGCAACGGCGTCGTGGAAACGAGCATGATCGAACCGGCCATGTTCGGCGTGGCGCTGGCTCCGGCCGCGGCCCTGCTGGGCGGCACGCCGGCGGAGAACGCGCAATTGCTCACCGAGGTGCTGGCCGGCGAACGGGGTCCGCGGCGAGACATCGTGCTCCTCAATGCCGGCGCGGCGATTTTCGCCGGTGGCCTGGCCGATGATCTTGGCCAGGGCGTCGAGCAGGCCCGGGCCGCGCTGGATTCGGGGGCCGCGCAGCGCAAACTGGACCATCTGCGCCAGGTGAGTCAGGGGTAACCATGGCCGACATCCTGCAGGAGATCGCCGCGTACAAACGCGAGTTCGTGGCGGCTGCACGGCGTCAGCGTTCACTGGCCGACGTGCGGTCGGCAGCCCGTGACGCTGCCCCGGCGGCCGACTTCGCGGCCGCGCTGCGCCAGGATGGCGTGTCGCTGATCGCCGAAGTCAAGAAGGCGTCGCCGTCCCGCGGCGTGATCCGCGCCGATTTCGATCCCGAGCGGATCGCCGCGGCCTATGCCGAGGCCGGCGCACAGGCGCTTTCGGTGCTTACCGACGAGGCTTATTTTCAGGGCAGCATCGCCTATCTCCAGGCAGCGCGCCGCGTGGCCAGCCTGCCGGTGCTGCGCAAGGATTTCGTCGTCGAAGAGTACCAGGTGTACGAGGCGCGGGCCATCGGGGCCGATGCGGCGTTGCTCATTGTCGCCCTGGCCGACGGCTCCCAGTTGGCCGACCTGGTGGGCCTGGCGGCCGAGGTGGGGCTCGCAGCCTTGGTCGAAGTTCACGACGCGGCCGAAGTGGACCGCGCCCTGGGCGCCGGCGCGACTCTGGTGGGGATCAACAACCGCGACCTGAAGACCTTCCGCACGACGCTGGACACCACGTTCGAGCTCGTCGAGCGCCTCCCGGCGTCGGTCACCAAAGTGAGCGAAAGCGGCATCGAGACCCGGGCCGACGTCGAGCGTCTGGCGGCGGTGGGCGTGGATGCTGTGCTAGTCGGCGAAGCCCTGATGCGCGCTCCGGACGTGGCGGCCCGGACGCGCGAACTGCTTGGCCATTGACTTCTCGGGAGGCAACATGACGGGGGCAACCCGCACCACGAAGCGCGTCTTCTCCGGCATCCAGCCGTCGGGTGGACTGCACCTGGGCAACTACATCGGCGCCATCCGTAACTGGGTCGAAGAGCAGGACCGGTACGAGAACATCTTCTGCGTTGTCGACCAGCACGCGATTACCGTTGACTACGACCCGGCGCAGCTGCGCAGCCATACGCGGCAGACTGTGGGCCTGTATTTGGCCTGCGGCCTGGACCCCGAACGCTGCACCATCTTTGTGCAGTCCCATGTCCCGGAACACACCGAGCTGGCCTGGCTGCTGAACTGCGTCACGCCCATGGGGTGGCTTGAACGCATGACGCAGTTCAAGGAGAAATCGGCCGGCGGCGGCGAGCGCGTGTCCACCGGGTTGTTCACCTACCCGGTGTTGATGGCGGCCGATATCCTTCTGTACCAGGCCGACGGGGTGCCGGTGGGCGAGGACCAGAAACAGCACGTGGAATTGGCGCGCGATATCGCCGCCCGGTTCAACCGCCTGTTCGGTGATACGTTCACCGTCCCGGAGCCGTGGATCCGTCCGGTTGGTGCTCGCGTCATGGGTTTCGACGACCCGAGCCGGAAGATGTCGAAGTCGGCCGACGGGCAGTACCACAGCGTGGCTCTGCTCGACGAGCCGGACCAGATCCGTCGCACCATCATGCGCGCGGTCACCGACTCGGAGCGCGACATTGTCTTCAACCCGGAACGGCCGGGGCTGTTCAACCTGCTGACCGTTTTCCAGGCACTGTCCGGTCAGAGCAAGCAGGAGATCGAGACCCACTTTGCCGGGCAGGGCTACGGTCACCTCAAGCGCGAGCTGGCTGACCTGGTAATCGCGGCGCTGGAGCCCATTCAGGCCCGCTATCGCGATATCACCGCGGATCCGGCCCGGATTGACCAACTGCTGGCGCGCAGTGTGGCCCGCCTGCGACCCATCGTCGACGACACCATGGCGCGCGTGCGTGTGGCCATGGGACACCGCTGAGGCCGCCCATGCAGATCGATCTGAGTACGTTCCGAGCCCGTATCGACAGCATCGATGACATCATCCTCGAGCTGCTCAATCGCCGGCTGAAGTACGCGCTGGAGATCAACCAGATCAAGCTCGAGCGCGGCCAGCAGGTACTCGACCCCAACCGCGAGGCGCAGATCCTGGAGCGCCTGAAGAGCTACAATGACGGCCCCCTGAGCCAGGAGGGGTTGACCCTGATCTACTCTACAATCATCGCCGAGTCGCGGCGCCTGATGGCCCAGGCCCGGACCAGCGACGGTGAGTCGGCCAGCGGTGACGCGGCAGGCCGCGGTGCGTGAACGGCTCGCCGGGCCGCCGGCGTTTGCGCGCGTCGCCCTGGTGGGGGTCGGCCTGATCGGCGGCTCCATGGGGCTGGCGCTGCGCCGATCGGGCTTCACCGGCGAGATCGTCGGGGTCAGCCGCCCGGCGACCATTGACCAGGCGGTGGCTTTGGGGGCCGTGGACCGTGGCTGGGACTACAGCCAGCTGGCCCTGGCCGTGGATGGCGCTGACCTGGTTGTGCTGTGCACGCCCATCCGCAACATCCTGGAATTGCTGTCGCCCCTGGCTGGCTGTGTTGGCCCTGGGACCCTGGTGACCGATGTCGGCAGCACCAAACGGTGCATCATGGCTCGGGCCGCTGAGGTGCTGCCCGCGGGGGTCCATTTCGTGGGCGGGCACCCCATGGCCGGCTCAGAGAAAGCCGGCGTCACGGCGGCCGACCCCTTCCTGTTCCAGAACGCCATCTACATTCTGGTACCGGGACCCGCGGTGCCTGCCTCGCGCTATGCCGGGTTCATCGCTCTGCTGCAGGGGTTGGGCGCCAACGTGCTCGAGTTGTCGGTCGAGGTCCACGACCAGGTGGTAGCGGCCATCAGCCACCTGCCGCAGATGATTGCCACCTCGCTGGTGCGCCTGGCCGGTGAACTGAATCGCGGCAATGCCTATTTCCTCGCCCTGGCGGCCGGTGGGTTCCGTGATCTGACGCGCATCGCCTCAAGCCCCTTTGCGCCCGTGTGGGAAGATATCTGCCACACCAACGCCGACCAGATTGGCGCCATGGTGGATCGCTACATTGACGTGCTCCAGGATGTCCGCGCCCGCCTGGGCAGCGCCGATCTGGCTGACGACTTCGCCTTCGCCAACCGCATCCGCGACGCCCTGCCGCGTGATTCCAAGGGTTTCATCCACCGTCTCTTCGAGCTGCTGGTGCTCGCCGAAGACCGGCCGGGCGTGATCGCCGAGATTGCCGGCGCCCTCGGTCACGACGGCATCAACATCAACGACATCGAGATCATGAAGGTCCGCGAAGGCGAAGGGGGCACAATTCGCCTCGGCTTCGACAGCGACAACGCGGCTGAGCGGGCCCTGGCGACCCTCGGACGCCTGGGTTACCAAGCCCGACGCCGGTAGGCTGCCGGGGAGGCACGGGGGCCGTATGGAGCAGGTGATCCAGCCAGCGCGCCGGCTCAACGGCGAGGTCCGTCTGCCGGGAGAAGGTCCGGCCTCGGAGCAGGCCGTCCTGCTGGCTGCCCTGGCCGTCGGCGAAGGTCGCGTTGCCAACGCCTCACCGGCGGTTGACCACGCGATCGCGGTGCTGGCGCAGCTGGGCGTCGTGGCTGAGCGTCAGGACCGTGACGTGGTTGTCAACGGGCCAGGCCCGGCTGGCCTGGTACCGCCGGCGGCACCTCTGACCTGGCCGGCCGTTGACGATGGCCTGCTGCTGTTGTTGGCCATCCTGGCTGGCCAACCCTTTGTCAGCTGCGTGCAGACCTCGGTCGGGGGCGAGTCGCTGTCGCTGTTCCTGCGGCTGCTGCAGGCCATGGGGGCGCGGGTGGAGGTGACGGCCGACGCCCTGGTGGTGGGCGGGGCATCGCTGCATGGCGTCGAGCACGACGAGCCGGACTTGGACGGTGGCGTCAAGCTGGCGCTGCTGGTGGCCGGGCTTTTCGCCGAGGGCGTCACGCGCCTGCGTGAGTCGGCGGCCAGTCGCAGTCGGAGTGAACGCGAGTTGCGTCAGCGCGGTGTGGTCGTTGACCGCCGGTTGGATGGCGCAGATGGGCGCTACGTGCTGTCGGTGGCGGGTGGGCAGTCCCTGGCCGCTGTGCACACCGAGATCGCCGGCGATCTGGACCTGGCCGGGCCGTTGCTGGTGGCGGCCCTGGCGCTGAAGGGATCAGTCGTGCGGCTGCCAGGAGTGGCCCTCCGGCCCGGGCGCCGGGGCGTACTGGATCTGCTGCGGCAGTCTGGTGGCAGTATCGACATTGAGGAACTGCCGGGCGGCACGGCCCATCTGACGGCTCGGCATAGCCGGCTCAAGGCCACGCGCATTGCCGGCGCCCGAGCGGCGCGGTTGCTCGAGCACGTCCCGGTCCTCCTGTTGGCGGCCACGCAGGCCCAGGGCGAGTCGGTCATCCGCGATGTCGAAGGGTTGCGCCAGCGGCCCGACGGCGACTGCCTGGCGTGGCTCACCGGGATCCTGCGCCAGTTGGCGGCACGCGTAGGCGAGTTCCCGGAAGGGTGGGTGATCCAGGGCGGTGCGCCGCTGTGCGGGGCTACCCTGGAAGTCCGCCGGGACGCCATGGCGGCGTTGACCTTCGGCGTTGCCGGGTTGCTGGCGGAGAGCGAGGTTACCCTGGTCGGC
>CAITNQ010000492.1 GCA_903893785.1 uncultured Gemmatimonadota bacterium
AGGACGCCGGCCCGGTAGGTAGAAGTGGAGGTGCGACCGGCCACGGCCAGGTCCGGGTCGCCATCGGCGTCGAAATCGGCCCACGCCAGTTCGCCTCCCAGGCGCCAGGATGGTGCCAGTGAAAGAGCCGCAGCAGTGAAGAAGCCCGGCGGCCGGTTGCGGAACAGGGCCGTGGAGGTATTCCAGGAGTCGTCGGTGCCCGACACGGCCAAATCCGGGGCGCCGTCGCCGTCGAAGTCGGCCCACGCCAGGCTGCCGCCGTGGACGCGGTTGCCCAGGCTGGCGGTGGCGTCCAAGCTGAGCGTGCCCACCGGGTGGTTGCGGTAGATCTCGGTCACGGACCGCAGGCCGCCGTTATTGGTGACGTTGACCCCGCTGACGGCCAGGTCCAAGTCGCCGTCGCCGTCGTAGTCGGCCCAGGCCAGATCGCCGTCGTGGACGCTAACCAGGGACGCGTTGTTGACCGTGTCGCGCCGGAACCGGCCGTCGGCATTGGTGTACAGCGCCGTCAGCGACACGCCGTTGCGGTCCATACCGGCGACCAGCAGATCCAGATCGCCATCGCCGTCGTAATCAGCCCAGGACACGGTGGCATAGCGAACGCCGCGCAGCAGGTCCAGGCCATCGTCGTCCAACTGCGTGGCATCATACTCCAGCACGCCAGCGCGGTTGGTGTACAGCCGCAGGCTCTCCTGGCCCGTGCTGTCGTCGCCGGCAATGGCGACATCGAGGTCGCCGTCGCCGTCGTAATCAGCCCACGCGGCGTCGCCGTACTCGACGCCCATCAGCTGCACCCCGGCCGTTTCGTTGGGCGACAGCACGCCACCGGTGTTGTCGAACAGGCGGGCGACGCGATGCGGCGTGCCCGCATCGTCCAGGGTCTCGCCGATGAGGGCCAGGTCCGGGTCACCATCGCCGTCGCGATCGGCCCAGGAAGCCGAGCCGGCCCACACACCCGGCAGCTCCTGGCCCGAGTCAGTCAGGCCCTGGGCCAGGCTGGGCGCGGGGCCGCACCACAAAGCCAGGGCGAGCACGCCGGGAACGAACAAACGCGCTTGTCTGAGCATGGGGGTCGTCGGGGGGTAAAGGTGCGGTTACCTGCCGTTCGCGCCGACGTGCCACAGGGGCTGCGGCGGCATAGGTAAGATAGCGTCCGACACGGGAATATCCAAGCTGGCAAATGGCTCGGACGATCGCCGCCACGTCGGCGCAACTGGCTGCCGGCCAAGCTGTCACGCGTGGCGAGGGCGCGACCCGAAACGCCGGGACGTTACACGGGCTCGACCTGGGACATGTCGATCTCCGCCGCCACCGCAGTACCTAACATGGTGATATTGAGCACCAGGCGAAGGCCCTGCCGGCGTTCGGTGATGCGCCCCACAACCCCCTTCAACGGCCCGGCCGTGACGCGCACGCGGCGGCCGCGGCGCAACTGCGGGTACAGAGCCAGCTCCACGGGCCGCGACGCCGCCAGGAAGACATTGCGCAGCTCGTCGAGAAGCTCTGCCTGGTTGACCACCTCCAGGGTGGCGACTACCTGCCCTGACAGCAGCACGCGATAGCGCTCGCCGGGATCGCAGCAAACGAACACGTAGCCGGGGAACAGGGGAACGTCGAAGGAATACCCGCGCTGGCCTTTGCGCGGCGGATGGTGGCGCCGGTGCAGCGGCAGATAGTGGCGCACCTTAAGGTCAGCGCAGGCCTTGGCGGCCCTTTTCTCGCAGCGGGGCCGCACGTGCAGCACCAGCCAGGACTGCCCCGGTTCACCGGGACGGAACAGCTCGTCGGCCCGAGCCAGGACAGCGTCTTCGACGAGGGCGGGTTCGATCATCGGGGCCACGACTCCACCGACGGGCTGGGGCTGGGCACGGGAGAGCGAGCGAGGCGGGCCGAACGCACGGGAGACCCGGCTTGGCGTGCGCTGCCCACCGCTGCGGGTGAGCGGGGGGCGGTCCCGCAATAAATCGACCTGCCGCCGACGTGTGCCGGCGACAGGTCGTCAAGATGGGGTGAGTGACGGGGCTCGAACCCGCGACCACCAGGGCCACAACCTGGTACTCTAACCAGCTGAGCTACACTCACCACCGAAAACTGTTGCCTCCAGCGCCACATCCGGGGCGGCGAAGCTGGCGTGCCCAGCAGGACTCGAACCTGCGACCATCTGCTTAGAAGGCAGATGCTCTATCCACCTGAGCTATGGGCACCCGCCCACGGGCACGACACTTGCGCCGACCCACTTGACCGGACGCGACAAACCGAGACTAGAAACTAAAGGTTAGCGGGCCTCTGGCGCAAGGCTCACGACCGCAGCCTAGGGTGGCAGCGGCCGCCGGTCAGGCCCGCGCCGGGGTCCGCACCGGCCACGGCACGGGCCGCAACATCGGCGCGGACGTGGGACGGACCGGAGGGCAGGCCGCGACGCCGGAAGACGCAGCCCGGGGCGAGGGTTGCCGGGGCGCGGCCCGTTGCCTATCTCACTGCGCGGCCGGCCTGGCAGCCGGCCTTGGTGGCCGTCGGCGGCACGCAGGCCCCCAACGCCCCCAAACCGGGCGACCGACCGCACCTGGCCGCTCAACCGCCGATCAGCCTCCGGAGGGAACCGTGAAGCGCATTGCAGTCGGGCAGTTGCTGCAGGAGACCAACACCCTTAACCCGGTGCTGACCGAGACTGACGCCTTCGTTGCCTGCGGCCTGGCCCGGGGGCGTGCGGTGATGGAGGAGTACGGCGATGTGGGTGAGTTGGCGGGCTTCAGCCTGCTGCCTGACGAACTGGGCGAAGGCGTCGAGTGGGTCGGCCTGTGCCGGGCCGCGGCGTGGTCGGGCGGGCCGATGTCGGCACCCGCTCGGGCCGCGTTGACCGACGCGGTGGTGGCCGGCCTGTCGGGCCAGCGCCTCGATGGCGTGCTGCTATGCCTCCACGGGGCACAGGCGGCGGTCGATGATCCCGACGTCGCCGGCGCGGTGCTGGCGGCCGTGCGGCAGCAGGTCGGCCCCGACGTCCCGGTGGTGGCCACCCTGGATCTGCACGCCAATATCACCGCGCGCATGGCCCGCCAGGCCGATGTCCTGGTCGGCTACCACACCTTCCCCCATGTGGATCAGCTGTCGACGGGTCGGCGCGCCGCCCGCGTTCTGGCGCGGCTGCTGGATCGTGGCGAACGGCCCCGGCGGAGCGCGTGGAAGATCCCCATGGTAGTGGGGACCGAGGGCCGCGCCACAGACCGCGGCATTCAGGCTGCCCTGTGGCAGCGTCTGGTGGCCGCGGAAGACGATCCGGGTGTGCTGTCCGTGGGCCTGTACATGGTGCAGCCCTGGTTCGACGTGCCGATGCTGGGCTGGACGCTGTACCAGGCCTGGACCGGCCGCCGCCCCCCCTTCGATCCCGCGGCTACGGCGGCGGCCTGTTGGGACACGCGCCAGCATCGCGAGATTGACTACCTGGCGCCCGAAGCCCTGGTGGCGGCCGCGCG
>CAITNQ010000493.1 GCA_903893785.1 uncultured Gemmatimonadota bacterium
ACTTCTCCAGGTCCCCGACGATGGCCGCGTGGATCCTCATGCCGGCCTCGTCTCGAACAGCCAGATGCGGCGCCGGCCGTCCTTGTAGCTGCACTGCTTGACCACCAGCGAACGGTCGCCGAACAGCAGTGCATCACCCGCCATGGGCGATGGCACCTCGGACGCCCGCACCTCGAAGGAATCGGTATCCGAAGCCAGTCGCGTGCCGCTGAAGTCGAGAACTTCGGCTGGAGCCAGTGGGATCACGCGCACTGCCGTCGGGCTGCCACCGGCAGGCGTGTACACCGCGGCCTCGGCCAGCTGGCCAAAGACGGTGTCTTCGCTGATCGATAGCAGGTCACTGATTCCCACTGGGCCCCCGGGCACGTGATGGAGGAAGCGTCGAGTGGGCCGAGAGGATGGCCCGGCCCACTCCAGTCACACACACAACCGCGATCAGGTGCGCTTGCCCAGCATCAGGACCTTGGGCTTGGTGCACAGCGGCAGCGGGTTCGACTGCACTTCGACGTCGACAAACCGCTCCTGCGGATCGACGAACTGGTAGGCGTAGAAGGGCGCTCCCAGGTAGCTCGTCCGAATGCGGTTCGAGGGCGCGAAGTGCATGACGAACAGGCCGGGCACGCCGACCGGGAACAGGTAGACCTTGTCGGTGTGGCACAGATGCGTCGTGCCATCGTCCGTGCCGCGGTAGTTGACGAACCGAATACCACCGTAGGTCATCTCGCCCCACGCCGTGCCGCCACGCAGGTCCGACGCCATCATGGTGTTCAAATACGTGCCGCGCACTTCCGGATGATTGACCAGGTCGTCCCAGAAGGCGTCGCCGCACAGGCCGACGATCTGCTGCGGCAGGCCGCCGCTGCAATTCCTGGTGATGGTGCGCACCGCGTCCGTGCACACCTGCCGCAGCGCGCCGGTCTCCGTCGTCGCCAAGGCGTTGTCCAGATCGAAGTCGACCTCGGACTCCTGCGACACCCCGAACTCGGTGAACAGGTTGTAGATGGTGCTGCCATCGGCATCGACAATCGTGCCCTTGATGCACCCCAGCATGAGGTGCTCGAGGGTCAGGTCGATGTCCCGAGCCAACTGCTCCATCCGCTCGTTGACGATCATCTGCATCGTCTGCAGCTCGGTCTCCGAGCCGAAGGCGCGAACGTCCTGGATCTCGTCGGCGGTGATACGGTCGACTTTGGGCAGGTGCAGCGTCTGGAACGACCGCGCGGTCCGCTTCCGGGCCGCCTGGCTCAGCAGCTCAGGCGACCCACCGCGAGGCGTGTTGGGGACCAGGGTGAGTTCGTCTCCGCGCTCCTCCACCCACACGCCGGTGGTGGCTACGGGTCGCGCCTCGAACAGCCCCATGCGGCCGATGTAGCCGGGCAGGTACTCACGGGCGTTGATCGAAGCGGTCAGCGCCCGGGCGGTGAAAGCG
Source organism: uncultured Gemmatimonadota bacterium (assembly GCA_903893785.1). GTDB lineage: Bacteria > Latescibacterota > UBA2968 > UBA8231 > UBA8231 > CAITNQ01. The sequence continues at coordinate 1,430 of CAITNQ010000493.1, forward strand.
TCCGTCTTGAAGATGTCCAGGGTGGGCATTTCAGACCTCATCAGGTCAGGAGTGAAATGCCCCCAGCACAGGGCGATGGGTGGGGCCGGTCCGGGGGTGCTGCCCCGGTGCGCGCTGATCAGGCGCTCCGGCCCACGAAAACCAGACGGTCACGGTGCGGATCAGCGGATCACAACGCCGGTACGGGCGAGCTCGACACCTGCCTGCGCTTTCTGTGCGGACGTGGCGCCCGCGGGCCAGGTGATCTCGTCACCGTTGACCTCAGCCAACCGCACCACGATCGCGCCGTCGATGGCGCCTCCGGTCGCGTCGTAGTTGTCGTACGCGATGCCGCGCGCGATCTGGCCGCCGTCGGTGTCGCTGAAGTTGAGCGCCACCCAGCTGCCCAGCGTCACACTGATGGTGAACGAGTCGTTGACGACGAAGTCGGTGGCATCCGAGATGGCGAAGCCGAGGTGCGAGTTACTGTAGGCCACACCCACAGTGGCGGCGTTCAGGTGCGAGCCGTCCGGCGCCGTCACCGAGAAGGTGCCGCTGTTGGCGGCGGCGACGGTGATCGTGAACGAGTCGCCCGAGACGAAGTCGGTGGCTCCATCGGCGATGGTGAAGGTCAGGTGCGAGCCGGTGGTGAACTGCGTGCCCACCGTCGCTACGCCGATGACGATGCCGTCCGGGTCCTCGACCTGGAACTTGCCCAGGTCGGTGGCCGGCTCGATGCAGGTGATGCGGTAGACGCCGACTTTGGCGTTGGCGCCGGTAGTGGGCGATGCCGTGATCGTGCCGTTGCCGGTATTCCCGGCTACGGCCGCCCCACTGCCGGCGCTGGCCACGCCTGGGCCGGTGCCCGTGCACAGCAGCTGGTAGACGCCCAGCTGCGCGTCGGGACCGAACGTCACCGTGCCGATGGTGCCGGTGCCGGTGTTGGTGCCGGCCGCCTTGGTCGCGGTCAACTCGCACCCGAGCACCTGGCCGGCAACCAGGTCCTCTCCAGACTTGATCGTGCCGTTGTCAATGCTGAGGGAGCCGTTCGCCAGGCTCTGGACAAACTCCCCGCGGTAAGTCCCTTCCGTGATGGCCATCTACTGCCTCCTGCGGTCGTGGGTGAGGTGAATCGTGCGGCTGCTGGATCAGGCGCCTGCGCCCGCGACCGCCGCGCGGTGGTAGCGGTTCCGTTGGGCATACACCGCCCTCAGATCGATGTCCGGGGCCGCGGTCTGGCCCGGCGCCTCGATGGTGGCGGTGACCTGTGCCGCCTCATCTGCCTTGGCCCGTTCCTCGAGCAAGGAGCTGCGCACCTGCTCCACGCTGACCCGCCGATCGATGAAGGCGTCCGCCAGTTGCGTGTTGCCGGCCAGGCGGCACAACTCGCGGACCTCCTTCTGGTAAGCGCGCTCCTGGGCCACGGCCTCGGCGCGGAGCTGCTCGGGGTCGAGGCCGGGGTCCTGTGGCGCCACGGCGGTTGCCGTGGAGGGCGCCTGCTGCGTGGCGATGGTCATGGTGTCCTCCTGGGGGTCGCTGGCAGTGGGC
>CAITNQ010000494.1 GCA_903893785.1 uncultured Gemmatimonadota bacterium
CTGCTCAGCCGCTTCTTCGGCTGGTTCCGCATGGTGGGCTATGCCAGCGGCGCGCTCTACAACTACTTCATCTTCCAGTACGCCCTGAGCCACATGCAGCTCATCTACACCTGTGCTGCCGTCCTGTATTTCGTCGGCTTCGGCGTTGCGTGCCTCAAGGTGAAAGAAGGCCAGTACCCGCCGCCCCCTGACGATGGCCTGCGCCCCAGCCTCAAACGGGACATCAAGAACTTCGCCTCGGAATGCTTCACCCAGCGCTTCTACTGGCTCATTTTCCTCAACACCATGACCACAGCCATCTCCGGCACTATTGGGGTGTTCAGCGTCTTCTACTCGCAGTCCATGGGGCTGGACCTGAACCTGATCGGTAAGAGCAGCGCGATCAGCGGCGTGGCCATCGTCGTCTGCCTGTCTTTCGCCGGCGTGCTGGCCGACCGCTGGAACGCGGTGCGCGTGGACGCGTACAACAATGCCCTGCTCTTCATGCTGTTGTTCACCAACCTGATCTGGGTGTTTATCGATCCCCCCACCACGGTGGTCTATTTCTGGGTCTCCATCGGCGCTATTCCGTTCACTGTCCTGCTCTCGGCCATATCTGCCACCGCCTACATGCCGCGGTTGATGCAGCTATTCCCCAAAGATCGCTTTGGCGGTTTCTGCGGCGCGCAGGCCCTGGTCCGTTCGGCCGGCACCATGGTCGGCGGACTGGTGGCCGGCTTCTACCTGGATGTCGTGAAGCGCTTCTACCCGGAGGGCAGCCTGCAACCCTACCGCTACATCACGGTATGGCAGTTCTTCTGGGGACTGGTCTCGTTCTACTTCTGCTACCAGGTCTACCGGTACTGGAAACGGCTGGGCGGCGAGAACAGCTTCGTCGCGCCGCAGACGCCCGTGAAGTTCGCGGACCTGCCCAGAGCCACCGACAGCACGCTCCTGAAAGGCATGCTGGTCCCGGTTACCATCCAGTGGTGCGGCGCGTTGCTGACCTTCGGTTTCTACTGCTACTATTTCCTGGCCATGGAGCCCAACCCAAGCAGTGCGGCTGCTTGCGGCATTGTGGTCGGGCTGGTGCTGCTGTGTCTGCCGGCCCTGTTCGGCCTGCTCAAGTTCATGGAACGGCCGTGAGCGAACCCCGCCGTTGCGTGCCGTGGTCGAGGCGGCCCGGAACCCGAACCGACGCATCCCGCGCCCGAGCCAAGGAGCCCCATGTCTGACACCGCGCGCCACGGGTACGATGTAGCTGCCTATGTCTGGCCTGCGTACACGGGGACCGAGCCCCGGGCCCGAGGCTTCTGGCCTGAAGGGAACGGCGAATGGCAGACGGTTCGCGCCGCCGTCGCCAAGTTCCCTGGCCACAACTGGCCACGTCGTCCCCTCTGGGGGTACTGCGATGAAGCCGATCCATACGTCATGGAGATGCAGCTTGCCGCGGCCGCAGACCACGGGGTCAACGTCTTCATTTACGACTGGTATTGGTACGATAACCGGCCGTTCCTGGAGCAGTGCCTGAACCATGGCTACCTCAAGGCGCGCAACAACGGCCGGGTCAAGTTCTACCTGATGTGGGCCAACCACGACGCGGTCAACCTCTGGGATCGGCGCTTGGCCCATACCGAGGACGGCAATGTGATCTGGCGGGCGGCGGTGGAGCGGCGCGAGTTCGAGCGTCTCGCCAATCGGTTGATCGACCGCTACTTCACGCACCCCAACTACTACACCATCGCCGGCAAACCCGTGTTCATGGTGTACGACCAGCAGAATCTGCTCGACGGTCTCGGCGGAATCGACGGTACCCGTGAGGCCTTCGACTGGTTTCGTGACCGCGCGGTCCGCGCTGGCCTGCCCGGCCTGCACCTGCAGATGTGCGCCTACTGCCAGCGTTTCGACGTCAGCGGCGTCGACGGCAACCGCAAGGCGACGGCCGCCGAGTTAGTGGCCCAGGCAGGTTTCGACAGCCTGTCGCATTACCAGTATGTTCACTTCACCAACATTGACCGTGACTACGCGGCGCTGGCGCCAGAGGTGGTGGCCGAGTGGGAGCGGATGGGCCGCGAATTCAGCGTGCCCTATTTCCCTCATGTCTCGCTCGGGTGGGACAACAATCCGCGGTTCCAGACTTTTCGGCCCGGGATCATCACGAACAACACGCCGGCGCAGATCGAGGCCATGCTGCGGGCGGCCAAAGCCTATGTGGATCGCCACCCGGACCAACCCCCGCTCATCACCGTCAACAGTTGGAACGAGTGGACCGAGACCAGTTACCTGCAACCTGACGACCTGTACGGCTATGGGTACCTGGAGGCCGTGCGCAAGGTCTTCGGGGCCGTTCCGTTGCTCTGCGCCTGAGGCCCTCGCTGCCCGGGCCGCCCCACCCGCTCGTCGCCTGGCCGCCCACGCGGTCATTGCAGCCGACGCCCTGCGCGCAAGCCGACGCACCGCTGGTCTGCCGGTGGTCGCCAAGGGAAGGTACAGGCCATGAGTTACTTTGCCGTGCACGAGGCGACGGCCGCGACGCTGGCGCGTCATTACCGGGAGTATGCACCGGTCTTCGTCCTGTCCACCGGACGCACGGGCACCAAGTTCGTGGCGCACCTGCTCGATCGTGTTGCCGGCGTCGAAGCCTGGCACGAGCCATTCCCGGTCTTGATGGGTTTTCCACGTTTCGCCCGCGACCATCAGGACAACCTGGGGCTGCTTCAACGGATGTTCGATGCCGCGCGCCAGGAGCGCATCCTGGCGGCATGCGTCAGAGAGCAAACGTACGTCGAGGCGAATCAGACCCTGACCTTCTTCGCGGCCGCAATCCAGGGGCTGTACCCGAGAGCGCGGTTTGTCCACCTAGTTCGTCACCCGGCTTCTTTCGCCACCAGTGCCATGCGCCGGGGTTACTTCGACAGCGACACGATCTGGCGGGCGGGCCGCCCCGCGCCGGCCTCGGGCCACGGGAGCGACGGCGCCAGCCTGGACAAGTGCCTGTGGCTGTGGCGCGAAGTCAACGCCTACCTGAGTGCATTCGGGGCCGTGGCCGGACCCGAGTCGTACCGGTTGTACCGAGCCGAGGATCTGTGGCGCGATCCGGCCGCGGTCGAGGCCCTGATCGACTTCGTGGGTGGCTCGTGCCTGCCGGAGGCGGTTATTCGCCAACTGCAGGCCCAGCCGGTCAATGCCCTTGTCCCGGATCGCGTGCTGCCTGACAACGTCAGCCGCGACCCTAGCTTCCCAGACTACGCCAACTGGCCCGAAAACGACCGCCAGCGGCTGCGCGATGGCTGCGGTGAGTTGGCCCGGCAGTATGGCTACGATCTGACCGCTCCTGACGTGGTGCCCAGCCGCCTTGGGAGGGCTGCGCCCGGTCTGGCCGCTGAAGGCCCGGCGGTGCCCGTCACCCGACAGCCGGCACGCCCGGGCGGCCACGATTCGCCCACGCCACTACTCTCGGTCCTGGTCACTACGCGCAATTCGGCCCGTTATCTGCCGCAGTGCCTCCAGAGCGTGCTGGACCAGACCTACGGCAATATTGAGGTGGTGGTCAGCGACGACGCTTCGCAGGACCAGACGGTGGAACTAATCCACCACTATACGCGAACCTGCGGCGACGTGGTGCGCAGCGTGTTCAGCGACCAGTCAACCGGCGCGTCGGGCAACCGTAATCGGGCTCTGCAGGCCGCCCGCGGCGTCTATATCACCACCCTCGACGGCGACGACTTCTACTGGGACATGGGCAAGCTGGAGCGCGAGATGGCGCTGGTGCTCGATCAACGCCGGCGCCTGAGTGTCGACGCGATCGGCTTCTCCGAGGTGGTCTTCGTGGATGAAGCCGGCGGTTTCCTGGGCCGCCAGTGGCCGACGGCGATGATTGCCGAGGGCGACATTCTGGACCGTCTCCTGGCCTACGATGTCATGATCCCCCGTGACTACGTCGTGTGTCGCGAGGCGTACACGGCCATCGGCGGTTGGCGCGAAGGGCTGCGGACCTCCAACACCTGGGACGTGCTGCTCAAGCTCGCGGCGCGTCGCCCATGCCTCTATAGCGGCCTGATCGGCACCGCGTACCGGCGGCACGAGCGCAGCATGACAGCGGGGCTGCCCTGGCTGGAGCGCACCAATGACGCCTGGCAGGTGTTCTACAGCAACCTCTATGCGCTGGTGCCCGAGCCGGAGCGACGCGCTGCCCTGGAGCTGCGGTTCCGAGGTTTCATGGCGCAGTGGGACTGGGAGCTGAACGACCGCGCCGCCTGCCTGCAGCAGGCGTGCCAGGCTCGGGCCGAGACCATCGCGCAACTGCAGGAGGTGGCCGCGGAGCGCCTGGACCTGATCGGCCGGCTGCATCAGGTGGCCGCCGAACGGCTGGAGCTGATCGAGCGACTGCAGCATGAGTGCGAAGCCCGGCTGGCGTTGGCCGAGCGGCTGCAGGAGGTCGCCGAGGCGCGTCAGGAAGTCATCGCCCAGCTGCAGCAGGTGGTCGCGGAGCGGCGGTAGGTCATCGGGTGGTTTGCCGGGCGGCCGGAGGCCGGTACGCGCACGGTGATCGCAAGGGCAGCCCGGCGCCAACAACCCTGAACCAGCGGCGCTGACCGCGCCGGAGGCCCATGTGGACGAGCGTCCGGAACGCGAGCGGGGCCCGGCTTGGTACGACGACGCTTTCAGCCGCGGCCCGCACTGGCACGCGGACTACAGTCAGTCTCCCTACTACTGGCTCTGGGACCGTGTCGCTGACCGCCTGGTCGAAGCCGGCGCCCGGGCCGTCCTGGATCTTGGCTGCGGTTCCGGGCAGTTCGCCTGCCTGCTCCGTGACCGAGGCCTCCCGCACTACCACGGCCTCGATTTCAGCCCCGCCCGCGTCAACCACGCCCGCCGCAGCTGCCCTGAGTTCTCGTTCGCCGTGGTCAATGTGCTGACCTCTGATTGGGGCGGCCTGTGGGCGTACGATGCGGCGGTCTGCGTCGAGTTCCTGGAGCACGTGATGGACGACCTGCCACTACTGAGCAAAATCAAGCCGGGCGCCTATTTCGTCGGTACCGTGCCGAACTTCGCCTATGACTCCCACGTGCGACATTTCGCGGCTGCTGCCGAAGCCCTGACGCGGTACAAGGGGCTCTTTGACGACTTCACGGTCGAGGCCCTCCCGGACCGGGAAGGCCAGCATGTCTTCTATCTCCTTGAAGGGCGTCGGCGGCAGACGGGGGCAAGTCTGCACCCACGTGGTTCGCCTGGTTTCGGGTCCCCATCGGTCTGACCGACGGCAGCGGCGCGGGGTCCGCAGGCGGGGGAGGGCACGCGGCCAATGCGGATGGGCGCCGCGCTGGGTTACTCCGCGCGAGGAAGGGGCGTCGGCGTGGACTCCGGTGGCGCCTGCCGCAGGGCCTGCTCCAGGGCCGACAGCTCGCTCCGGATCCGCTCCAGGCGGGCCAGCAGGTCCGCGTTGCTGTGCCGCTGGTCTTCGCCCTCCAGTTCTTCGGCGCGGGCTTTCTCTAGGTTGTTGATCACCACGGCGATGAACAGGTTGACGACCACGAACACGCCCACGACGATGAAGCTGGCAAAGTAAACCCAGGCCATCGCGTACGTCTCGATGACGGCGCCTTGGAGGTCCGCCCATCCCTCCAACGTGAGCACCTGAAACAGGGCCAGGAAGGCGGCACCCAGGCTGCCCCAGTGTTGCGGATCCGCGTTGTGGAACAGGTAGTAACCCACGACGGCATAGACGTACAGGAGTAGACCCAACATCGCCACCACGTGGCCCATGGAGGGGATTGACCGCAACATGGTACCGACGATCAGGCGCAGATCGGGCAAGGCCGACACCAACCGCGTCACGCGCAGGAGGCGGGCCAACCGGGCGATGGTGCTGAAGGGCCCGACGGCCGGTATCAGCGAGACGGCGACCACCGCGAAGTCGAAAGTGTTCCACGGATCGCGCCAGAATTGGCCCAGTCGCGGCCCGCAGGCGGCCATGCGCAGCAGAATCTCGGTCACGAAGGCGACCTGGAAGGCGTAGTTGGCCAGGTGCAGCAGACGCCCGTACGCAGCCATCAGGCGCGGGGAGGTTTCGACGCCGATGAGCACCGCGTTCGCCACGATCAACAGCAGCACGAGGCCCTGGAAGCGTGGGCTGCGCACCATTCTCGCGGTCGTTTGGGTAAGCCGCATGGTTGCCATCCTCCGGGTTTGGGGTGGCGGTGACCGTGACGCCCCGGCGCAGGCGCCCCAGCTGCTGGCGACGCTGGCCATAGCGACCGGCGGGGCCTGCAGGCTCCGCCGGTGAAGATCATGGCTCGCGTCCGGCCTGGCGCTCGGGCTGCGGATGGCCCAACTTCCGGCAGCCTGCCGGCGTTGTCAACGCGCCGGTGTCGGGCGCTGGCCAACCGGGCGGCAGCCTACCGGTGCTGTCAACGCGTCTTTGCGGACTCTCCCCAACCGGCGAACAGCCTGCCGCGTTCCTGCCCACCAGCGGAGCCTCCATGTCCCGTGCCTGTCACGACCTGGTCGTCGTCGGGGCCGGCAGCGCCGGCGTGGCGGCGGCCCTCAGCGCCTCCCGGTCCGGCCTGCGCGTGCTGCTCATCGAAGCCGGCCGCGGCCTGGGTGGTACCGCGGTACACGGCGGCGTGAACTGCTGGGAACCCGGTGCCGGTGGTACCGGCATCCCCTTCGAACTCTACCGGCGCATGCGCCGGCAGGTCGCCGCCGTCGGCATCTACAGCTTCGGCCGGCACCTGGCCTGGCAGGGCGCGGATGAGCCGGTCGCCTATCCGGGTGGCGAGCAGGTGATCGATCCGGCGCGGTGTTACCTGGACACGCTCCAGCGCCACGGCAGCGCCAACCTGTCGCTTGCCGAGGCCCTGGTCTTCCGCCGCCAGCATTGGCACGGCGTGCTGTACGAACCGGCCGCCTGCGCCGCCGCCATGGCTGACCTGCTCGCTCAGACCGGCCGCTGCCAGGTGGTCCTCGGCACGGCGGTAACCGATGTGGACCGAGTCGGTCGCCGGGTGACGGCCGTGGCTCTGGCCGGTGGCCTGCGGGTGCGCGCGCCGCTGTTCATCGACAGCACCGCGGACCTGCAGTTGGCGGTTGCCTGCGGATGCCAGACGGTTCTTGGGCAGGAGGGACGCGCTGCCTTCGGCGAACCCGACGCGCCGACCATGCCCAACGGCCGACTCAACGGCGCGTCCCTGCTGTACCGGGTCACCCCGACTGATCACCCCGCCGTCGAACCGTTGCCGCCTGGCGTGCCGGACGCCTGCTGGTGGGCCTCGGACTTCCCGGTGGCCGCCGTCAACCACTATCCCAACGGCGACCTCGGCGTCAACATGCTGCCCACCATGGACGGCCGTGAGGCATTCGACCTGGGCCCGCGGCCGGCGTACGAGGAATGCGCCCGAAGGGTCTACGCCCACTGGCACTACCGCCAGGTCCACTTCGCCGAGTACCGCGCCTACCGCATGCTGGCTCTGGCCCCGGTTCTGGGCGTGCGGGAGTCGCGGCGACTTGTCGGTCGCTACGTCCTCACCCAGCACGACCTGATGGCCGGCCTGAGCGACCAACGGCACGTCGACCTGGTTGCCATTGCCGACCACGCGCTGGACACGCACGGCGGTGGTACCCGTCCGGGGGGCCCGGGCGAGCTTGCCGCGCCGTACGGGGTGCCGTTCAGCTGTCTGCTGCCGCGCGAGGTCGATAATCTGATGGTTGCCTGCCGCGGCGCCAGTTTTACTTCTCTGGCCGCGTCAAGCTGCCGCCTGGCGCGCACGATGATGCAGCTCGGGCAGGCCGCCGGCACTGCCGCGGCTCTGGCTCTGGGCCACCGACTCGATCCGGCAGACGTACCACCGGCGTTGCTGCAGGACCGACTGCGCGCCCAGCATGTGTCGCTGGAGTGGCCGATGCCGGCGGCGCTGCGCGCCCGATTGGCCGACGAGACCGGCTGATGGTCAACGGCGCCCGCGCGGCGGGCCCTGCCGGCCCGCCACAGGAGAGCGTTGCCCGCCACCGCTGCCGGCACTGGGCCGGGCCCACCCACGGGCTTGGTACGACGCGGGCCAATCACGCCCGGTGGCCCGGGCCCGCGCGGGGCTCGAATGGTGGCGTCCGTGTCAGGCCTGGACCAGCTCTCTCGCCTTGAGGTTGAGGTACGAGCAGGTGATGCTTTCCCACGGGGACAGCGCCCGCATCCGGTCCTGCTCGACGGTAGCCCACTCCACGCCCGCTTCGCGGGCGGCGGCGCCGACGGCGACGATGTCGACGATACCGGTGCCGACCTCGGTGAACACCATCTGCTCGTGCGACCCGTGACCCGTCTCGCAGCCTGGCTCCAACCGGGCCACGTCTTTCATGTGCACCAGGGGGATACGGTCGGCATACTGCCGCAGGAAGGCCACCGGGTCAACCCCGCCGAACCGGACCCAACAGACATCCAGCTGTGAGCGCAGGTTGGCCGGTTCGGATTCGGCCAGCAGGATCTCCAGACCGTGCCGGCCCGCGAACGTCCTCAGCTCGTGGTCGTGGTTGTGGTAGCACAGCCCGAGGCCTTCGGCCCGGTACCGGGCGCCCAGTTCGTTGTAGGTTGCGGCGTCTCGCTGGAGTTGCTCGGCCGATTCGGCCGGGCCCCAGGGTATGGTGACATAGGGGCAGCCCAGGCGGTGGGCCGTGGCCACCACCTCGGCAAAACGATCCATCAGCACGGGGGTCATGACGTGCAGGTTGGCCGTCTGCAGGCCGACGCCGGCCAGGCGTCCGGCGATCTCTGCCAGGGGCAGGGGCGCCTGCTCCAACGTGGCCAGGCCGAACTCCATGCCCTGGTAACCGATGGCGGCCACCCGCGCCAGCGTGCCGGCGAAGTCGTCGCGGAGTTGTTGATCCACAATGCCGATCAGGCCGATGCGCATTTCCGCTCCTTCCTTTGCTGCCCCCATGTCGTCGCCCGTGTGCCGTTTGCACCGGGCAGACCGTGCTACCGCGCGGCAGGCGCTCAGTCACCGCCGCACCCGGGCGGACTGCTACGCGGCGGGCCTGTCTGCCGGCGGGGACGGCCGGCCGACTTCCCGCCAGGCCAACTACAGCCGCGCCTCAGTGTGGTGCCCGGCGTACCACTCCACGGTGGCGGCGACCGCCGTCGGCAGCGGCGTGAAGACGAACTCCGGGCATCGTTGGCGCAGTTTCCGGTTGGTCACGGTGCGCCGGAACTGCCCGTCGGCATAGCTCGGGTCAAAGACCAACGGCCGGCGGTACCCGCACGCATCGGCCACCATCTGCGCCATGGCGGCGATGCTCACTTCGTGGTCCGCATCCGGGGCCAGGATCAGGGGCGTCTCCTCGTCGTAGTGATCGTAGGCCCACACGAATAGCCGCGCCAGGTCCCGTGAGAAGACAAACTGCCGCAACGGGCTGCCCGTGCCCAGAACGACAAAGTCGGTGTTGCTCCGGACGGCGGCGTAACACTTGCGGATCAGTGCCGGGACCACATGGCTGCTGGCCGGCGAGAAATTGTCGTGGGGGCCGAAGATGTTAGTCGGTGCCAGGCAGACGAAGTTGCAGCCATACTGGCGACGGTAGTAGCGCGACTGCACGTCCACCAGCCGCTTGGCGTACGCGTAGGCTTCGTTGGATGGGTGCGGCGGCCCCAGATGAATGGCGCTCTCGTCCAGCGGCAGCGACAGATGGGGCGACAGGGTGGGTTCAGGGAAGACGCAGGTGGACAGGCACGAAACCAGTTTGGCCACGCCCTGCTGATGACAGCACTGCATGACGTGCATGTTCATCAGCAGATTGCGCTCCAGCATCTGCACTCCCTCGGCCATGTTCTTGTACAGGCCGCCCACATCCGCCGCCAGATGCAGGACCCCGCCAGGCCGCACGCGCGCGAACAGGGCTCGCGTCTGCTCCGCATCACACAGGTCGGCGTCCTCCAGGTCGACGAAAACGTACCGGTCGAGGCGGTCGGCCTCGGCCACCACCTGCCGGATGCCATGGCCGAGCATTCCGCTGCCACCGGTAACCAGGATCGGTCCATCGCCTCCCATGCCCTACCTCCCCTCGGGTGGATGATGGGACTGGCGGCCTTCGGTCAGAGCGCTCACGATACCTGCGCGGTAGCCGCGTTCACTTCAATGAGCGTCCCGTGGGTCATGTTGAACAGGCGCCGGCACACGGACCGCACCAGGGTTTCCGAGTGCGACACCAGCACGAAGATCCGGGCGGCGGCAATCAACTGGGTCATCCGCGCCCGGGCCTTGTCCTGGAACGCGGCGTCGCCGGCGCCGAACATCTCGTCTACCAGTAGAATGTCGGGCTGTTGCGCCGTGTTGACGGCGAAAAGCAGACGCACCAGCATGCCCGAGCTGTAGGTGCGCACCGGCACCTGCAGGAAATCGCCCAGCTCGGTGAACTCCTCGATGGCCGGGATGAGGTCGATGATCTGCCGTCGCCCCATCCCCAAGAGCATGCCCAGGCGCACGATATTCTCGTACCCCGTCAGATCGCCATCGACCCCGGCCCCCAGCTCGATCAGGGTGCCAATGCGTCCTGTGGTCGTCACCACGCCCTGCGAGGGCGGGTAGATGCCGGCGATGGTGCGCAACAGGGTCGTCTTCCCGGCGCCGTTGTGACCAGTGATACCCACGGCGTCGCCATCGCCCAGGCTCAGGCTGACATCGTCCAATGCCGTGACCTGCGTCACCCGGCGACTGTCCAGCGAGATGCGGCCGCCGGTAGTGGCATGCACCAGGCGTTTCTTCAGCGACATGGCTCCGGCGTCGAACACCGGGTAACGAACCGTTACGTGGTCAAGCCGCACGCTGGCCACGGCCTAGACCCAGAACGGGACTTGGTTACGGAACCGGCCCAGCAACAGCGTCGCCGCCGCGCCGCCGATCACGGCCGTGCTGGCGGCGGCGAGCAGAACGAAAGACGGTGGCTGGGCCCCCAACAGCGGGTCCCGGATCAGCGCGATCAGGTAGCTGAACGGGTTGACCCAGACCAGCCACTGGCTTCCCGCCAGCAAGTCCGGGCGGTAGATCACCGGACTGATCAAGAACAGCAGCGGCATCAGCGCGGCAACGGTGTGCTCCAGATCGCGAAACCGGGCGCCGGTGATGGCCAGGACCAGGCACACCCAGGCCAGGTTGGCCACCACCAGGGCCAGGCCGGGTACCACCAGCAACTGGGACCATCCCCACGTGGGCGGAAAGAGCGCGAAGACGACCAGGATCACGATCAGGTGATGGGCGAAGATCATGGCTTGCCGCAGCAGCAGCACCAGCAGGAAGGAAGACAACGGTCCGGGGATATTGCGGATGAAGTGCGCATTGCGCGTGAAGGTCGAACTGGCCTCGCCGACGCAGGCCGCCATCCATTGCCAGACCACCAGCCCAACGGTGATCAACGGCACCATCTGCGCCGGATCCTGGTGCAGCAGCAGGCTGTAGACCAGGCTCAGACAGGCGATACTGACGCTGGTATTGAGCAGCAACCACAGGGGGCCTAGGACGCTCCGACTGTACCGCGACCGGATCTCGCCCCAGGCAAAGTAGGCTGCGGTACCCAGGCGCTGCCATGCCAGCACCAGATCGCTGTGGCCGCGGCGCAGCCAGCCGCGGGCCCCCGCACCGCCAGTGTCCGGCGTCGGTGGGCGATCAGTCGAGAAGCGGGCGGACATACACTCGCGCCTGACTGGCAAGGTTGTACACAGACTCATCACCGTACGGTCGTTCCGGCACGGGCGCGCGCCGGATCATTTCGGTCTTGAGCGCCAGCTCCAGGGGGTTGCCAATGTCGAAACGACTGACGTTGCGGTACGGGACCAGTTTGAACAACTCGTCAAAAGCGAACGAAGCCGAACACAATACCCGCGGGCACAGGTCGAGGCAGATCGAGGCAATGCCGGAGCCATCCTGGCCGTTTTCGTAGTAAGGCAACCAGGCGACATCGACACTGCCGACAACGTCGAAGAATTCGCGGTCCGCCAACTCCCCCAGGAAGAACACCCGGTTCTGGAGTTCCGGGGTGGCGTTCACCTGGTGGACCAGATGCTCGAGATAGCCGTCGACCCGGCCGTCGGACTTGAGCGTCTGCGGGTGCTGCCGGCCGAAGATGAGCAGCTTGTACGGCTCGGGCAGGTGCTGCATGGCCTTGAGGGCGTCCACATGGCCCTTGTACGCGCTCAGGTAACCGAAGATGCCGATGATCACGGCGTCATCAGCCAGCCCCATCTGTGAGCGGATCTGGTCCAGCGTCGCCCGCGACGGGCAGAAGTCGGCCGGTATCAGCTTCAGGCAGTGGACGGCGGTGTTGTCATAGGAGAAGAAATCGTGGATCTGGCGTCTGGCCCGACCCGTGTGCACGATCAAGGGCGCCTGGCGGCGAACACAGGTCCTGACAATGCGGTGGTTAAGCCGCACCGTGATGCTGGCGAAGCTGTCGCCCATCATGTCGCGCAGGCCTGACAGCAACTGCAGCCGGAGCAGCTTCTTGATGCCCTGGCGGGCCAGGGCCTCGGAATTGCCGATCAACCGGGGCGAATGCAGTGTGACGCTAGTGCGCGGGTGCGCCGCCAGCAGCCGCCGGAAACGCCGCAGCACATCCCTGGGCAGGGAACCGTACAGTCCGGCTTCCATCTGGATGTTGACCGCCCCGAAGTCGCGCAATTGCTCCGCCAGTTTCCGGATGTGGGCATCGCCTTTGGTGCGTATGGCGCGTTTGATGGACTGGAGCAGCCGCAGGTCCAGCTCCATGACTTCTACGGCGATGTTCGGATAGCAGTGCTCAATGCTGTCGTGCAGAGCCCGCGTAAAGGCGGCATTGCCGCAGCTCTCGGAGTAGCTGGACACAATGGCCAGGCGTTTCATTGCGGGGTAGCCTCGCTGTCGCGCCCCGGTGCGCGCTGATGGCCGGCAGGCGGCGTCCGGGTTCGACGCCATGCCGCGCGCAGCCGGACGCCGATGGCCCGGCGCCGCCGGCGGGGCAGACCGTCACTGGCATAGGATACCCAGGCACCCCGCCGGCAGCAAGCGCGGGCCAGGCGCTCGGGGCTCGCCGTCGGGCCGACGCGCCGAGGTCAGGAAGGCCGGCCGTCGGTGCGGTAGCGCTGACGGCGTACCGTCCGCGCCGCCGCCGCCATGCCTTGGGGGCGGTGAGGTTACCGGGCCAGACCTCGGGCGGTCACGCCGCCAGCACCCGTCCGCGGTGCGCACCGGTGGGCTCGCCATCGGCAATGGCTAGGCCGCCGTTAACGATCACAAACGGGACGCCGACAGCGTACTGGTGGGGGTCCGTGAAGGTGGCGCGATCACTCACGCTCAGCGGATCGATGACCGCCAGATCCGCCGCCAGGCCGGTCCGTACCCAGCCGCGGTCGCGCAGCCCAAGGCGGGCGGCCACCTTGCCGGACATGCGGTGCACGGCATCGGCCAGGGTCAGCGTCTGCCGTTCGCGCACATAGCGACCCAACACGCGCGCCGCGGCCCCGTAACTGCGGGGGTGGGGGCGACCGCTGCCGGTCGGCCCGCCGGCGGTGATGGCGGAGCCATCCGAACCGACCACGCAGCGCGGATGCCGCAGGAAGACTTCCATGTCCTCCTCGGTGCGGTAGAAGAAGATGATCTGCACCCGGCCTTCGTCAGCGATCATCAGGTCCAGCGCTGCGTCGATGGGCGCCACACCGCGGCGCTCGCCCAGCTGCGCAAAGGTCAAACCCTCGGCCTCGCGCCACTGCGGCGCCACCACCCGGCATACCAGCAGGCGGTCCCAGTGCCAGGGCCACACCCCCAGCAGCCCCTTCGCCTCCATCTCGGTGCGGATGCGAGCGCGGGTCGCCGAGTCGCGCAGTCGGGCCAGGGTCTCCAGCCGGCCGCCGGACTGGGCCCAGCCCGGCAGGCACTGCGAAAAACCCGAACTCGACGCGTCGTACGGGTACACGTCGCAGCCGACGTCGAGGCCGTTGTGCGCTGCCGCATCCACCTCCTCCATCACGGCGGCCGCAGTGCCCCAGTGCCGCGGGTCATTGACCGCCATATGGGCCAGTTCCACGGGCACGGCGGCGCGCTGCCCGATGGCGAAGGCCTCGCGCATGCCCGTCGGGCCCTGCGGCGTCTCACCGCGCGTATGGGTGCAGTACAAACGGCCGGGCCACCGCGCCAGGGTGCGACATAGACCGACGACCTCGTCGGTGTCGCCGTAGGAACTAGGTGGCAGCGTCAGGCCAGTGGACAGGCCAAAGGCACCCTCGTCAAGGGCCTGTTCCAGCAGGCGAGCCATACCGGCGTGCTCGGCCGGCGTGGCCGGGCGGTCGTCGAAGCCCACGACCGCGCCGCGCAGGGCACTGTGGCCGACCAGGGGCGCCACGTTCAGGGCGATGCCCTGAGCCTCAAGCACTTGGCGGTACCCGTGCAGGCTGTCCCAGCCCCAGGGCAGGTCATCGGCGATCGCGAACAGGGTCTCGCGCAGCAGGCGGGCCCGTTCCGGGTCAGCACTGACGGGAAAGGGCGTGAAGCCGCAGTTGCCGATCACCTCGGTAGTCACGCCCTGGCGGAGTTTGCTCCAGCCGCGGGGATCGCCGCGCAGGGTCAGGTCCGAGTGGGTGTGCATGTCGATCAGACCCGGGGTGACCACCTTGCCTCGGGCATCGACGGTGCACGCCGCAGTGGCCTGGTCGAGGCCGCCAATCGCGGCGATGCGATCGCCCGCGATCGCGACGTCGGCCTGGTACGGTGCTGCGCCCGAGCCATCGACCACCACACCGCCGCGGATCAACAGATCCAACATGGTCCACCCTCCTGTCCTGCTGCCGTTACCTGCGACCGACCGTGGCCGTCTGGCTGCCGGGGGTCATGCCGGGCGTCACCTCCGTCTGGTCTGCCGCCCAATGTGGCCCCGGTAACGCCATTTGTCCACCTTTGCAGGGCCCCCGCCCGGGCGGACCCGATCTACCGCCCGCCCGGCGGAACGGTTCCGCCCTAGTTGTCCGGCAGCGGCGAGGCCCGCACCGCCGCCCTGTGCCCGGAGAGATTGCCATGGCCAAACGTTCACTGTCCGCGCTGCCACCGGTGCCTTTCGCTGGCTTCCTCACCAGTGCCGAGGTCACGCAGTATGTCCAGTCCCTGGCCGCAGCCCGGCCCGGCTACTGCCGCCTGGAGTCCCTCGGGCCGTCGCGCGAGGGTCGCCCGCTGCACCTGCTGGTGCTGAGCGATCTGCGCACCGGCCGGGCCGAAGACCGGCCAGCCTACCTGATTCACGCCAACATCCACGCCGTAGAGGTCGCCGGCACGCATCTGGCCTTGCACACGGCCCGGCAGCTGCTCAGCACCGACCTGGCGCTGTTGGGCGAGGTGACCTTCTACATTGTGCCGCGTCTGAACCCCGACGGCGCTGAGTATGCGGTAGGCACGGGCGGCTCGGTCCGCAGTCGCCTGGACTGCAGCGAGCGCACGGCCAACGCGCTGTACCCGCAGGACGTCAATGGCGACGGGCGGGTGCTGACCATGCGCCAGGTCCACCCCGACGGTCCCTTTGCCTGCGATGCCCGCGAATCGCGGCTGATGGTGCGCCGGCGCGCCGGCATGGCCGGGCCGTTCTACCGGCTGCTGCCCGAGGGGCTGATCCACGCCTGGGACGGGAGTGATCAGGTGCGCCTGGGTGGCCGCAGCCTGGACTGGAACCGCAATTGGTCGTACGACTGGCGTCCCGAGCCTGAACAGCCCGGTGCCGGCGACTTCCCGTTCTCCGAGCCCGAGATGCATCACCTGGCCCGGTTCCTTCACGAGCGATCCAACCTGTTCGGGGTGTTGGGCTACCACACCGGTCCCGGGGCGGTGCTGCGGCCGCCATCGACGGGCAGCGACGCGGATCTGCCCGAGGCCGACGTGCGGCTGCTGGAGGACCTGGCCCGCAGCGGTGCTCGCGCCACCGGCCTGCCGGTGTACCCGGTGATCAAGTACCACTACACCTGGCAGCGCGACATCAACCTACGTGGCCACTTCCACAACTTCGGGTATCACCACCTTGGTCTGCATGTCTTTGAGTTCGAGCTGGGCACGGCCCGCGACAGCGCCGGACTGGATGCCGGTCGCCAGTTGGGTGTGCTCAGTGATGAGGAGGCGGAAGCGCAGATGCGTGAGTTGTTCCGCTGGTGGGACGGTCCGGGCCGGCGCCACCCGCTGTTCTGTCCCTGGCAACCCTATTGCCACCCGCAGCTTGGCGAGGTGGAAATCGGCGGCTTCCTGTCCTGTGGCCTGGCCAACCAGACACTGGCTCGATTGCGGTCCCTGGCACGCGGCACCCACGCATTCACTCTCGAGCACGTCCGTCGCCGGCCTCGCGTTGCCGTTGAGGAAGTGCAGGCCGATGACCTGGGCAGCCAGGTCTGGCGGGTCCGGGCCCGGGTGGCCAACCGCGGCGAGTTGCCCACGCATGTCACCGCCCGCGGCGCTGGGCTGCGCCGCCTGCGCCCGGTGACCGTGGAGTTCCACCCGCGCGGCGAGTTGCTGTCGCGGCAGGCGCACCACGAACTGGGCCATCTTACCGGCCTGACCGGGTCGCGCTGCCTGGAGTGGTTTGTGCGCCAACCGCCCGGCGACGCCGATCTGGGCGAGGTGCGCGTGCAGGGAGGAGCCGGCGGCAACCTTACGGTGAAGGTGCGGGCCCCGGCCTGACGCTGCCGTCATCGGCACCTTCAGGACCGCCCGGGCCGAATTCATCGACCCATTCGGCGACACGCCGCACGCGCCCTATGTCGCCGTCGGGGGGGACTTGGTCTGCAGACGCCAGGACGAAGCGGCCCTGGGCACGCTGGGCCTCGAGCACCCGTTGGACGTGCCGGCGCAGTTCGTCTTCGGGGAACAGTGGCGAGAACAGGGCTCCGGGGATGCCGCCCCACAAGATGGTCTGGGGTGGCACCCGCAGTCGCAGGGCCTCGACGGGCAGATCGCCCACCGGCGCCGGGGTCACGCTCTCAATGAAGTCCAGCCCCACCTGCGGCAACACCTCGATCAGCCCGCGCAGGGTCCCGTCCAGATGCACGCCGACCTTCTTGCCGGTCGCGTGCAACCCGTCGATGCGGTGCCGATAGTAGTCGGCGCTGTACCGGCGCCACCAGCCGCCGACAACCTCGGCCGACAGATTGTCGGGGATCTCCACCAGCGTCGCTGGGCATGCCTCCAGGATGCGGTACACCGGGTCGTCACACCGCCGCAGCAGTTCCAGCGTACGCTCCACCTCGTGCGGCACATCGGCCACCAGCGCCGCCAGGGTCTCCAGACCAACCCACTCTACCACCAACTGGGCCAAGGGCGTCCGCGGCGTCAACGTAACCGGCAGGCCTGACTCGCCCCAGGCCCGGTCGCACGCGTCCAGCGGCGCCAGGTTCGCTTCCACGCCTCGGGCCTGCGCCACATAGGCGACCACCTGCAGATCCCGGGGGCTCTTCACGGCGTATTCCTCCGGCCCCCAGGAGAACGACGTCGGGCAGTAGCGCCACCGCTCGCGAACCGTTCCCGCGGGCGTGCGGGTTACTGTGATCCGCTCGCCTTCGTGCTCGTGCACCTGGCGCTGCACCTGCGGGTCCGTGTGCACGACGAAAGGAGACGGGGCGTACACGTAGATACCGACGCCCAGGTCCTGGTGCAGCCGCAGGTACCCCTCGTCGCCGGCGTATTGGGGCGGCAGCGTACCGCGCATCTGCTGACTGGCGTACCAGTAGCTCAGGTCGGCGTAGAACGGCACGCGTTCAGCGGCCCGCCCGGCGAAAACGGTCAGCAACCTCTGGCGCAGGGTCATGGCAACTGGCTCCCACTGAGTTCAGGTGGTAGTGCCCCCGAGGCGGCAAGATGGCCCCGGCTGCCAGGCGCGTCAACCAGGCCCTCCAGTCAGGTCCGCTGCCGGCCACGCACGCCGCCATGGCCGTTTGCCCAGGTGTTGCCAGGCCGCGGCGTCGCTGCTATGATTCGGACCGGAGCCGCCCGGCCGGCGGTTCGTTACGCTCGAGCACTCGACCCGCGGCACGATCCAGGCAGCACGCGGCGCGATGCACCCTACACCGAGGAGGACGGGGATGATCAAGCTGGCCTACGTGGCGGCGCCCGAACCGAGTCTGACCGTGACGTTGATGAAGCAATGCGGCGTCACCCACGCCGTCTACTATCCCTCGCTGGAGACGGTGCCCAATGCCCCCGAAGACCAGCAGCCGTGGGGCTATGCCGCCCTGAAGCGCGCCAAGGAGGGTTTCGAGCGCGTCGGCCTGGGCATGGCGGTGATCGAAGGGCGGCCGCCGATGGAGAAGATCAAACTGGCACTGCCGGGCCGCGATGAAGAGATCGACGTGGTCTGCCGTTTCCTGCGCCACATGGGCGAACTGGAGATCCCGGTGTGGTGCAGCATGTGGATGCCCATTCTTGGGGTCATGCGCACCGCGAACGTGCCCACGCGCGGGGGCGCCATGGTCTCTGCCTTCAACCTGCAGCAGCTCGCTGACCCCTCGGTCACTGCCCACGGGGTGGTTACCGAGGAGGAGCAGTGGGCCAACCTGCGCTACTTCCTCGAGCGCGTCGTGCCGGTGGCCGAGAAGGCCGGCGTGAAGATGGCCATGCACCCGGATGACCCGCCCCATACGCCTATTCGCGGCGTGGCCCGCATCATCAGCAGCATCGACAACTACCAGCGCATGGTGGACCTGGTGCCCAGCGAAGCCAATGGCATCGCCATCTGCCAGGGCAACTTCGCCCTGATGACCCGGGACCTGCCCGGCGCCATCCGCCACTTCGGCAAACAGGGGGTGGTGCACTTCGTTCATTTCCGCGATGTGCGCGGCACCCCGGACAACTTCGTGGAGGCTTTCCACGACGACGGTCAGACCGACCTGCTCGAGTGCCTGCGCGCCTACCGTGACATTGGCTACGAAGGGGTGCTGCGGCCCGACCACTACCCGAAGATGGGGGAGGCCGGTTACCCGGACGAGTTGACCCTGGCGCGGTTGTTTGCCATGGGCTATGTCGTGGGTCTGCGCGAAGCCGCGTACGGGAAGCCGCCGGTGGACTGGGGGGTAGTCCCGTGAGGTGGCCGGCCCACGGCCATCGCTGCACCCGGGCGCCGATGGGCTGCCGCTCGCGGCAGGAGGGGCCATGAGTACTCCGGCTCCGGACCCGCGCGACCCGCCCGCCGCGCCCCCGCCCGCGGCGGCCACCAAGGCATCGGTGTCGGCGGCCAGTCGACTGGTGATGCACCTGGCTGCCGGCGAGGACCAACACCTGGTGACCTATGGGTGCTCGCTGACGGCGGGCGGGGCCTGGGTGGAGCAAGTGCAACACGAACTCGCTGCCCGTTACCCGGGCCGGCTGCGGGTGAGCAACAGCGGGCAGGGCGCCATGTGGTCGCGGTGGGGTCTGGAGAACCTCGAAGCGAGGGTCATCGCCTTGCAGCCAGACACCGTGCTGATCGAGTTCTCGATGAATGACGCCTATCTGCCGTACGACACCTCGCTGGCCGAAGCGCGCCAGAACCTGGCGGCCATGGTCGACGCTATAGGTGCTGCCTTGCCCGGTTGCGAGGTGGTCGTCATGGTAATGAACCCACCCACCGGTGAACACCTGACCATCCGGCCTCGGATCGAGGACTACAACGAGGTGTACCGGCAGGTAGCGCGCCAGCGCGGGTTGCGCCTGATTGACCATTGGCCCGCCTGGCAGCGCCTGCTGCGCGACGACCCGGACGCTTTCCGGCTGTGTGTCCCGGACGGCATTCATCCGGCGCCCATCGGCTGCCAGCGCATCATCACGCCGGGCATTCTGGCCGGCCTGGGCGTCACCTGAACGGCGGCGGGCCAGCTGCGTCGGCGCGTCTTGGGGAGCTGGCCTGCTGCCCTGATTTGCCGGCGCGACGGCCGGCTGCCAGATTCACGCCTTCCCGGCCCGCGGGGCCGGGGCTCTGGCGGCCGGGCCTCAGCCGCCGAGAACACCCAACTGGAGGAGCGGAACTTGGGTAAGACCAGAGTTGCCATCATCGGCTGCGGCACCATCGCCAACAGCGCCCATGCCCCGTCGTATACCCGGAACCCGGAAGTCGAGATCGCCTGGTGTTGCGATATCCTCCCGGAACGGGCTCGCGCCCTGGCCGAGAAATTCGGCACGGCGACCACCCGGACCACGGAAGACTACCGCGACATCATCGCGGACCCGGACGTGACCTGTGTGTCGGTCTGCGTGCCCAACTACCTCCACGCGCCCATTTCCATCGCGTGCCTGGACGGCGGCAAGAACGTCCTGTGCGAGAAGCCCGCGGCGATGACCTACGAGGAAGTGCTGTCGATGAAGGCGGCCGCCGATCGCAGCGGCATGATCCTCAACATCGGCGTGGTCAACCGCTTCCACACGTCGGTGAACAAAATCCGCGACCTGATCGAGCGTGGTGAGTTGGGCGAGGTGTACCACGTGTACTGCTCGTTCCGCGCCTACCGCTCCATTCCGGGCCTCGGCGGCCCGTTTACGCGCCAGGACATGGCGGGCGGCGGTGTGCTCATCGACTGGGGCGTGCACTTCCTGGACCTGATCAACTACTGCATCGGTGGTCCGGCCATGCGCACGGCCTCGGCCAGCACGTACAACAAACTCGGCAAGGACATGAAGGAGTACGTGTTCACCGACATGTGGGCCGGCCCGCCGGACTACGACGGCAAATGCGACGTGGAGGAGTTCATCACCGGCCTGATCCGCACTGCCGGGCCAACCATTTCGCTCAACGGCGCCTGGGCGCAAAACATCGATGACCGCGCCATGTTCGTGGAGTTCCTCGGCACCAGAGCCGGCGTGAAGCTTGAATACGGGTCCAGCTTCACTCTGTACACCACCCAGGACGGCATGCTCATCAAGACCACCCCGGTGTTCAAGATGGGCGACATGTTCTACGAGGAGCTTGAAGCCTTTGTCCGCTGCGCCGCGGCCAAGGAGAAAATCCGCTCCAACATCGACCAGGTACTGATCACGGCCCAGATGATGGATGCCCTGTACCAGTCGGCTGCCACCGGCCGCGAGGTCGTCGCCGGCTGAGACGCGCCGCCGCCGCACCGGGCCGCGGCGGACCCTTGAGCGGGCAGGAGGTGATGCCGGACCTCCTGCCCGCATGCGATCCGGCACGGCGGCGCGCGCAGGGCCCCGTATCCGGGTTGTGCGGGCACGTCCTGCCCATCTTCGCCCGGGGCCGACCACGAACTGTCCGGCCACCGCCGTCCGAGACAGGGGACAGCCGTCTGGGGCCGTGGTGATCGGGCGCGTACCTCGAACCGGGGCCGGCTCACGAGGGGTATTCCCCCGCGGCCGGGACCGCCCGGTGCCCTCCAGCGGGCGCAGGATGTGCATCGGCGCCATTCGACCGAGCCCGGGCCGGCCTGTCGCGGCTGCGCGCCGGTCGGCCTGCGGGCGGGATCAGGATCCCAATCAGCGCCGCACCGGCCGTCATCGGTCCACAAGGGGCCGACCCACGGCCGGGGCGGCTGTCCTGGCGGCCCCGGGTCAACCCGCCTCTGGCGGGCGCCCGCTCGTCCGGACTCAGGCGGTCCGCGCCTGCTGCAGCGCCGCAATGAGCCCGGTCCGGCTCGTCCCTGTGGCCCGCAGGTACCGTCGCCCACCCAGCGGTACCAGAGCCGTGCCATCGTCCTTACCCGGGGTCGCCCCGCTCGCCGCTTCGTTCAGGTCCCGGCACACCTCGACCTGTTGCGGGGGCAACGGTAGTTCCAGGTGGCCCTCGGCGGCAATGTGCCAGTAGACCGCGTAGGCCGCGCCCTGGCGCTCGAAGGTGTACGCGATCACCTCGCGGCCGCCGCCGGCGGCGCTCTCCACCTGGTCACAGGACACTAGCTCGAACTCGCCCTGCTCGTCGCGCAGCAGGATGAACTCCTGGCTCGGGTCGCGCAACCGTGCTTTCTGCGCGTCGGTCAGCCATTTCCGGGCCCGCACTTCCTCCCAGCGGCGGAAAACCTCGAAGTTGTCTGCGGTCCGCGGGTGTTGCGCCAGCACGGCGGGGTCCGCATGGATGGAGACCGGACAGTCCCATGCGGCGGCTTTGCTGGTGACGAACTCCAGTTGGTCCGGCTGGGTCCCCACGGTGCTCTCGCTCGGCACCCAGTACCCCAGCCAACCGAAGTTCAGGCGCGTGAAGTTGTCGCGCATGCGCGGGGCCTCCCGGAAGGGGTGCCGCAGGGTTTCCGCCTTGAGCGATTCGGGGCTGAAAACGTCGAAGGCATTGCCCCCCGTGAGCATGTGCCAGCTGAAATGGGTCTTGGCCGCACCCTCGGCGAACAGGGGCTCGGGCGCGAGTTGGCGAAACACCCGGTACTGAGCCCCGGCCACATGGTACCAGAAGGGCGGGTTGACGCCTTCGGAGCCATCGAAGTAGATGAACTCGAAGCCGGCGTCCCACAGATCGGCAATGCCGGCTGCCACTTCGTCCTGCAGATCCGAGTTCTGGTCCAGGTACACGCTGGTGGCCCCGAACTCGCTGACATCGAGCAGTCCGAACAGGGCGCCTTCGGGCTGACTGTTGATCGTGGTGCGATCGATGCCGCGCACGCAGCCGTAGAAGGTGTACGGCGGAGTAGTGGTAAACCCTTCGTAGGACACCAACTCGGTGCCGATCTTGAGCACTCTCCGCTCGGGTGCCATGGTGGCGTGCAGCGGGTTCTGCTGGACGTAAATCGTCGTGTCTGTCTCGCCCAAGCGACGGGCCAGAGTGAAGATGCGCAGCAGGTTCAACCGGCGGTCGGGGACCGGCGTTACGTACCTGCTCTCGCGGCCGATGTGGCTGTGGAGGAAATGGCAACCGGGGGTGATGCCGGCGGCCTTGATCCGGCCGAGCATGGCCCGCAGATCCGCTCTGCCGTTGGGGTACTCGGGCCGGTACCCGTCGTAGTTGCCGATCAGTTTGTACCCGCGACTCTCCAGGAAAGCCGGGTAGTAGATGCTCATGAGCCGGAAGCCGCCCAGACGCGCATAGTGGATGTGCTCGTCAACATTGGCCGGGGTTACCGAGGCCGTCCAGTAGTACGAGGCCGTATACAGCTCGCGCCGCCGGCTGGCGACGCCGCTTGGCAGGCCGTAGTCCCTCTCCACCGCGGCGATCCGGTCGAGCAGGTCTGGCGTGGCGCAGGTGATCAGGGCGGCCGCCACGCCGGTCAGCTGCACCTGTACATCCGTGCCGGCCTGCAGGATGCGGTACCCGTCGCCCGCCTCCGAGTCCGCATTGGTGGCCGGTTCAGCCGCCAGCACATTGACGGCCACCTGCTCGTTCCAGATCACGTTCAGCCAGTCGCCCCAGTGCCCCAGTTCACGTACCGGCAAGCGCAGGAACCACATCTCGGCGATGGGCGGTTCGGTCATGGTGATGCCGTAGGGCTCGGTCAGGTGGAACGCCTCCAGGGTGAACGCCAGGTAGTCGTCCGTGATCTTCACCCGCACGGTGGCTGCCCAGGGAATCAGCTCGTACCCGATGATCAGCCGGTCGCCTTCTTGGCGCACGGAACACGAGCTGAAGGTCGTCCGGCGGTTAGGGTAGGCCAGCTTCACCTCGTTCTGGTAGGGCCGCGGTTCGGTGATGGTGCTGATCGGTACCCGTCGGTTCGGCGCCAGGCACTCGGTCCCCGTGGGCTTGTAAACCAGGCTCCGGGCCGTGCCGTCACCGGCGATCGTCAGCCGCACCTGGGCGTTCTCCAAGATCACATCGGGACTGCGGTCCATGATCATCTCCATCGGGTATGGGCCTGTTGACGGCCTGCTTCTGGCCATGGTTGGCGGATCGGGCGCTGGCCGGCAGCAACGCCGCGCAGGACCCGCCGTGCACGGCCGCGGGTCAGCGCGCGCCGTCGTCAGCGGGCAGGGCGATCGGCCTAGGTGGGGCCGGAAGGCGACCGCGACCCGGCTGTCCAGCTACCTCAGCGCGGCCAGCGCTGTGGCAGCGGTGGCAGGGCCGGGAAGGGCGCGTGGGGCTCGGACTGATACCAGTACGCAACCGACGCCGCGTCGTCAGCCAGCGGCTGGTACGTGCCATTCGGCCACCAACCGAGGGCCTGGATGGTTACCCGCAGGTCGCGGGAAAAACAGATCGGGTCCATGATGTGCCACCGGTACAGGCTCCATTTGGTCGGCCCGCTGTCGCCGGCCCACTTCAGGGTGTTGCCCACATAGGCAGTGCTGTACAGCTGGGGGAAACCGTAGCTGCCGCAGAAGTAGTCCTCGGTGCCCGTGCCGCAGATGGTCGGGAACTCGGCGTCTCCATCCATGAAGAACTTGATCTCACCCTCGCCGAACCAGCCGTCCGACAGCTGCGTCCAGGCCAGGAATGTCCCCACGTACTTGCCGTGCCCCTCGATGCCGTCCACGATGGTGTAGTCAGGGTTGCTGCGCTCGGTCATGGCGCGTCGCCACTGCGCGTGGAAATAGGCCGCCTCGTCGGGCACCTCGGTCTCGGCATAGGTGATCTGATAGGTGAGCAGGCCGAGGTCTTCTTTGTCCTCGTTGGTGAGCGTGATCCGGGCGTGGCGACGGAACGGCATGGGCCAATAGCAGTTGAAGGCCGAAGCGTGGTTAACGATCACGGCCAACGAGTTGACCGGGGCGAACTTGTTATGACCCACGGCGAAGAAGTCAGCCACCGGGACCTCGATGGACGGCGTCTCCTCATGGTCCCAGTAGAACCGCAGGACGTGTGAGCGTCCGCGTCCAGGGTCGGCCACCAGCCAGATGTGCTGGATGACCCCAGGGCCGTCGACATCTGCCAGGGTGTGGGTCTCGCCCGACTTCACCTTCCAGAACGGGCTAACCTTCCACTTCTGGCCCAGGTCCGCGGCGGCGCCGCTGAACGGCAACGTGACCGGATCTGGCACCGCCATGCCGCCCCGACCCTTGGCGCCGGTCGGGTTTTCGGGGCTGATCGATCGCGTGCGGGCACGGTTGAGCAACGGCAAGCTGCCCAGCCCGGCCCCGAGCACTCCCATGTCGCCCATGGCTTTCCTCTCCCAGGTCTGCGTCCATGATGGTTGCGCGCTGCCGGGCGCGCCCGGGGCGCGTGGCCAGCGCAGCCGTCGGCCTGCGGCGCCGGGGCAGGAGGGCAACAGCCGCGATGCGCCTCACGCCTGACCGAGCCACTAGGTCGGGATTCCCTCCGAGCCCGTCAAGGACCGTTTGGCGCTCCAGCCTTGCGGCGCCTGGCGCGATTGCAGGCCAAAGCTCGGGCCCCTTGGGCCCGCAACCGGTCGGGGCCGCCCCGGCCACCGCGCCCGAGGCAAAGATCCGCCTCCGCGCGGCGCTGGTGGGCCGCCCCGGCCACCGCGCCCGAAGCGCGACGAAGCCCAAGGGTTTTCGCTCCACGATGTCGTGGGCGGCGCGCTGAAGCTGATTGGCGCCCAGCTGCGCGAGCACAGCGTCGTGGTCCGCCAGCGGC
>CAITNQ010000495.1 GCA_903893785.1 uncultured Gemmatimonadota bacterium
CCTGGGCGGGCGGCAGGTCAACGCTCACCGTGCAGAACTGCACGCCGGCATGGGCGGCGGCCTCCTGGTTGAACCGCTTGGTCTGCAACGCGCAGACCGGCGTGTCCAGCGACGGCACCACGCTGATCAGCCGGATCGGCCCGGGCTCGCCGCCCAGTTGCACGACGTCCACCAGCGACTTCTTCAGCGTGGCGGTCGGCGCCCGCATGCCCGGCTTCAGTTCCGGCCCCTCGAGGTCCAGTGCC
The DNA here is from genome assembly GCA_903893785.1 of uncultured Gemmatimonadota bacterium. Taxonomy (GTDB): domain Bacteria; phylum Latescibacterota; class UBA2968; order UBA8231; family UBA8231; genus CAITNQ01. The sequence goes on from CAITNQ010000495.1 coordinate 246, forward strand.
TTGCCCTTCAACGTGATCTGACGTGCCATGAGCGTTCCTTTCAGTACGCGGTCATCGCGACGGAAGCGATCGGCCACCCTCGGGCCGGTGCGCGGTAAGTGTAGGTCGACGCTTTCCGGGCGGCCACGGCGATGGTCCGCGCGGGATCGGGCACGTTGTGCAGGGCGGAAAAAAAAGCCTGGTCGCGGGTAGACGGACAAGGGGGGGATTGTCCATCCATGTGGGGTGCGACCAGGCGAATCGATGCCGTCCGGGAGGGGTCAACCTGCCGGACCGCGAAAGCGTTCAGCTGTCAGGCCTCCATTATGCACCGGGATTGACCGTCGTCAAGGCTTAATTCAATTGCGTCAGCGTTATTTCTGGCGCCCGGGCCCCTGGGGCTTTCCCGAGGCAAAGGCCCCAGGCCCAAAAAGAGGCCGCCGGGGTCCCGAGCGGAACCCCGGCGGCCATGCGGTCTACAGTCCACTGACAACGGGCTTACGGGTAGATCAGCGTGTCAGTGTTGGTGAACGAGGAGAGCTTGTTGCCGGCGGTCCCGCCGACGGCCTGGCCCAGGATCTTGTCGGTCACCGTCGGCGTGCCGTTCAGGGCCGTCGACCACTTGGTGTAGATGTTGTCCTTGGCGACACCGGCCAGCGGGGTCATCACGAAATCGACGTGGCCGTCATTGTACATGACGTTCTGGCCTTCGCCGTCCATGAAGCCACCGTGGTTGGCCGAGTTCCACTTCCGCCACTCGTCCGGCGGCGAATCGGCCGTCAGCGTGGTGGCCGGGTCAACGGTGCCACCGGTGTAGGTCTTGCCGTTCTCGAGGACCTGGCTGGCCGAGCTCTTGTCAGCCACGAGGGCCATGTCCTGGTCGACGCTGGGGCTCGGCTTGCCGTTCTTGCCGAACGGGACCTGGTAGCCGTAGCTGATGGTCTTGTAGTTGGCGTTGGTCGACGGGGTGGTGATCACGGTGTTGGTGCCGGCACCATTGCCGAAATCCCAGAAATCCTGGGGGTTGTCGTCGGTGCTCGCCTGGTCGTCGGTCGACGGGCAGATGAACGACTTGGGCGACGAGGCGCCAGCCCGGATCAGGTACCAGAACGCGCGGGTGGTCGAGCAGTTGCTGTCGCTGGTGAACGTCTCGCCCGGGTCCGGGGTGACGGTCACAGGGCTCACGCCACGGCGATAGCCGGTCTGGCCGGCGTAGTTGGTCACCGTGGTGCCGACCGTGGTCGCCGGCATGGCGGCCGGGATCGGGTACTCGTCATTGTTGCCGGTCGCATACGTCGCGAAACCGGTGCCGATGCCCTTGACGTTAGCGGCGCACACCGTGCGCTTCGACAGCTCCCGAGCCCGGGCGAGGCTGGGCAGCAG
>CAITNQ010000496.1 GCA_903893785.1 uncultured Gemmatimonadota bacterium
GAAAGCCGTGGTAACTGTCCCGGCGTACTTCAACGATGCCCAGCGCCAGGCCACCAAGGACGCCGGCACCATCGCCGGCCTGGAGGTTCTGCGCATCGTCAACGAGCCGACGGCCGCGGCCCTGGCCTATGGTCTGGACAAGTCCGGGCGCAGCGAGAAAATCGCGGTGTACGATCTGGGCGGCGGCACCTTCGACATCTCCATCCTTGAGCTGGGCGACGGCGTGTTCGAGGTCAAGTCGACCAATGGCGACACGCACCTGGGCGGCGACGATTTCGACCAAGAGGTGATCGACTGGCTGGCCGAGGAGTTCCAGAAGCGCGAAGGGATCGATCTGCGTCGTGACCCGATGGCCCTGCAGCGCCTGCGCGAGGCGGCTGAGAAAGCCAAGTGCGAGCTGTCGTCGGCCACGACCACGGAGATCAATCTGCCGTTCATCACCGCGGACCAGACCGGTCCCAAGCACCTGCAGGTAAGCCTGACGCGGGCGCAGTTCGAGCGTCTGGTGGACGGCCTGATCGAGCGCACCAAGGGGCCGTGCACGCAGGCGCTGCGCGACGCCGGGCTGCGCGCCGACCAAGTGGACCAGGTGATTCTGGTGGGCGGTTCCACGCGTATCCCCAAGGTCCAGGCGACGGTCAAGGAGCTGTTCGGCCGCGAGCCGCACCGGGGCGTTAACCCGGACGAGGTAGTGGCCATGGGGGCGGCCATCCAGGGTGGGGTGCTGTCGGGCGCGGTGGACGATGTCCTGCTGCTGGATGTTACGCCGCTGTCGCTGGGCATCGAGACCCTGGGCGGCGTCATGACCAAGCTCATTGACCGCAACACCACCATCCCGACGCGCAAGAGCCAGGTGTTCTCCACCGCGGCAGACAATCAACCGTCGGTCGAGGTGCATGTGCTGCAGGGCGAGCGCGAGTTTGCCCGCGACAACCGCACCCTGGGCCGATTCCACCTGGACGGTATTCCCAGCGCGCCGCGGGGCATGCCGCAAATCGAGGTCACCTTCGACATCGACGCCAACGGCATCCTCAACGTGGGCGCCAAAGACAAGGGCACGAATAAGGAGCAGAAGATCCGCATCGAATCCTCCTCGGGCCTGAGCAAGGATGAGGTGGAGCGCATGCAGCGCGACGCGGACGCCCACGCCGAAGAAGACAAACTGCGCCGCGAGCAGATCGACCGCCGCAACGAGGCGGATCAGGCGGTATACGGCGTCGAGCGCTCGTTAAGCGAACACGGCGACAAACTGCCCCCCGAAGACCGTCAGGCTCTGGAGGCGGCCATTGCGGAACTGAAATCCGCCATCGAGAAGGAAGACGACGCGCAGATCAAGGTCGGTCTGGAGAAGATGCAGAAGGCGGCCCACAAGCTGGCCGAAACGATCTACCAGCAGCAGCAGCAGCAACAGCCGCCTCCGGGTCCCGAGGCCGGCGCCCCGCCGCCGCCACCGCGCTCAGGCAAGAAGGAGGACGGGGCCGTAGACGCAGACTACGAGGTCGTCAACTGAGGGCCGGCAGCGGTCGACCGGGGCCGTTTCGGGGCTGTTCGAGGGCCCACCGGACAACAGGCTGAGCCAGCGGCGAGGCGCTCGGGCGGCGCGGGTCGGTGGCCCGGATCGAGGCCCCGGCAGGGCCGCCGCTCCAAGGCAGGGACCAGGCCCGCAGCAGGCGCAGCAAGGGTAAGCAGAGACAGTCGACGGCAACGGCCGCCCAGCGAAGCAGACTGGGCGGCCGTTGCCGTTGGGGCGCCAAGACGCCCGGTCCGGCCGGAGGGCGGCCGACGACCGGAGGTCACGGCCACGCGGCGACTCAACCCGCCGGATGGCGCGGTGGTGGCCCGCGGGTTGCCGCCGAAGACCAAACCGCACAGCGCGCGATCGGGGGCAGCGGCAACCGAGCGCCTCCACCCTCCCCTGGAGCGGGGGTCGGGTGGAGGCCGCCTACGACGCGGGCGCATAGGCCGCAGCGGCGCGCGAACCGGCGGTCCTGGCTCGGCAGCGTAACGCGGCCGAGCCAGAGACACGCAGGCCTGGCCCCTGGCCGAGGCTTCAGCCGCCCAGGACTTGGGCGACGATGTCGACCCCCACCCGTTCACTCCAGGCGCCGATCAGCCGCTGGAAGACCGGGCCCGGGCGCCCCTGCCCCACGGCCAGGCCATTGCAGCGCGTTACCGGTGCCAGGCAGTACGGCGTGGTGGCCAGCATGGCCTCATCGGCATTGACCACGTCGTACACCTGCAGGTCCCGCTCGACGAACTCCAGCCCCAGCTCAGGGCACAGCTCGGCCACGGTCTGCAGGCTGATGCCGTGGAGAATGTGGCGCGCTGTGGGGCTGAGAACCTGCCGGCCCTGGACCACCAGGAAGTTGGAGCCGCTGGTCTCGGTCAGGTTGCCCTCCAGGTCCAGGCACAGGGACACGGCCCGCGGGTCCACCAGATGCGTCTCCTGATCTGCCAGCCACCAGTGCATGCGGCTGCGGCACTTAATCTTGGGGTCGACACACTGCGGCGGTACGTGGCGCACCGAGGGGGTCACCACATGCACGCCCTGGGTGAAGTAGGGGGCCCACAGCGAGAACGGCAGCGGGAAGGTGTGAATGCAGAAGGTGGGCTGCCCCTCGCCTGCCATGCCGGCGGCGCCGGCGTATACCGGGAACTCACCGGGGGAGATGAACAGCACCAGGGCCAACTCTCTGCCGGGCGGCAGCAGTGCCGCGTTATGGCGAATCAGATCGCGGCAGGTACCCAGGGTCTGGTCAAGGGTCTCGCGCGGCTGGATGCGGGCGTAACGGCAGGAACGGTAGAAGCGCTGCAGGTGGTCTTCCAGCCGGTAAGGTTGCTGCCGGAAAGTGCGCACCAGGTCCGTCACAGTGGCGCCGAGAATGACGGCGGCGTCGTAGATGGCAATGTGGGCTTGGGAGGCGGGCAGGGTGCGGCCCCGCAGGTACACCAGCGGCTCAGCTGCTGGCACGTCCGTGTCGTTAGCCATGCTTCCTCCTTGCTGAGTAGGTCCGCCAACCGCTAGGGCCGGGCTGGTGGCGACCAAAAACACGGACGCCCAACCCGCCGCGACAAGGAAGCCCGGTTGCCGGCCGCCTCGGACCCGGCCGATATTCAGGCGCGTCGTCGGCCAACCCACGCCAACAAGGAACAAGAACCCGTGGAAACGCTTGCCGTGACGTGCGACGTAGCCGTGCTGGGCGGGGGTCTGGGCGGCGTGGCCGCCGCCCTGGCCGCCTGCGGTGCCGGGTACCGGGTCTGTCTGACCGAGGAGACCGCCTGGATCGGCGGGCAGTGTACTGCCCAGGGGGTCTCGGCCATGGACGAGCACGCTTACATCGAGAGCTTCGGCGGCACCGCCCTGTACCGCGAATTCCGCGAGACGATCCGCGCCTGCTACCAGCGTCTGTACGACGTGCGGGACGTGGGCGGTTCGGTACCGCTCAATCCGGGCGCCGGGTGGGTCAGCCGCCTGTGCTTCGAGCCGCGCGTGGGGGTAGACGTCCTCCTCAGCCTGCTATTGCCTCACATCGAGGCAGGCCGGCTGCAGATCCACTACCACGCCCGCGTGGACCGCGCGGATGTGCGCGGCGACCGCATCGAGGCCGTATACCTGCGGCAACCGCCCTACGAGCGCAGCGTGCGCGTCGAGGCCGCCTATTTCCTCGACGCGACGGAGTTGGGCGAGCTGCTGCCCCTGGTCGGCGCACCGTGGGTGACCGGTGCCGAATCGCGTGACGAGACCGCCGAGCCGGACGCCCGCGCCGACGGCCCGGCGCCCGAACTGGTGCAAACCTTCACCTTCCCGTTCGTGGTCGACTACTGCCCGGGCGAGGACCACACGATCGCCAGACCACCGGGATACGAAGAGAACCGTAATCGCCAACCATACACCCTCACCCTGCGCTACGGCACCCGCGACCTGACGTACAAAGTCTTCGAGCCCGTAGCCGAACTGCCCGGCGCCTTCTGGACCTATCGCCGCATCTTGGCCGCCGACGTGTTCGGCGCCGGCCAGGTCCAGCGCGATCTAGCCATGATCAACTGGTCAGGCAATGACTTTGCCGGCGGCAATCTGATCGGCGCCAGCCCGGCCCAGGAGCAGGCCCTGTTGCGCCGAGCCAAGGACCTGGCGTTGGGCTTGCTGTACTGGCTGCAAACCGAGGTGCCCCGTGACGACGGGCAGGGGCATGGGTACCCCGGGCTGCGGCTACGGCCCGATGCCCTCGGTACTGCCGATGGGCTGTCCCAGTACCCCTATATCCGCGAGTCACGGCGGCTGCGGGCGCGCGGCTTGGTCCGGGAGCAGGACGTACTGGCGCGCTTCCAGCCCGGCCCCCGCGCAGCGCTGTTCGGGGACACTGTAGGCCTGGGCTGGTACCCCATGGACATCCACGGCGTGCCCGGCGATGTGGCTGCCACCGGACCGACGCGGCCCTTCCAGATTCCTCTGGCTGCGCTCTTGCCCCCTCATCCGGCGAACCTGCTGCCAGCCTGCAAGAACCTCGGGGTCACGCACATGACCAATGGCTGCTACCGCCTGCACCCCATCGAGTGGAATATCGGCGAGGCCGCAGGCCGCCTGGCCGCCTTCTGCCTGGGCCAGGCCTGCACCCCGTCCCGCGTCGCCGATGACCCGAACCTGCTGGCAACCCTGCAGTGGGAACTGGCCAGCCAGGGCGTGCCGCTGTTCTGGTTCGACGACCTGCCCTATGGCCACCCGGCCAGCGCCGCCGCCCAGTGGTTGGCCGTGCGCGGCTTCTGGCCCGGCAACCCAGCCGACCTGCATTTCGCGCCCGACACAGAGGTGACGGCGGAGGAACTGGCGCGGCGCGCCAACCAGGCCGGCGTGGACCTGGGCGCGTTGGGCCGCCAACCCCGTACGCGGGCCCAACTGGCGACCCAACTGGCAGCGGCCACCGCTTGTCGATGACCGGCGCGCCGGCTATCTTATCAGGCCCTCCTGTGGCATCCTGCACGGAATGAGCCGCCTTAGCTCAATCGGTAGAGCACCTGACTTGTAATCAGGAGGTTTCGGGTTCGATTCCCGAAGGCGGCTCCAGTCAACAACACCACGCCCGACAGCGATGGCTCGCCTTGGCTCCCTGCCCGCCCGCCGTGCCCCAGGGAGGCGCAGAGCTGGGCCGACGGTGGTCCATGCGAATGGGCGCGACCGGGGGCTCCCCCGACATCACCCGCCAGACGCTGCGCACGCGCATGGCCAAACACGCCGTGGCCGCCTTCGTGCAGCGCCGCGCTGCCGGCTGCGACCGGGGGGTGGCCATGGACCGCACCAACGCGTCCGGACCCGGTCTCCACCCAAGGATGCATCGACGCCGCTTGAGACTTGACGTCCGAAGGGCAGGGAAGCGCGTGGTCCGACCGGATGCTACATGGGTACCAGGCCGCGGACCCCGCCGGCGTCGCGTGAGGGGCGCCCCACCGAGGCACGCCTCGCTGCTCACCGTGGCCTGCTACACGGTGGGTCGGCTCAGGTCACCTGATGCGCTGCCCGGCCTTGGGCGGCTGACGGCGCGCCTAGCACAGCGGGCGTCACGCCTGCGCCAGCGGCGCGTATGGGTAGAGTGCCACCCGGAGGCCTGCCAACTCGCCATGGGCCAGGGAAGCCGTGTCTGCCGACAACTCGCCCGCGAGAACCGCCCGCCGCAGGATGTTGGCGACCTCCACCGGCAACAGATGAGGCGCCGCCAGGTGCCATCGGCGGGCCAGGCATCCCTCAGCCCAGGTACCGACGGGCCCGGAGTCGACCAGGGCGGCGACAACCAGACTGGCGTCGACGACCAGGGTCACGGACGGTCGGCGTCGCGGTGGCTCAGGATAGCGGCGGCAGACAGCGCGGTACCCGTCCGCTGCTTGCGCCCATGGACCCGGGCGAGCCAAGTTTCTGGGTCGGGCTGCTGCGCCAGGTCGATGAGTTGAGCGCGCAGGTACTCCTGCGGCGAGCGGCCCGTCCGGGCGGCCCGAGCAGCGAGTTCGTTGTGGGCCTCGTCAGGCACATCACGGATGGTCACGGACTTCGCCATAGCTGCAGTATGCTGCGAATTACTGCAGACGGCAAGGACATTGCCAGCTGGCGTGGCGCAACAGACCTGCCCGGGGCCGTACACGGGTCGTTGGAGCCGATGAACTTGACCGGACCGTCCTGGCGCCGTGGGATCCAACGGCAGCCTGGACTCGGACACTCAACTGGGAATCACCGAACGCCAACCCGAACGCCGGGGAGTGCTCCCCACTTGCGGTGGTACGTCCGCCCGTTCCCGTCGCTTCGTCGTTTGCTGCGATGCCCGACCGTGTCATTGCGGTCGGCCGGTTGGCTTGGGAACTAGCGCACGCGGGAAAGGCCCCTGCGGTGTCAGCGCAGTGCCAGACACCCTTCACACCCTTCGCACCGGCGTCATGATGCCGGTGCAGGCGCTTCGTGAGTGCTGGCCCACTTCCGCCCCCACTACGCCTCCCCGGCCAGGCGAAGGCGGCGCGCCATGCCCTCGAGACCACCTCAGTCTGGCCGCCCAAGGCCGTGGTCCTGGGGACCGCGTCCGCGCTCCACCAGGCGTACGAGTTTGGTCACGGGCCGATGGCCGACACCCTGCCCCGGTTCGGCGGCATGCCGCAGGTCACTTAGCAGACCGAGCACGCCGTGGCGCAACCCCTGACCCGGTCTTCCGCTTGCCTCGGCCTGGCCGACAGGCTCTGGCTGGCCCCCAACCCCAGCGCGGAGCCCTTCTGCACTTCCGCCCGCAGACCCGTGACCAGGGACCGACGGGTTGGCAGGGCCCCTGTGGAGCACGGTGCCGTGACGATGCGTCTGCGCCGGGACGGTGCCTCCGAGCTTCATCGCCCGCCTCCGCGAGTGGCGTTACCATCGTGGTGCCCGTCCACGTCCTGCTGCAGATGACGCGCCGTTACCCGTCGTCGCGTGATCAGGAGGTCTCTGGCTCGATTGCTGAAGGCGGGCCCAGAACGCGGCCTTGCGCGCATGGACCTGGCGCAGGCCCGCTGTGTAAGCCGCGTGAGACGTGACCCCAAGCCAGTCGGGTACACTCGCGCTCAACGCGTCCAGGCGCGCCAGGTATCTGGCGCCATGGTGGTAGTAGCGCGACAGACCCCGCGCCAAGATCGAGTCCAGGAGAGCGCGGTAGACCAACGAAGCCGCCAGCGCCTCGCCTCCATGCTCCATGGCCTCGGCCAAGGGCACCAGCCAGTGGTACAGGTCCCCATCCAACTGGTCCCGGCGAGCAAACAGGTACTGGGCGCAATCCTGGAGCCGGCCAGTGTCGATCAGGAACTGGGCATCGTTCAGCACCAGCTCTCTGCTGGCCAGAATGGCAGCCGCTTCCCCGGCGGCCACTTCATCCCGACGCTCCTGACCGATGATCGCGAGCAGCCCCTCCAGGGCGCCCAGCGACCGGTCAGCGCGGAGTAGGCGCCAGGCGATCCGGCTCTGCTCATCGCGATTCCCCAGCGCCTGCTGCGCTCGCAGGAGCAATTGGTCGAACTCGCGAACAAGGTAACCCGTCTCCGGCGGCATCCGCTGCAGCCAGGAAAGAGCGGTCGCCGCGTCGTCGGCATCCAGGTACGCGGCCGCAATGTCCTTGCACGCCGCCGGCGACACCCCCTGACAGCGGGTCAACCGAACCCGCTCGAAGAGGGCGGGGTCACGCAGCTGCCGAGCCAGCGCCTCGAGCAGGATGCCGGCGTGTGCGCGCCCACCGTCGTCTCTCCCACCAACCACGCTGGACCAGAGGCCCTCGGCTAGCCGCCGGGTAGTCGCGACCGGAAGGTACTGAGCGGCACTGTCGATCAGCCCTGCGCGCACGCCGTAGCCATCCTCCAAGACCAGCTCGAGCACCAGACCCGCGAGCCATTCCTTCTCTGGACAGGACACGGCGTAGGCCGTGAACAGGGCCTGCCCCTCGTAGCGGAAGACACCGCCAACGTGGCCGTTTGAGTCATCGCAGGCCCCCAGGACCGCGCCGTCGGCGCGGAAGAACTCGGCCACCAACTCCACGACCGTCCGCGGGTCGGCGGCGCCAGCCTGAATGTCGGCCAGGACATCCCGAAGGTCTTCGGCGTATTCGGCGGCTTCGCTCCGGCTTACGAACCGGATGCCCTGGCCCAGCCGGGCTAGCTTGGCCCGAACCCGGTTGAGCCCGGCCGACGGCGTGGCTGTCAGTCTGGTCACCATGGCCTCGACTCTCGGGTGCCCGTGCGCCAACGCCAGCAGGGCGTCGGCTAGGCGCTCAGGGCCGAGATCAATCAACCGCTGCCGTTCGTCCGGCGGATCCTGCTTCATTGGCGCCTCAACCCTTCAGGGAAAGGGTGCGCTCCCAGAAGCGCACCACGGGCGGCCGACCGTGACCCTGGGTGTGCACCGCCACGGGGCGCCGCAGCCGATGCCGTCCTGCGGGTGTCCCGTGCGGCATTCCGTGGACGCTGATGTCCTCGCTCATTCAGGCGAGGGGAGGCCCGCGCCGCCGCCGACTCAACGGCAGCTGACGCGGTCGGTTGGGTTGGCCCGCGCGAGTCACCACGACAAGGGCATGGGCACACACATGTCGCGTCGGCCAAGACCGCGGGTTTGGGCGACCGCGCCGGACTGCGGTTCAGCCCGTTATCTTGAGGACCACGCAGGTCATATCATCGCTTTGCGCCACGTCACCACTGAAGGACCGGACCGCTGCGGTCACGTGGTCGATCACCTCGTCGGGCGACAACCCGCGGCGGCAGGCAGCGCAGACGGTGTCCACGGTGCGGGCGAAACCGAACACATCGCCATCGTCGTTGGCCGCCTCGGCGAAACCGTCTGAGTATATGACGATGTAGTCGCCGGGCCCCAATCCGACAACCACGCTGCGGTATTCCGTCCCCGCGCGCACGCCCAAGGGGTAGGCGTCCAACGCGACCTCAACGCCATCCGCGGTCGCGCGCCGGTAGTGGATAGGATACGGGCAACCCGCGTTGGCGAACTGCAGCGAGTGCGCCGCGACGTCGATGTCGACCATGGAGAAGGCCACGTGGGTCCGACCGGTTAGCCGTTCCCGGACTGTGGTATTCAGGTGACCGAGGCTTTCTGCGAGACCGACATCGAAGCGGACCTGGCCGTCAAGGATGCCGTAGAACATGACTGCGGGGATGGCGGCGTCCATGGCGTGGCCGGTGACATCGGTCAGGCAGATCCGCAGGTGACCGTCGGCGGGGACAAAGTAGCGGTAGAAATCGCCGCCGACGTGGTTGGCGGTCAGGCAGCGGCCGGCCAGCTCAAGCCCCGGAATCTGCGGCGGCGAGGCCGGCATCAGCCCCATCTGCAGGTCGTGCGCGGTCTGCAGTTCTTCGGCCATCTCGGCGAACAGTCGCTCCCGGGCTTCGTCGCGCTCGCGCCGCCGCCGCCAGCCGTATACCGACAGCGTTACCAGGCCTCCCATCGCCAGGCCCAACCCGATGCGCAGGGCCAGCTGCCCGTACGGGGGCCGAACGACGACCCGGACCTCGGCCGGCTGCGCTGAGTAGTTCAAGTCCCGATCCACTGCCTTGACCTGGAACACGTAGTCACCAATGGGCAGCTCACCGTAGACGACGCGTTCCTCCCGCGTGACCTGCCACTCGTCCTGCCGGCCGCGCAACCGGTACACATAGGCCATGCGTCCCGGCCGAGTGCGGAAGCTCAATCCCTGGAACTCGATCACCAGACGCGCCCCGCCGGCCGTCAGACCCACGTCGGCCGCGGCGCCGTAGTCGCGATCCGCCGACACTTGGGTAATCCGGATTGGCGGCGGCTGGTGCTTCGGCCGGTACCGGCTCAGGCCACGCGTCGTAGCGATCCAGACGTCGCCGTGGCGGTCCTGGTGCACGTCGTAGACCTGGTCGTCAGCCAAACCGTCCCACGTCGTCAGGGCCTGGAAGACCAGGCCATCGAACAGACTCATGCCGCCGCCTTCGGTGCCCAGCAGTAGCCGGCCCTCCTGATCTTGGGTAATCGCCGTCACGGCCGTGGCGCCCAGGCCATCGCGGCGCCCCCAACTGCGGAACTGCCTTCCATCGTACCGGCTGAGGCCGTGCTGGGTACCGACCCACACACTGGCGTCATGGCCCTGGAACAGGCACAAGATAATGTCGCTTGCCAGGCCATCGGCGCGGCCGAACACGGTGGTCTGGCCGTCGAGACACCGAAGCAGGCCCCTGTCGGTGCCCACCCACATGGCCCCGTGCCGGTCAACCAACAGAACCGTCGGCGTCCGCGTGGCCAGGCTGTCGCCACCTGTAACGGCGACGAACCGGCCCTGATCATAGCGTCGCAGGTGCCCGCCCAGTGGGCCACCGTATTCGGCGATCAGCAGAGCTCCGCGGTGGTCGAGCGTGAAGGCCGTCGGCGTCCCCATCAACCCCTCGGCGGGTGTGAGGATAGTGAACACCCGACCATCGTACCGCGAGGGACCGAACCACAGGTTGCCGGCGCTGTCCTCAGCCATGGCACGGTCCAGCATCGGCGCCAGGCCGTCCGCTTGGGTGAAACGGATGAACTCAGTCCCGTCGTATCGGGTCACGCCACCGCCTGTGTCCAGGACGCCGTACGCGCTGTGGCCCGTGCGGAACCACAGATCACCAATGTGGTCTTCCAGGATGGCGTAGACTTGGTCACCGCCCAAGCCGTCGCGCTGGTCGAAGGTCCGCAGCTCGGGCCCGCCGTACCGGCTGATGCCGCCCGCCGTTCCCACCCACAGACTGCCCTCGCGATCCATCAGCAGCGAACCGGTGGGAACCGCAGCGGCACTGTCCGGCCAGGTCACTTGGTTTGACACCAAGTCGTACCTGCGCACACCGCTCCCCGTGCCCAACCAGATGGTCCCGTCCGCCGCGGGCAGCAGGGCGGTGACGAACTCACTACCCAGGCCCGGGACCGCAGTCAGGCTGGGCTGCAGTCCAGTGCCGCGCCGGTACGCGCCCTCCGTAGTGCCCAGCCAAAGGGCGCCGTTACCGGCAGCCGCCAAACAGAGGAAGGCCCGCACGGCGGGCAGGTCGGTGGTAACGGCCGCCACGTGCTGCCCGTCATAGCGGGCGATACCGCTGCCGGACCTGGTAGACAGCCACACCGTTCCGGACGAATCGCCATCGATGGCCGTCACCCACTGGCGTTCACCGATGGCGTGCCAGCGCTGACCGTCAAACCCGCATAACCCGCCTGTCGTACCGGCCAGGAGTTGGCCGCGGCCGCGCTGGTACAGCGCCCAAACCTCGTTGCCGGTCAGGCCACTCTGCGTCGTCCAAGTGCGGCAGGTGTCGCCGTTCACGCAGCTCACGCCCCCTAAGGTACCCGCCCAGATCACCCCGTTCCGATCCTGGGCCAGGCACGACACCCGGCTGTCGCCCAGGCCCTCGTGCGTGGTCCAGCTGCGGAACTGCCTGCCATCAAACCGACTCAGACCCCCATCGGTGCCGACCCAAATGTTGCCTTCCCGATCCTGCAGCAGCGCGGTTGCCGCCTGACCCGCCAGGCCGTCGATGGCCGAAAAGGTCTGCCATTGTCCCCGACCCAAACCGGCCACGGTACGAGGGGGCATAGGCAGTGGAGCCTTCAGCGGCACGCGCGTCGAACCCCTGGGTCGCACCTCTGCCTGGACCCCGGTCGTCGACGCGGACCCAGGCCATTGCAGGCCCACGCTGTACTCACCTGCCGGGAGGTCCAGACCCCACTGGCCCGTGGAGTCCGTCTCCACACGGACCATGGCCGCGGCGGCGCCGGACGCGGGGAAATCGACCTGCACCCGAGCGTGAACCAAAGGGCCTTGGCCGCCCTCCCACTCGACGCTGCCCGCGAGGCGGCCGTTCTCCGGCGGATTGCCGCCGATCACCAGGTCGCCAACCTGCTCAATGCCTGCGTGCTTGCTTGCCGACCCCGAACCCCACCCGACCCACGAGAACGAGTTGTCTCGGTCGTAGTCGCAGGCAACCACGTCGAAACCCAGCACTCGCGCCGGGGCCAGTGGTTGGCGCACCGCGATTCGCCACTCGCTGCGGTACACGCCGCCACTGGTGTCGGCGGCTACCTGCAGATCGGCCAGGTGCGCCCTGCCCCACACACCGGCCGTCCTCCCGCGGATGTTGTACTGGCCGATCGAGCCCGCGGCTCCACCGTGCTGCTCCGACACGTACACCTCCCCGCCGTCGACAGCGTTCCACTCCGACGTCGGGCCTGCACCGAGGACGATGGACGGGTCGTGCATCTCCATGGCCACATAGATCGCCTGCTCGCCAGGGCTGTACCCCACGCTCCACCAGGCCTGGAAATCGAGGTCATCGTCCGGCCAGTTGCCGAACAGAGGCGCCCGGATCGGGTACCGAGCGATGCCGGGCGGCCAGTCACCCAAATCGCCGTCGATGGCGATGCCCGACACCGGCACCGCAATGGCGACCGCACCATTGTGCGCGTCGGCCGCACCTGCCAGGCCCACGGCCAGGAGCGCGGCACCCAGCACGCCGATTGCCCGGGAACGCATCACCACGGCCACCTCCAGCAGGGGGGCCTGTCAGACCGCTACGGGCCGGCCACGCAGCGCGGACGCCGGCGCGGTGGTACGGTAATGCATCGCCAGGCGTTGTTCAAGCGGTGTGCGGTCGGCGTCGAGACGCCCCGATGGGGGCCACCCAAGGCGGATCCGCCGCGTCGGGCGCCCCAGATTCCGGGCCCACGGTGATCACGACCAGGCCATTGCCGTACGGGAACGGTCGGCCGTAACGGACGGCCAACGCGTCCTGGCGCGAGGCTTCGTGCCACCGGGTTCTGCCGGTTCGCAGCATGAAGGATGTCTGACCGGCAGGGGGCCAGCCCGTGGCGACGAGGCGGTCGAAGGCCCGGCTGTAGCCCAAGGGCGCCGTGATGGTCAGGCGCCCATCGGGCGTAAGCCACTGACGGCAACGGTCCAAGGCATCTTCGGGCCGCGATCCGCCATCGTCGTCGTACCCGATGTGCTCAAACGTGGAGATCGAGACGATGCGTGAGTATCGCCTGGCAGGGACATAACGACACACGTCGTGGCCGATGATACCCGGCCCGCGCTCGAACTTGTCCAGCACTTGGTGCCCGACATCGCCGTAGTGCCCCAGGACGTGGCCGATTTCGAGCACCTCGTCAGCGGGAGCACCGGTTAGCTCGCCGCGAATGATCGGGATCTCGACACTCCTTTCGTTGATCCATGTGGTGTTGTAGGAGTCCAGGAAGTACGCGTAGGACCGGCCGCGGAAGGCGAAGCTGCCCCGCGGAGTGCCAGCAATGATCCACGCGGCGAACAACCGCCGGAACGGCGCGCACAGGGCGCAGGGCAGGCCGTTGCGCCAGAGCAACTGCAGGAACCGCGTGGTCCGGTTGTGGTAGATGTGCGACATGGGTCCGCCCACGCCGGCCACGGCCCGGCGTGACCAGCGGTTGCCGGGCCGGCTCAGGTCGTCAGTGCCTGGAGCACTTCGTGGCGCAACTGGGCGTACGGCAGGGCGCCGGCAGTACGCCACTTAAGTTCGCCACGCTCGAACAGCAGCAGCGCCGGGATGCCCTGGACCTGGAACCGAGCCGCCGTCTCGGGTTGTTGGTCTACGTTCACCTTGACTACTGTCAAGCGCCCGGCGAACTCCTTGGCGAGTTGCTGGACCGCCGGGGCCAGGGACTTGCAGGGGCCGCACCATTCGGCCCAGAAGTCAACGAAGACGGGCAGGGGGCTGGTGCGGAGCAGATCGTCGAGCGTGTTGGCCATGGCGATGGACCTGGGTGAGCAGTGGGGGGCCGCGGAGCCGGCCTGTAGCCGGCCGGACGTGCGTTAAGACCTGCGCGGCCGGTAACGGCGCCGCCACGCCACCCCCATGCTTCCCGATCGACGTGTTCGGCTGCGCTAACTCGACGCGTTCGGCTGCGCCAAGTGGTACAAAGGAAGTCAACGCGGAGGCCCACGGCAACCGCGGGGACTGACCCGCCGGAAGTGACAGGAACCGGCCCGCTCGGCGTCCTGGCGCCGTACGCGGCCCGCCGCCCCTCGTCCGGTGCTCGCCAGCAGAACGCGGGGCTGCCGCCCGAACTGCCTCCCCGCGTGGAGCCTGTCGACCGCACCCCCATGGCGGCCATCCATCTACCGGCGGCTCGGGAAGCACCTGCCGATGCGCTCCGGACTTTGAGGTCGGCGACCGACTGCGTGAGGTGAGCCGCGCACCACGCAGGCACGCGTCGCTGGGATCGCCAGCCATTCGTGCCGCCGCGCGGTACGCGCCGGGCGCGGGGCTGCCCCCCTATCGCGGCATTGCCGGCTTGACAGCGTCGGCCAAACCTCGCCCGCGCCCCGGGCTTCGCCCACCACCCGCGCAGGCGGCGGCCTCCTTACCCGCCTGCAGGCTGCAGCCAGCACCCCGGGGGGCCGAGCGTCCGCCATCCGCAACCCTACGTTGGCAGCGGTAGATCGCGCAGCCGTGCATACTTGACAAGGTCCGCTGCATATCTCTTACTGGGGCGTCCACCTACTGAACACTGCGGCGTTTGCCCCTGGAGAGGCGCTGCGATGGAAGACGACGCGACTGCCTGCCAGCGACTCACGAACCCCCATTTCGACCTGTCTGGATCCACCCTGGTGGGGCTCTGGCGCACCAACCCGGACGGCCGGCTGCTGTACGCGAACCTGGCCCTTGCCCGCATCCTGGGGTATGAGTCACCTGGCCAGCTGCTGGCCGAAGTGTGCGACGCGGGTCGGCCGCTCTGCTGGAGCCCAGAAGACTGCGCCGCGCTGGCCCGGGCCGGGTCGTGTGGCGGGCCCGTGGGGGGCGTCGAGGTCCGCCTGCGCGCCAGGAACGACCACCCGGTCTGGGTGCTTTCAGAGCCAACCAGGGTGGCCTCGCCGTCGGGCGAGACGCTGTGCTACGAAGGCGCGGCCATTGATATCACCGAGCGGAGACGGACACAGGACGAGGCACGCCAGACCGCCGACATGCTGCAGACGGCTTTCGATGCGGCCCCGGTCGGCGTGTCGGTCATCGACCCTCAACACCACATTGCCGCCCATAACGCCGCGTTTGTCCAGGCGCTCCGGCTGCCGCCGTCCGGCGCCCTCGGCCACGACCACCGGGAGCGCGGGTACCTGCGCAGTGATGGGTCGCCGATGCCCCAGGCTGAGCTGGCGGCGGTCCGAGCCCTGTGTGAGGGGCATCCCGTGCGCAACGTGGAGACCGGCGTAATCACGGACCAGGGCGAGGTCGTCTGGACGTCAATGAGCGCCGCGCCTGCAGCGGATGGGTCGATCGTGGCGATCACTGCTGACGTCACCGACCGCCGGCAGGCTGAGGAAAACCTCAGAGCGAGCGAGCAGACGCTGCGCGAAGTGCTGACCTGGGCGCTGGACGCCTCGTACAAACGCGACCTGCTGAGCGACACCTACGAGTACATGGGGCCAGCTGTGGAGCAAATGACCGGCTACACGCCCGACGAGATGAAGGCGCTCTCGCTTGGCGATGTGTTGGGTCGGATACACCCCGAAGACAGACCCGCGATTCACCGCGTGCTGGCGGACTCAAGAGGGGCCGCTTCCGGCCGCCCGAGCCTGGTGGAGTACCGCTTCCGCGGCCGGGACGGGACCTATCGCTGGCTACGCGACCGGTTCACAGTGACGGTGGACCCGTCGGGCAGGCCGACGGCTCACGTTGGCTGTGTCTCCGACGTGACCGACGAGCACCGGGCACTCGAAGAATTGAGCGACAACGAAGCCAAGTACCGCGTCCTGTTCCACAATGAGCTGTACGCGGTCTGCATCTTCGACCTGGATACTCTGCAGCTGCTGGACGCCAACGAGACCTACACACGCGTATATGGGTACAGCCACGAGGAGCTGGTGTCGGGAATGACGGTCCACGACATCACCGCCGAACGCGAGGTGTCAGACAAGGCGACCGCCCAAGCAGCGCGTGAGGGCACGATCCACATCCCCGTGCGCTATCATCGACGCAAAGACGGGACGGTGTTCCCCGTTGAGATCGTCGGTGGGCCGTACGAGTGGCGCGGGCGCCGGGTCATGTTCGCCCTGGCCCGGGACATCACCGACCGGCAGCGAATGCAGGCCGAAATCGAGAGCCAACGCCTGCGCGTACTTCAGGCGGACCGGTTGCAGGCCCTCGGCGAGATGGCGTCAGGCGTGGCCCACGAGATCAACCAGCCCTTGAGCGGCATTCGCGCTTTTGCCGAAGGGGTGCTGTTGGGCCCCAGTGTGGGCTGGACACCGACACCCGACGACATGAGGCAGGCCCTGCAGGACATCGTTGGCCAGGTCGACCGGATCACGGACGTCGTCGACCATATGCGCTCGCTGGCCCGCGACGATTCGCGGCAGGACGCGGTCGAGTTCACGGTCGACGAACCGGTCACCGCCGCGCTCAAGCTGTTCGGCGTGCAGATGCGAGCTCGCGGGGTGAGATTGCGCACCGAACTGAGCACAGCCCTGCCGGCTTGCCTCGGTTGGCCTAACGCCATCGAGCGGGTCGTCCTCAATCTGTTGAGCAACTCGCGCGATGCGATCGACGGCCGATCGGCGCTCCAAAGGGAGGGCGCCCCCGATTGCCCCGCCGACTGGCGACCCCAGGTTACCATGGCTGCCGCCAGCGACGGAGCCGTGGTTCGCCTTTCGGTGACGGACAATGGCGGCGGCATCCCGGAGGCGATCGTCGGGAGGGTTTTCGATCCGTTCTTCACTACCAAACCGGTCGACAAGGGTACCGGAATTGGCCTGTCCATCGCGCGTTCCATAACCGAGCGCCACCAGGGCCGCATCGAGATCGACAACCGCCCGGGTTCCGGCGTCACCTTCACGGTTGTGCTGCCGGTGACGGCGCCCGCGTAACCATCGGCGGCACCCGACCTCCTTTCCCCGCGGGACGAGCCGGACGCCCCACCTGGCCCACGGCGCCATGGGGACGAGCCAGCCGCATCGGTGAGGCACCGCTCCTTGCCGCCGTGACAGGCGCAGACTACCGTTCGGCCGTGCCCCATCTGCACCTCCACCCTCTGGCCACGGAGAGCCCGCCATGGAGGGCCCCTGCAGCTGCTCGTCGTGCACTCCCAAGCCGCGCTGGCAGCAGGAGTCGCACCCGGACTTTGATACCGTGTTCCCCATGCTGCGCCAGGATGGGTTCCTGGAGAAGGACCGGAACCGCCCCTTCATCGGCGTGGGCAACACCTGGAACGAGATCGTCCCCGGCCACCTGCACCTGCGGGACCTGGCCGAGCAGGCCAAGCTGGGAATCCGAGCCAACGGTGGCGTCGGCCTGGAATTCGGCTGCGTTGCGCCCTGCGACGGCTTCGGTAACGCCAACCCGGGGTACCGGTACATCCTCCCCATGCGGGACAACATCGCCGATGGGGTGGAGCTCATGGCGCAGGCCCACCACTTCGACGGCATGGTACTGCTGTCCAGTTGCGACAAGAGCAACCCGGGCGTGACTATGGGCTTGACCGGCACGGTGGGGGGCGACCGGAGGGGCCACTTTGTGCAGGCTGCCCCACCTCTCACCCCACCGGCCCCGCTGGCCTGGATGCGCCCTTTGTTCCCCCTTTGCCTTGGCCGCCAGGACCGAAAGGAACCCAGATGACGGATCCCGATCCCATCAACGGCCTGCTCGAAGCGATCGGCCGCGTCCGGCTGCGGATCACCGATATCAAGGTGACGCCATTGACCTACCGGCGACCCGA
>CAITNQ010000497.1 GCA_903893785.1 uncultured Gemmatimonadota bacterium
GCTGGTAGAACCGCACGGCGTGCCCGTAGCGATCCGTCAGCAGGTGGCCTGGGGCGACGGCGCGGTCTGCTCGCAGCGGCCGGTTAGCGCGTGAACGGGCGACGGCACGGTCTGCTCGCAGCGACCGGTCACCGCGTGAACGAGCAACTGCACGGTCTGCTCGCAGCGACCGGTTAGCACGTGAACGAGTGACGGCACGGTCTACTCGCAGCGGCTCGTCAGCGGATGGCGCGAGGCGCGGGTAGGCAGGCCACGCCAGGGCGCGCGCGCCGCTGCCAACGATGGGCCAGTGCGGCGGCGGTGCGGCACACCGGGCAATGGGGCCGTCGGCACGGGGCATCGGTTGCGGCCTGACAGGTGTGAGAGTCTGGCGGCGCAGTACGTCCCGGCCGTGGGGGCGCGGCCTGCAGCGAGGCAGGCCTGACTTCGGCCGGGCCCATGGCGCTGCGGCGGCAGCAGGAGACTGCATGGGCGAAGCGTCGTTGAGGCGCCGTATGGTGGCGCCATCTCGTTGAGGAGACAGCAAGCATGTACCCGCACCCAATGAAGAAGCGGCTGCAGGCCGGTGAGATCCTGTTGGGTACCAACATCGGCGTGTTCAGCCCCCATCTGGCCGGCATCATTGCCGACACGCAACCCGACTTCCTGTGGATCGACACCGAGCACATGCCGTACGGTCCTGAGTCCATGGATGTGATCCCGGTGTTGGCGCGGATGCGCGGCGTGGCCCCGCTGATCCGCGTGGCGTGGAATGATCCGGCCCTGATCAAGAAGGCGTACGACGTGGGTGCGGTGGCGGTGATGGTGCCGCAGGTGAATACCGCCGAGGAGGCAGCGCGCGCCGTGCACTACGCGCGTTACGCGCCCGAAGGCGCGCGAGGCATCTCGCCCATGTGGACCCGCATTGCCGGCGTTGACTGGAACCACGCCATCAAGACGGCCAACGAGGAAACGGTGCTGGTGTTGCAGTTGGAGAGCCAAGAGGCGTTTGACAACCTGGACGAAATCAAGCGCGTCCCGGGAATCGATGTGATTCTGGTCGGGCCACTGGATCTCTCGGCTACCGTGGGCACGATCACCGAAACGGGTTCGCGGCAGGTGCAGGAAATCATGCGCGCCGTGCCGGCCCGCCTTGAGGGCACGGGTATCGTCGCCGGTACCACCCTGGGCGAGGTGGCTGACCTGCAGGAGAAGATCCGCTGGGGCTACCGGTTGCTCAATGTGGGCAGCCCGATCGGGTACGGGGTGCAGGTCCTGCGGCAGCACCTGGGCACGCTGCGGCGGGACCCGCGCGGCGAGCAGGCGTGAGGGAAACCCACATGGCTCAGATTTCGATCCCCTGGGCGCCCCGGCTGATCTTGGCGGGGCGGGTGTTCCGTCTGCCGATCCGGGCCCGCGACAGCCAGGTTTCGCTCAGTGCCGAAGGGTTCCAGGAGACCGGCCGGCGCTGGTGCAGCGCGGACCAGGCGCTGTACGTGTACCTCCGGGCGCCGGAGCAGAGCGGGACCTATTGCGTGACCGCGGTGCACCAAGATTGCCTCGACAGCCGCTACGTCGAGGTCCGCAGCCTCAACGAGATGCGACAGCCATTCGTATACAACGGCGCCACGTGGCCTCGGCGCTGGCCGGTCGGGCTTGGCTGGACATCGAGTAAGGGGCGCCAGACGCTCCAGGACGTGCCGGCGCCAGCGCCCGAGGAGCCGGTGCTGAATTGGTGGTTGGCGCAGGACGATGCCTCACTCTGGCGGCAGCTGCCGCCCGCCGAACTGCCGCGCGCCCACTTCGTCAACGTGCACCAAGGGTGCCCCAGCTGCGGCACGGCCGTCTTCCGTCACAATGGCTTCTACCCGTGGATCCGCCAGCATCTCCCCGTCGACTTCAAATCCCGATGCCCGGCATGCGGGTCGGTGTATCCAAGCAACGACCTGGCGGCCGGTGATTTCGTCCGCGGCGATTTCGTTGACGACGGCTACGGGTATTTCGACGCGGCCGGGCATCTGTTTCTGTTTGCGGCCACCTATCACCGGGACCAGACGCGGGCTTTTGCCGCCGGTATGGACCAGTTGACGCGGCGGCTGCGGCAGCAGTTCGAC
This sequence comes from uncultured Gemmatimonadota bacterium, assembly GCA_903893785.1. Lineage (GTDB taxonomy): Bacteria > Latescibacterota > UBA2968 > UBA8231 > UBA8231 > CAITNQ01. The sequence continues at coordinate 2,094 of CAITNQ010000497.1, forward strand.
CCGACCGTGGCGCGGCGGTTGGGCCTGCTGCTGTTGCGCCAGGCGGTGGAGGAGGTGTACCTGGCCGCCGCACCACAGTTCCGGTATGGTCCGACCCTGCCCGAGGAGCAGCCTTGGGCGTGGGGCCAGCCGGACTGGGCGGCCGAACCTGACCCGATCGCAGCCCTGTTCCGCAAAGGGACGGTTCACTACTGCATTGACCTGCCCTACGTCATCGAAACCTTCTGCCTCGCCTATGACACGCTGTGGCCGTTCCTGGCCCAGGACGAGGAGTTGGCCGCCCGAGCGCAAGCCCTGGGTGCCCCTACCCCGACGCCGGCGGCCGCAGCGCAGTTGGTTGAGGAGATGCTGGCCGGCCTGGTGCAGGCGAGCATGGACGGCAGTGCAGCCAGCAACCTGCCGCGAGTCAGCCAAGGGGTGCTGGTGATCTTGGCCGCCTTGGACCGGGGCGATGCTCAGCCGGTAC
>CAITNQ010000498.1 GCA_903893785.1 uncultured Gemmatimonadota bacterium
GCACCTGACGGGCAATGTTCAGTTCCCCCACCTGCGGACCGTCAACGATCCGAGCCCCGTTCAGCGCCCCCACCTGACCGCCGCGGATCTCCTTGGCCATGTTCGTCATCAGGGCTACCTGCCAGCCCCGCATATGCTTGGCAATGTTGGTGGAGTTTGCCACCTGCCAGCCGCGCACCTGCCGGGCGATGTTGACCCCCCCCGACACCTGTCCGCCCTGGAGGGGCCCCACCGACCAGTTGACCATGCCGGTGGCCTGCCAGCCGCGCAGTTCCGCCTGGCCCAGGTTGCCGAACAGCGACAGCTGCGACCCGGCCGATGCCGACGACTGGTTCACGAGCCAGGCAGCCTGCAGGCCCCGGAACGGCTCCTGCAGGTCGCTGAAGAACAGGCTCAGGGACAACCGGTACCCTTGCCGGGTGACAATGTCCAGATTCGGACCTTCGCCGGCGACCAGGTGCACCGTGGGGTCCAGGTTGCCGCGTCGAGTCGTTGGTTCGGCCTTCAGCGGCTGCAGGTCAGTGGCGGCCAACTCGCGGCGGTCGCCAGCCGCCAGCACCAGCGCCGTCCCCGACCACAACGAGTCAGTGCCGACACGGATCCAATACCGCCCCGGGGCCAGGCCGATGGCCGCCGCCTTGCCGGCGGCTTTGCGCAGTTCCACGGCCAGGCGCTGGTCGCTGTCCTGCACGTAGACGCGGCCCGCCAACGACGGCGCCAGGACCACGCCCGCACCCATATGGCGCAGGTCAGTCATCACCAGATCGCCCGAGCCGACCATGGCGATGTCCCGCGTCGGGTGCTGCACCCCACCGCGCGTGCCAGCCGTCTGCGCCAGCGTCTGGTCGTAGGCGTGGCGGTAGGCTTCGTCGAGGCTCACGCGGCCGTCGCCGGACTGATCGGCTGCGCCCCGCAGACCGGAGACGAGGTGGTGAGTGAAGTACGATCCCGCCACCCGCGCTGACTCCTGGGATGCCTCGTCGGCGCTGCTGGAGGTGATGAAGGCATAGCCGCGGACATCGGAACCATTGGCGGCCAGGAACGGGGGCTGACGCCGTCCGCCCTTCAGGCGGGTGATGGTCCCGGACGCGCAGGCGTCCAGCACAGCAATGCGGACCACAGCGGGGACCTGCATCAGGGCCTGCCGCACCTCGGCATAGGGGAAGCACTCGCCGCCCACCAGGAGGCCCTCGGCATCGGCGTGGCCCGAGTAGTAGAAGATCACCTCGCACGGTCCGCCTCCCCACCGCGAAGCGGCGGCCACGCGCTGCTGCAGGTCGTCCAGGCCCCGACGGCACCCGGCCAGGTCGGGATCACGCAGCAGGATCTGGTCAGCCGGGTCGACACCACCCAACTCGGCGAACACCGCGGCGAAACTGGTCGCGTCGCTAATCGCGTAGCGCAGCAGATCGCGGTCTGAACCGCCGTTGTTGGCCCCGATGGCCAGCAGGAAGCGGCGCACCGACGGCTGGCCACCCGCGCCGGCCGGCAGCAACAGCGCGATCCCCACCAACGCCATGAACCAGCGTTGGGCCGTGGGCAGACCGCCGGTTGAGCGGGCTGGCGCCGCCGCCCCTGACCCCCGTTTAGGGGCAGGCAGTCCGACGCCGGCGCCGGCAACCGCGGCGACCGGACGGGGCCAGGCGGCGTTCACGGCCCTGTCTCCTTGACCAGGGTCACGCAGGTCTGGCTGTAATCAGCAGGCAGGTCCAACCTGACCGTGCCTGCCGCAGCAGCGCGACGGATGGCGGCCTCGACCCACGGCACGGTGAACGGCGCGTCGGCTGCCACCAGGTAGAACCGCTCGCTTCCCGGGCAGTCATCCAGTTCATATGCATAGGCAAGGGTGTCAGCGCCTTGGGACACCAAGGCTGCCGCCCCCGCCGCACTGGCCAGATGGGTCGTCAGAACGCCACGCGCATCAATGGAGACGATGGCGCCGTAGTGGCGGCCGGCCGCGCGGAAGGCAATCTGCAGGCGCTCCTGCGCGCGCACCGCATCGCCATCGCCCAGCGCCTGGCTGCCCGCGGCCGTCTGGCGGTACAGCTGCAGCGCCACGCCGTCGCCCTTCAGCGTGTCCCGGGCGTCGTCCGAGTCTGGCCGCAGCAGCGGCAGGGCCGCCAGCAGCAGCGCCGCGGCCACGGGTACGGGCCACCAGCGCTGCAGCGACCCGCGCGACGGCGCCGCCGAAAACGGCACCGGGCAGGCACGTCGCTGCAGGCGTCGCGCCATCCACCCGCTCGGGTATTGCCCCAGAATCTGGGCGTCCGAGCGGTCGAGAGCGGCCAGCCGGGACCGCACCGCCCCGTCCGTGGCAACCATGGCGGCGACCGCCTCCATCTGGTCGGCGGGCAGCTCGCCCAATCGGTACCGTTCCAGCAGCAGGTCGGAGGGGGCGGGGGTCGTCATGGCGCCTCCAACTCGGTGAGTCGGGCGCGCAGCGAACGCAGCCGCTTGCGCACGCCCGATACGGACAGACCGACCTCGCGGGCCACCTCTTCCAGGGTCATGCCATCGACATAGTGAAGCACCGCCAGCGTCCGGGTCGACTCCCGCTGGCGTCCGAACAGCCGATCGAGCAAGGCGCCGGCATGGACCCTGGCCTCGATGTCGTCCTGGTCAGCGATGCGGTCGAGGAGCTCGTCGTCGTGGGTCTCGCCGTGGCGCAGACGATCGCGCCGCCGGTTCAGGCAGAGGTTGGTGGCCATCCGGTACAACAAACTGGACGGGTAGTCAGCCCGCAGCCTCTCCTTGCCCTCGAGGAGGCGAACGAAGACGTCCTGGGCCGCATCGAGGGCTTCCTGCTCGTCGCGCAGAAGCTGCCGACACCGGCGTATGACCATGGGTCCGTATCGCTCGTAAAGGGATTGGACGTCCATCGGCACGCTGTGTGCCCCACCGGATGAAACCCCGGACGCGGGTTGTTCTGTCACCGTGAACCTGCTGTTATGGAGGAGCATAGCCGAGCAGCGGCCACGACCGGGCCGGGTACGCAGCACGCCGTGGAATCGGGGTCAACGACGGAGGCAATCGGGCCGTCCATGGCGGCGGTACGGCCGCGGCCACGGCGCTGGCCTCAGGCGAGGCAGTGGGCCGGCAGAGGCGCGGCCGCCACCTGACCGGCCTGGGCACCCGATGCGGCCGCGGCGGGACTAACGGCGGTGGCTACCGTCGTAGCCCAGACCCTTCAGGTCGTGGTCGTCTTCGGCCGGGGGGCCGGCTTCTTCATCGTCATCAGAGAGTTGGGCCTCATCGTCGGCCGCGTCAGCGTCGTCGCCGACCGGGCTCAGAGGCGGACCGGCCAGGGCTTCCAGCTTGCGGGCGTAGGTATCGTTCTGCCGGTTGGCGTCGGCCAGTCGGGCGCTGAGGAGATTGATCACGTTGTACAGCAACCGCAGGTGCATGCTTGGGTTGTTGCCGAGCAGGACAATCAGTTCCGCCTTGCGGATGATCAGTCCACCAGTGGGCTCGGTCGCCACCACGCTGGCCGAGCGAGGTTGGCCGGTGAAAATGCCCATCTCGCCCGTGGCCGCGCCAGTTCCCAGATGCGCCAGGACCTCGCCGGAACGCGACACCACCTGAACCCGCCCCTTGTACAGGACGAGCATCTCGGTGCTCGATTCGCCGACATTGAAGATCGTCTGGCCTGCCTTGTAGGACTGAGGGTGGCAGATCCGCAGGAGCATCAGGGACTCCTTGACCTCGAAGCCCTTGAACACCGGGATCTTCTGCAGGATCTGCATCATCTGATACTGCTGGGCGTTCATGTCGTTCCCCTCCTGGGGCGGCCCGCGGCCCGGTCCGGGGTCGGACACTGACGCGCCCGAAGGCCCCCGAAAGGCAGAATATACCGAAAACGCCGCAGCCGCCCCAAACCCGCGGTCGGTCCGTTTTGCCGTCGCCGGCCGCGGGCCGCAGATTACCCCTCCAACGGCCCGCCGCGGCCCCGGACGCGTCAGCTGTCCGGCGACCTGGCGGCCGGGCCTGCCGACCTGGGTACGGTCCGTGATCGCGAACCACACCCGCAGCCCCGGAAAGGATGATATGGCCCTCAAGATTGCCGTTATCGGCGCCGGCAGTATCGGCTTCACGCGGCGACTGATGCGTGACATTCTGTCGGTTCCCGAACTGCGCGATGCCCAGTTCGCGTTCCACGATATCAACGCCCGCAACCTGGAAATGATCGCGCAGCTGGCCCAGCGCGACATTGACGGGAACCACCTGCCGGCCCGCCTGACCACCAGTCTGGACCGCCGCGAGGCGCTGGCCGACGCGGACTACATCCTCAACACCACGCGCATCGGCGGACTGGAGGCGTTCCAGACCGACATAGACATTCCGTTGCGCTACGGGGTGGATCAGTGTGTCGCCGACACGCTGTGCGCCGGCGGTATCATGTACGGTCAGCGGAACATCCCGCAGATCCTCGCCTTCTGCCGCGACATCCGCGAAGTGTCCCGCCCCGACGCGCTGTTCCTGAACTACGCCAATCCCATGGCCATGAACACCTGGGCGGGTTCACACTACGGCGGCGTCCGCATGGTGGGTCTCTGCCACGGCGTACAGGGAGGGCATCATCAGATCGCCCAGGTGATCGAGCTGTTGGTCAACAAGGGGCGAAAACCGGGTAGCCGCGGCTACCACTCGGTGAGCACCGGCGAAGTCGACATCGTGGCCGCCGGCATCAACCACCAAACATGGTATGTGCAGGTGCGCTACGACGGCGCCGACTGGACCGGTCGGTTGCTCGACGGGTTCACCCGGCACCCGTTGTACCGGCAGACCGAGAAAGTCCGTATCGATGTTCTTCGCCGCTTCGGATACTACAGCACCGAATCCAACGGCCACCTTTCCGAGTATCTGCCCTGGTACCGCAAACGGCCGACGGAGATCGGCCAGTGGATCGATCTGAGCAGTTGGATAAACGGCGAGACGGGCGGGTATCTGCGCGTGTGCACAGAGGGCCGCAACTGGTTCAAGACCGATTTCCCGCACTGGCTGGCCGAGCCACCCGCCCAGTTCACCTACGAAACCCGCTCCCAGGAACACGGCAGCTGGATTATCGAGTCGCTGGAGACCGGACGGGTCTACCGCGGCCACTTCAACGTGGTCAACCACGGCACCATCACCAACTTGCCGCCGCAGGCCATCGTCGAGGTGCCCGGTTATGTGGACCGCAATGGCATCAGCACCCCGCGCGTGGGCGACCTGCCGCTCGGTTGCGCGGCCGTGTGTCGGGCCTCGATCAGCGTCCAGGAACTGGCCGTGGCAGCGGCCGTCCATGGCGACATCGAGCTGCTCCGCCAGGCATTCATGATGGACCCGCTGGTGGGCGCGGTCTGCAACCCGCCCGAGATCGAACAGATGGTCGACGAAATGCTGGTGGCGCAGGCCGAGTGGCTCCCGCAGTGGCGCGCCGAAGTGCCCAGAGCCCGGCAGCGACTGGCCGGCGCGAGGCGGTTGGGCACCCACAAGAGCCGCGGCGCGGCGCGGTTGGCCGTCAAGAGCGTGGCCGCCATGCGGCGTGAACGGGCCGCAGCTCGCCAGGCAGACGCAGCGGCGACAGCGTCGCCCAAGCCAGCCCGGGCCACCCGTCGTCGGCCGGCCAAACCCTCCTGATCCCATGGCTGCGGTCTGCCGGTGGGCGTGACCCGGCAGACCGCAGCCGAGTCACCAGGCGTTCGCTTACGGGACGCGGTGGGACTCGATATAGCCCCAATCGAGCCGGTAACCCAGACCGGGTTCGGTCGGCACGCGCACGCAGCCGTCGCTGTCAAGGGGATCGGCGATCGCCTCCAGGTACGGCGGCGGCTCATTCATCTCCACCCCGGGCGCCAACAGACCGCGCTCGTAGTATTCGCAGACATCCTCGCTGGTAGCGGCCAGCACCTGCAGGTTAGCGAAGCCACTCATGTGGACCTCGCACTTGACGCCATAGGCCTCGCAGATGGCCGCCATCTTGCGCACGCCCGTGATGCCGCCGCGCAGGACGTCGATGCGGCTCATGTCCGAAGCCCCGCGACGGATCCAGTCGGCCCGCGTGTAGATGCTCCCGGCGGCGATCTCCGGCGACAGGATCGGGATCGTCAGCTCCTGACAGAGCTTCTCATAGGCGGCCACCCGGTACTCGTTCATCGGGTGTTCGTACCAGCAGAAATCCAGCTCCTGCAGGACCCGGCCCACCCTGACCGCCTCTTCGTAGGTCCGGTAGGTGCCCCATGGGTCGTAGCTGAGGACCATGTCGTCGCCGACGCGGGCGCGCACGGCACGGCACAGCTCGATATCCTGTTGGATATGCGACGGACGCCCGGGATCGGCTTCCTGGCGTACCGGATCCCAGAAGTAGTAGGGGTGGATCTTGTAGTGCCGGTACCCCTGGGCTCGGCACGCGGCGGCGTGATCGGCGTAGTCTTGGGGCGACCCCATGTTGGGGTATGTGCTGGCATAGGCCTTGACCCGATCGCGACACCCACCGAGCAGTTTGTGGACGGGGACGCCAAAGACCCGGGCCTGCAGGTCCCACAGGACCATGTCCAGCACGCTAAGTAGGTTCTCGCTGACGTTGGCCACCCACAGCCAGTGCCAGAAGCGTTCGCGGTCGAAGGGATCCTGGCCCAGCACGCGGGCTCGGATGCCGCCCTGCAGGGCTTCGACCTGTTCCGGCGTCATGCCGTCTTGGTCGCCGTGC
>CAITNQ010000499.1 GCA_903893785.1 uncultured Gemmatimonadota bacterium
CTGGACCAGCAGCGGTGCGTCGCCGGGCAGGCCGGCAACCTCATAGACCAGTCCCGGTATGCAGGCGCCATCGGCCGTCGTCCAGCCGGTGGTGCCCACCCGCAGGTCAGCCCAAGACTCGGCTTGAGGCACGGTCAGGCAGCCGCCGGCCACCCGGACGGCCGGGTATTCGGTGCGGCTTTCCACCCCGTAGGCCACCAATTCGCCGCCGCTCCAAGCCGCGACGCCCGCCACCGGCGCCGGGTGAGGCCAGGGAGTCGAATGGCCCTCCAGGTCCACCCTCTCGGTGCGCAGTGCCATGCCCTCAAGGAACGTTACCCACAGGCTGCCGTCCCCCGCCCAACCCCACGCCTCGACGCAGCGCCCCGGCGCCGTCAGCGCCCGCCGTCCTCGGCCCTGCCAGTCGATCCACCACAGCCGGGTGTGCGCCGTGATCGGGCGCCGGGTTTCGTGGTTGGCCAGGTACACGATGCCACCGCCATCGGGCGCCAGCTGCAGATCGACCAACCGCCCGGCGCCGGACGTGACCTGCCTGGCGCGGCCGGCGATGCCGTCCCAGCAGACCAGTTCACCGCGCCCGGCCTCCTCCGGCCATGCCGACGCGGGCTCGATCCAAGCCACGCGAGCTCCCGTGGGCCCCAAACGCACCCGACTGGCCGGCGCCGCCGCCGTCAGGCGACGCCATCCCAGCGCCGTATCCCAGCGCCACAGCTGAGCTGTCGGCGGCGCTGCGGGCCAGCGCTGCGGCCCGGCCTCGGGTTCACGATGCAGCACCGCGACAACCACCGGCCCGGCGGGCGTGACGGCCGCCGCCACTGGGCCGACGCCCGGCGGCAGCTCGGTCACCCGTACCGGGGGGCTGGCGGCGTCGACCCGCCAGATGGCCCGTTGCGCCAGGGCCAGGACCCACCCGGGACCGCCCGGCCACAGTTCCGACACCCCGGTCGGCGCGGGAACGGGGACCAGACGGGCCGTCGTCGGGCCCACGCGGCACAGTCGATGGGGCCCGTCGGCGGTGGTCAGGACCCACGCTAGGTTGGGGGCCGTGGCCACGAGGGTGGACACTCGCACCAGGTCCAGGGCCGGATCGGTCAAGGCCGCCAAATCGGGGGGAAGCGGGGGCGACGGACTGAGTGCTTGCACAGGGCTGCTCCGCGGATCAGTAAGGGGTATCAACGCCCGACAGCGCCGACCGCGGATCCCGGCCGGAGCCACCCTCTCGCCGACACAGGGCCAGCGACCGCAGCGCCCGCTGGCGAGCCCAGGCGTGATCGACCAACGGCTGGGGGTAGGTCTGACCCAGGCGCACCCCCGCCTGCGTCAGGACCGCGGTCGGCGCTGCCCAGGGTTGGTGAATCCAAGGGACGGGCAGGCGGGCCAGTTCGGGCACCCAACGGCGCACATAGGCCCCGTCGCGATCGTAGCGCTGTGCCTGTGCAGTCGGGTTGAAGACACGGAAGAACGGAGCGGCGTCCGCCCCACAGCCTGCGGTCCACTGCCAACCGCAGGTGTTGTTGGCCAGGTCCGCATCGACGAGGGTGTCCCAGAACCATTCGGCGCCACGCCGCCAATGGACCAGCAGGTCCTTGACCAGAAAGGAGGCGCTTACCATCCGCACCCGGTTGTGCATCCAGCCGGTGGCCCACAGCTGCCGCATACCGGCGTCCACCAACGGGAAACCAGTGGTGCCTTGCTGCCACTGCCGTTGGGCCGAGTCGTCGTCCACCCACGGGAATCCGGCAAAGCCGGCATTGAGGGGCTCTTCCGGCAGGTTCGGGAAGTGGTGCAGCAGGTAGCCGTTGAAATCGCGCCAACCTAGCTGCCGCAGGTAAGGCGCGGCCCCGGGTCGGTCGGCCACTGCGTGCCACACCTGGCGGGGGCTCAACTCACCGAACGCCAGGTGCGGCGACAGGCGCGAGATGCCGTCCACACCGAGTTGGTCGCGGCCCTCCGCGTAGGTGGCCAGGCTGTGGGCCACAAAGGCCGCCAGGCGGCGGCCGGCGCCCAGTTCGCCGGGTTCCCACGCCGCCGCCAGGCCGCCAGTCCACGCTTCGCCACGGTCCAGTGCCAACTGGGCCAGGTCCAGACCGGCCGGCCACTGCGGGGGCGGCCGCCAGGACCCCGGCACCGGTTGTGGCGGCGCAGCGTCGAAGGCCGCCTGGGCCGCCCGCCAGAACGGGGTGAAGATGCGGTACGGAGTGCCGGCGGCGGTCAGCAGACGTGTCGGCTCGATCAACAGGGGCCCCGGAAGGCAGACGGCGCGCAAACCGGCGCCGGTCAGCGCCGCCGCTACCCGTTGATCGGCATCGGCGGCATGGGCTTCGTGTCGTTGGTGCCACACGACGGCTGCCGCGCCAGTGTCCGCCGCGATCCGCGCCAGCACCTCGGCCGGATCGCCGCGGTCCAGGACCAGACGGCTGCCGCGCCGACGCAGGGCCGCGTCCAGAGCGGCCAGCGAACGCTGCAGCCACCAACGGCTGGCAGCGCCGTCGCGCCAGGCGCCGGCCCCTTGAGGGGAATGGATATAGACCGGGACGACGGGCCCCATGCGGGCGGCAGTGGTCAAGGCGGCATGGTCGCTTAGCCGCAGGTCACGGCGGAACCAGACGAGCACCGGCCGGTTCATGGCCGCCGGACGGCCGGGTTGCCCGGCGTTTTGGCCAGCAGGTCGCGCAGGGCCAGCGGCAGTTGGCCATGGGTAAAGGGGAAGTCCCGGGCCAGCAGAACCGCCGGCCGCACGCGGGCTCCGCTGAGCAGCAGTTCCCGGGCCATCTGGCCCAAGGCCAACCGCAGGAAGAGCGCCGGAACGGGCAGCCAGGCCGGCCGCCCCAGGGCCTGGCCGAGGGCCCGGGCGAACTGGGCGCAGGTCACCGGCGACGGGGCCACGACGTTCACCGGGCCGGTGAGGGACGGGTCGGCCAGGGCCGTGACAAGGACCGCCACTGCATCCGCGAGCGTGACCCAGCTCCAGTACTGGCGGCCATCGCCCAGACGCCCGCCCAGGCCCAGGCGGAACATGGGCAGCAGGCGTGCCAGCGCCCCGCCTGCGGGCGAGAGCACGAGGCCGAAGCGAGCCCGCACCACACGGATGCCGGCCGCTGCCGCCGGTGCCGTGGCGGCTTCCCACTGCTGCGCCACCTGGGCCACGAACCCCGCGCCCGGACCCGCGGTTTCGTCCACCTCGTCCTCGCCCCGGTCGCCATAGAAGCCGATGGCAGACGCACTGATCCAGACCTGCGGCGGTCGCGCTGCCGCGGCCAACCGCTGTGCCAGGAGACCGGTGGGCCCGACGCGACTGTCAACGATGGCGCGTTGGCGTTCGGGCGTCCACCGACCGGCGGCGATGTTGGCCCCGGCAAGATGGACCACCGCGTCGATACCATCCAGCGCGTCCGGGGCCAGGTAACCGCGCTCTGGGTCCCAAGCCGACTCCCGCGCCGGATCACGCACCGTTCGTCGAACGAGGGCCCTGACCGTGTGTCCCTCCTGACTGAGGCTGCGCGTCAAGGCGCTGCCGATCAGGCCGCTCGCGCCGCTCACTAACACCCGCATGCACACCTCCCTCGGCCTGGTGTTGTGGTCGGTCGGGCTGTGGGGGGCAATATCCCGGCGCGGCCGCCTGGACGTCAAGGCCGCAGCCGGCCGGCTAAGTCTGGCGGTGGCCGTTGCCCGGGCCGGGCAGGCTTGCCTATCCTAAAGAATGGCATCGCCCGGCCGGTGGTACGCCGGCTTGCGCGGCAACGGCGGGCAGCCCACGCCAACCCGGGAGGGCAGGATGAAGATCAGCGAGATGCGGGTATTCCCCGTGGGGCAATTCGTTTACGTCAAGCTCATCACGGACGACGGCCTGGATGGCCTCGGCGAGGCTTCTCTGAGTGGTCGCTCGATGGCGGTGGTCGAAGCCCTGGAGCACCTCAAACCGTTGGTTCTCGGCCAGGACGCCACCCGCATCGAATACCTCTGGCAGGACATCTACCGCGGTACGTTCTGGCGCGGCGGGCCGGTTCTGCAGTCAGCGCTGGCCGGCGTCGACATCGCGCTGTGGGACTTGGCCGGCAAGGCACTGGGGGTGCCCACGTACCGCTTGCTGGGCGGTGCGGCCCGCGACCGCGTCCTGGTGTACCGCCACTCGTACGGGAAGGACGCGGATGAGTTGATCGAGCGTTCCCGGCAGCTGCTCAGCGAGGGGTGGCGCGTGCTGCGCATCTCGCCCATCGATGCCACCGTAACCGATCACTTCGACGCCACCCGCGCCGTACGCGGTGGCGTTGAGCAGATGGCGGCGCTGCGGCAGGCCGTGGGCGAGGATGTGGAAATCGTGTTCGAGGTGCACACCCGCCTGACGCCGACCCGGGCCATCGAGTTGTGCAACGCCCTGGTCCCCTACCGACCCTATTTCGTCGAGGACCCGATCCGCTCGGAGAACCCGGCTTCGTTCGCCGGGCTTCGACAGCACACCACTGTCCCTTTGGGCACAGGCGAGCAGTTGTGCGACAAATGGGCTTTCCGCGAACTGATCGAAGGCGAATTGATCGACTACGTCCGGGTGGACATCTGCCACTGCGGCGGCCTCACCGAGGGGCGCAAAATCGCCGCCATGGCCGAAGTCCACTACCAGGAGCTGGCCTGCCACTACACGGCTAGCCCGGTAAGCACCGCGGCGATGCTGCACCTCAATCTGAGCATACCCAACTGCGCGGTGCAGGAGTTCGCGCCCACCTCCGGTTGGATCGACGAGGTGATCCACCACACCTGGAGGACCGACGACGGGTACCTGCTCGCCAGCGCGTCCCCGGGCCTGGGCATCGAAATCGACGAGGAAGCCGCGGCGCATTACCCCCACGTGCCGTGCGAGCCACCCCACTGGCGTCGGGCCGATGGCTCGGTGCAGGACTGGTAAGCTGGCGCGCGGCCGCCCCGGGCCGTCGCCGCCGGGCCGGCCGGCGCCCCGGTTGGCGGCGGCGGGAACGCGGCGGGAGGCTACTTGACAGTGCGCCGGCACCAGACGGAGGTTTACCGCGGCGCCTGTCACTGCAGCGACATTTCATCCACCACCTGGGGTCCCCATGGACACGTTCGCGATCGGCATCGATTACGGCACCAACTCCGTGCGCGCCCTGGCCGTGCGCTGTGCGGACGGGGCACCGGTAGCCTCGGCGGTCTTTGCCTATCCCAGCGGCCATCAGGGAGTCATCCTCGACCCGCACGACCACAACCTGGCGCGCCAGCACCCGGGCGACTATTTGCTGGGGCTGGAAGCGGCGGTGACCGGCTGCCTCAGGCAGGCGGCCGGTGCCACCGGATTCGCCGCCGAGCGGGTGATCGGCATCGGCGTCGACACCACCGGTTCGACGCCAATACCGGTAGATCGACACAACGTGCCACTGGCCCTGCAAGCACCGTGGCAGGACAACCCGGCTGCCATGGCCTACCTCTGGAAGGACCACACGGCGGTCGAGGAAGCGGCCATGATCACGGCGGCGGCGCGCCAGCAGCGGCCCCACTACCTGGCCAAGGTCGGCGGCACGTACTCATCGGAATGGTTCTGGTCCAAGGTGTGGCACTGCTGCCGCACGGCCCCAGAGGTGTTCGCCGCGGCCTGGAGCTGGGTTGAGCTAGCCGACTACATCCCGGCCGTCCTGGCCGGGATCGCCGATCCCGCAGCTATCCGGCGCGGGGTCTGCGCCGCCGGGCACAAGGCACTGTATTGCGACGAGTGGGGCGGCCTGCCCGACGCCGAGTTCCTGGCCGGCCTGGATCCGGCCCTGGCCGAGTTGCGGCCGCGTCTGTATGAGCGGGCTTGGGACGCCAGCATGCCGGCCGGGCAGCTTGGCGCCGATTGGGCCGCGCGGCTGGGGTTGCGGGCCGGCATTCCGATCGCGATCGGCGCTTTTGACGCGCACTACGGCGCGGTGGGTTCGGGTGTTCGCGAAGGGGTTCTGGTGAAAATCATCGGCACCTCCACCTGCGACTGTACGGTAGCGCCGACGACGCGCCGGCTGGCCGATATCCCGGGTATCTGCGGCATTGTTGCCGGATCCATCCTGCCGGAGCACTACGGCTTGGAGGCCGGGCAGTCGGCGGTCGGCGATATCTTCAAGTGGTTTGTCGAGGTGATCTGCCAGGGAGACGAGACGCTCCACGCGCGACTGAGCGAAGAGGCAGCCGCGCAACGACCCGGCCAGTCGGGCCTGCTGGCGCTGGACTGGAACAACGGCAACCGCACGGTGCTGGTTGACCCGCGCCTGACGGGGCTCCTCCTGGGGCAGACGCTCTACACCACGCGAGCCGAGGTGTACCGAGCGTTGATCGAAGCGACTGCCTTCGGCGCCCGCGCCATCATTGAAAGGCTGCAGCAATACGGCGTGGCCGTGGAGCGGATCGTCTGCTGCGGCGGCATCGCGGAAAAGAGCCCGCTGCTGATGCAGATTTACGCCGATGTGACCGGGTGCGCCATGTGTGTGTCCGGTGTCGCCGAAACCTGCGCCCTGGGCGCGGCCCTGGCCGCGACCGTGGTCGCCGGTGCCGCCGCTGGTGGTTACGACGACTTCGCCACAGCCCAGGAGCGGATGACCTCGCTCAAGCCCGTTGAATACCGTCCGCAACCGCAGGACGCGGCCACCTACAGCCGCCTGTACGCGCTGTACCGGCAACTCCATGACGCCTTCGGCGGCGTGACGCCGCAGGCCGACCTGTCGCGGGTGATGAAAGACCTGATCGCTATCAAAGAAACAGCGCATCGATAAGGGGGCTTCCATGTTCCTGCCGTTGGGCACCTTTGCACCGGAGGTCAGGCTCGGCCTGGTGTCGGCGTCGCGTAACTGCTTCCCGCGGGAGCTGTCCGCCCGGCGGGCGCAACGACTGATTGCCGCCTGCGCGGCCCGGGGGTTGGATCTGGTCGTCCCCGAGGGCGAGTGCTGGGTGATCGAAACTAAGGCCCATGCCGAGGCTGCGGCGCAGCAACTGCGTCAGGCTGGCTGTGATGCCGCGGTGCTGTTCCTGGGCAACTTCTCACCCGAGATCGAGGACGCCGCTTTCGTCCGGGCCTTCGCCGGCAAGGTCATGGTCCTGGCCGCTGCTGAGGAAAGCGCGGACGGTCTGGAGACCGATCGCGGCGATGCCCTGTGTGGGTTGCTTTCGGCCACCATGGCCATCGGCAAGCGCGGCCTGGCGGCGCATGTGCACCTGCCGCCCTGGCCGGTCGTCACCACGGCGGAGGGAGCGGATGCGGTGGCCCACTTCCACCGCGTCATGCAGGTGGTCAAGGGGATCTCGGGAGCTACCATCGGCCTGTTCGGCCCGCGGCCCCGGGATTTTGAGACCTGCAACTACAACCTGGCCTCATTGGCAGCGCTGGGCGTGGAGGTCGAGGAACTCGGGCTGTTCGACCTGCGCAACGAGGTGGAGCGGGTCCGCAGCCAAGAGGCCGCGGCGAGCACGGCGGCCCATATGCGGGCGCAGGTTCGGGGGGTTCCCGCCGACGGTTTCGACCTCATGTTGGGCGCCTACGAGCAGGCCCTGCTGGCTTTCCGCGACCGACTGCGGCTGTCGGGAGCGACGACCCAGTGCTGGGCTGAGCAGGAATTCAGCCTGGGCCATGTCCCCTGTTTCATCAACGGACGCCTGGCCGCCCAAGGGTTCCCGGTGGCGTGTGAAAACGACGCCTACTCGCTCGTGGCGGAGTTGATCGGGCAGTATGCTTCGGTGGCCGGAGTGACGACCCTGGACCTGAACCACAGCATTCCCGTGGACCTGCACGCGTCATTGGCTCAATACCCAACGCGCGACTTGGTGGGGCTGTTCCACTGCGGCAACACCGACCCGGCGCGCCTGAAGAACCCGGCGATGAAGTACCAGGTCATCATGAAGCGCGTCATGGAACCGGAGGGGCCGCCCGATATCAGTCGGGGCACGATCGAGGGCCAGATTGCCGCCACGCCGATTACCGTGCTGCAGATCCATGGCGTGGGCGACGGACTGCGCGCGTACGTTGCCGAAGGGCAGTTCCTGGATCTGGATCCACGGACCTTCGGGGCCACGGGAACGGCGTACCTGCCGGGGTTCGGTCGCTTCTACCGCCACGTGCTGCTGGGGCGTTTCCACCATCATGCGGCAGTGGCGTTCGCGCACTGCGGCGAGGTGGTCTTCGACGCGCTGCAGCTCCTGGGGGTAACCGAGATCCACACCCCGAAGCCGGAAGCACAGCTGTACGCCGGCGAGAACCCATTCGCCCGCTGAGGCCGCCGTGTTCGAAGCCCTGAAGCGCGAAGCGTGGGCGGCCAACCAGCTCCTGCCCCAATACGGCCTGATCAGCCTGACTTTCGGCAATGCCAGCGTTGTGGACCGCGACCGCGGCGTGGTGGCGATCAAACCGAGTGGGGTCGCCTACGCCGACCTGCAGCCTGAGGACATGGTCCTGGTCGACCTGGACGGCCGCGCGGTCGGCCATGGCAGTCTGCGCCCGTCGTCAGACACCCCAACCCATGTATGCCTGTACCGCGCGTTCCCGTTGGTGCGCGCCGTCGTGCACACGCACTCGCGGGCAGCCACGGCCTTCGCGCAGGCCGAGATGGCCATCCCGTGCCTGGGAACTACCCACGCCGATTACTTCCGCGGGGAGATCCCGGTCACTGAGCCGCTGCTGCCGGCCCAGATCGACGGCGACTACGAATGGGAGACCGGCAACGCCATCGTCGCGCGTTTCGCCAGCCTGGACCCGAGCGAACGGCCTGGCGTCCTGGTCGCGCGGCACGGACCCTTTGCCTGGGGCCCGGACGGCGCCCGGGCGGCGGAGTCGGCCTTTGCCATGGAACTGCTGGCCGAGATGGCCCTGGCCACGCTCCGGCTGCGCCCCGACTCGTCGCCCATGCCGTCAACGCTGATGGAACGGCATTTCAGCCGCAAGCACGGTGGCACGGCCTACTATGGTCAGGGACCGCGAGCGTGATCGGGACGCTGACGGGTGACTACCTCGAGCGGCGCTGACGCCGCCAGCGCCGGGGTCGGGCCGCGCCCAAGCCGGCCCGGTGTAGACTGCAGCGGGTGTGGGTACTGTCTGCCGTGCGCCCAGGGCATCGATATTCCCCGCGTGCTGCGGATGGCCGACCAAGCCCGGCGGGGCGATGATGACCTCGCCCGCGTTCGCCAGCAGTACCGGGCCTGGCACGACGCGTGGTGGCAGACACGCGCCAGCCAGTCAGCGCCGGCGGAAGCATGCCTCGCCTGCGGCGACTGCCAGGCCCGATGCCCCGCGGCCATAGCGATCCCGCAGTTGCTGGCCGAAGCTCGGGATCTGCTGTCCCCCTGAAGGCCCGCCGCCCGCCGGGCCGGGTCCCATCGCCTTGACGGAGGTCCCCCATGCGCCGGATGGCGCTGCTGCTGCTGGCCTGCCTGCTCACCCCCCCATCCGCCGAAGCCCTGTCCCTGCTGGTGTGCGGAGGCAGCAGCCTGGACCCGGTGACAGCGGCGCTGGACCGGCTCGGCCTGACCTATCGCAGGTTGGCTCCGGCCGACCTGTCGGGCCTCGGAGACGCGCCGGCAGAGGCCCTGTTTCTCGGCTATGACGCCGACCTTTCCGCTGACGCTACGGCCTGGGTAGCCCGATTCTCCGACGGCGGTGGCAAAGTGTTCAGCTATTACACCCTGCCGCCAGCCCTGCAGTTGCGGCTGGGTGTGTATGTCGGCGACTACCTGAGGCCATCGCGCCCGTACACCGCCGTTGACCTGCCGGCGCGGCTCCCGTACCTGCCGACCGAACTGCGGCAGGCGTCGTGGAACATCAACCGTGCCTACCCGGCGGCTGACTCGGTGCAGGTCATCGGCACCTGGCGCGACGCCGACGGTGTCCCGACGACAGAGGCGGCCCTGCTGCTGTCGCCGCGGGGCGCGCACCTGACCCACGTGCTCCTGGCTGACGACCCACCGGCCGCCGGTCGCCTGGTGGCCGGCCTGCTCGGCCATTTCTTCCCAGAGACCTGGCCCCTTGCCGTCCAAGGTGTATTGGCGCAGGCGGCCACCGTGGGTGGCGGCGAGGCGGCCCTGATTGAGGCGGTGAAGCCAAATCGGCGGGCCTTGCCCGTCCTGGCCGAGGCCCAAGGGTGGCGCCGGGCCGCCCGCGATTCGCTGACCGCCGGCCGCGGGCCGGACGCCCTGCTGGCCGCCGAGACCTGCCGCGAACTGACGGTTCGCGCCTACGCCCTGGTGCAGCCGTCCCGCCGAGGGGAGTTCCGGGGCGTCTGGCTCCACAACCCAGCAGGCGTGGCAGATTGGGGGTGGGAACGCACCTGCCAGGTGCTGGCCGCCAACGGTTTCAACGCCGTCATCGCCAACATGCTGGACGCCGGGGCGGCCGCCTACCCCAGTCGGTACCTGCCCTCCCCTGGCGGCGCCCCGGATCAGCTCGCTGAGGCGGTCACGGCAGCCCACCACCACGGCCTGGCTTTCCACGCCTGGAAGGTGAACTACAACCTGGACGAGGCCGCCCCTGATTTCGTCGACGGGCTGCGGCGGCAAGGGCGACTGCAGCGACGCAGCGGCGGTGCCGAGGTCAACTGGCTGTGTCCGTCGCACCCGGACAACCAAGCCCTCGAGATCGCGTCGATGTTGGAGGTGGTGCGCGACTACCCGGTGGATGGGATCCACTTTGACTACATCCGCTACCCGGACGCAGATGCCTGCTACTGCGACGGATGCCGTGACCGTTTCCAGACCCAGTCGGGGTGCAGTGTGGCCAACTGGCCCGAGCAGGTGATCACCGGCGACCTGGCCGAGGCCTTCCAGCAATGGCGTCGCCAGGCGATCACTGAGCTGGTGCGAGCGGTGAGCGTGGAGGCTCGCAGGATGCGCGCCGAGATCCAGGTGTCAGCGGCCGTCTTCTCCGACTGGCCTGATACACGCACAACCATCGGTCAGGACTGGGTTGCCTGGGCCCAAGCGGGGTACCTGGACTTCGTCTGCCCCATGGATTATGAGCCCGATAGCGGGCGGTTCGCCGACCTGGTGACCCGCCAGGTCAAGGCGGTCGCGGGACGCGTACCCCTGTACCCGGGCATTGGCGCGTTCCGGCTGGCGGACGCGGCTGGCGTGCTCAACCAGGTGGCCGCCACCCGATCGCTGGGTGCGGACGGCTTTGTGCTGTTCGAGTACGACACCCGCCTGGCGCGCGAAGTCATGCCCCTGCTGCACCTGGGCATGACCCGCCACCGTAGCCAGCCACCGCATCTGGGCCCGGCAGTGGCGCACCGGTTCCTCGACCCCGCTCCTGCTGGCCCGGCGGCAGCCACCGAGCCCCAGTCGGAGGCACTGCCGGTCCAACTGGAGGTGACCGTCAGCGACGGGATCCAGGCCAGCAAGGCCCGCGGCCAGCTGACCTGGCGGACGTTCGATGACCAGGTGTACGTGGTGGCCGGAGACTGTGGCCCCCAGACCGGCAGACGCATCGAGACCACGGCGGTCCTGCCGGCGGGCGACTACCGTCCGGTCCTCCAGGGCCAGTACCGCGACGGCCGTGGCCGCCGCCGCGAGTTCACCTGGCGCGGCCCGTGGGTCTGCCGTCGCAACCAGGCCTACCTGGACTCGGTGGCCGCCGCCGCGGCGCCACCGAAGCTATGGGGGCTGGGCGTCCCGGTGGGGGTTCTGGTCGACGGCTTTGGGGGCCAGGAGCTGTTGGAGACGCTGGCTTCGGTGCCCCGAATCGAGCCCTTTGCGGTACACGCGCTGACCCCCGAGGTATTGGCGCAGGCCAAGGTCATCCTGCTGCCGCAGCCACGCCGCCGCAGCCTCGTGGGCCGCGAGGAACGCCTGCACCTGCGCGCCTGGGTCGAGCAGGGCGGCCGGCTGTTGGTTACCCACGACATGGTGGGCATGCGCGGGCTCCTGCCGGTAGTGCCGGAAGTGTGTCGTCGCGGCACCGGCACGGTGGTTGCCTCGCGCTGGCGAGCGGCTTTCGACCACCCAGCCATGGTCGGCGTCGGCCCGGGGTTGCAGGGGCACGCCTATTACGACCACGTCACGCTCGAACCAGGGCGCGACGGCATGGTGCTGGCCGTCGATGAGGGCGGACTGCCCGTCCTCGTGGTGGGGCCGCACGGCCGGGGATGGTATGCTGCCCTGGGCCTGGTCCCGGGCCTGGGTCCTGACGACCGGGAGACTCCCCCGGCGGCCGCTGAGTCCGCCCTGGTACAGTCGCTAGTGCGCTGGTTGGCGGAAGAGCAGTGACCGACTGCGGCGACCAGCCGTGCGGCAAAAGCCGACGGGCGCGGGTCCGCCCGTTGGCGGTCAAGGCGGGGCTGCGGCATCGGCAGCACGGCGGGCGACGATCAGGTCGGCGCCGCGAATCGAGCGCCGGTACCACTCCAGGCGCAGGGCGGCCTGTTCGGAACCCGAGAGCCGCCAGGCACTGGGCTGCTGGCGCAGGCGCCGCCCGAGCTCGCGGAGGATCAGGGCGGCGCACACCGACACATTGAGGCTCTCGGTGAACCCATACATGGGCACGCGCACGCAGCCGTCAACGGCCGCCAGCGCGGCCGACGAGAGGCCTTGCTCCTCGGTACCCATAAGCACTGCGGTAGGGCTGGTAACGTCCACCTCCTCAGGCGCCTGCCCCTGGGCGTGAGGTGACGCCGCCAGCAGCCGGTACCCCTGCTGGCGCAGGGCCGTCAGGCACGCGTCCAAGCTGGCGTGGCGATGCACCGTTAGCCACCGGGATGCTCCAAGGTCAACCTGGGGATTGGTGCGGTACCGGTTCCGCGCTTCGACGACATGGACATCCTGCAGGCCCAGCGCGTCGCAGGTGCGCAGGATGGCACTGGCATTGTGGGCCTGGAAGACATCCTCGAGGACCACGGCCAGGCGGCGCGTCCGTTGTCCGAGTACCGCCTCGATCCGGGCCCGGCGCTCCGGGGTCAGGAAGCCAGCGAGGTACTGCTCCAAACCCGCGTCAGTCGATCCCGTCACGGCCCACTACCGGCGCACGACAGCGGCGCCATCGGTCGCCCGGCAGACATACAGGCCAGGCTCGTTGTGCGTGGCGCGCTGGTAGTCCGCCGTGGCCGCCTGCACAAAGGGGTCGACTTGGTCGGCGCGGACCAGGGCCACGGCGCAGCCCCCGAATCCGGCGCCGGTCATGCGCGCGCCGAGGCAGCCGGGGGCGCTTCGTGCGGCCGTCACCATGGCGTCGAGGGCCGGGCTTGACACCTCGAAGTCGTCGCGCAGCGACACATGGCTGGCATCCATGAGAGAACCGAGCGCGGGTGCGTCACCGACGCGCATCGCCGAGGCAGCCGCCAGGGTCCGTTCGTTCTCGCCAATGACGTGACGGGCCCGTCGGGCCGCCAGCGGATCCAGGTCGACGCACCGGGCCAGTGCCCCCAGGTCGGCGTCGCGTAAAGCCCCCACTCCGCAGGCCCGCGCCGCGGCTTCGCACTGCTGCCGCCGCTCGTTGTAGGCCGAACCCACCAGGCCGCGCCGGGTGCCCGTGTCCAGGACCACCACGACGACGGCCGGCGGCAGCGGCACCAGAGTGAATTCCAGGGTGCGGCAGTCGAGCAACAGGGCGTGGTCAGCACGGCCGGCCGCCGAGATCATCTGGTCCATGATGCCGCAGTTCACCCCCACCCACCGGTTCTCGGCGTACTGACCGACGCGAGCCATGGCCGCCGCGTCCCAGGCCAGGTCGCTGACGGCAGCAAAGGCGCGCGCGGTGGCCAACTCCAGGGCCGCCGATGAAGAAAGGCCGGCGCCGATCGGCACGTCGCCGGCGACGACCCCCTCCCAGGCCGATAGCCGGCAGCCCCGCTGTTCCAGAGCCCAGGCAACACCGCGCAGGTACTCAATCCAGCCACCGCGATCGGGCCGTTCCAGCCCGTCCAAGTCAAAAGTGGCTTCGCCCCCCTGGTCGGTAGACACGACACGGCACTGCCGCCCGGCGACGGGCCGGAGCGCAGCCCAGACGGCCCGGTCAATGGCCATGGGCAGGACAAAGCCGTCGTTGTAGTCGGTGTGCTCGCCGATGAGGTTTACCCGTCCGGGGGCGCGCACCAGCACCGATGGTTCGGCGCCGAAACGCGCGCGGAAAGCCTCCGTGATCTGCTCCCGCAATTCCATCTGCACCTCCATGGGCGCCCAACCGGGCGTGCGGTGGCGACGGCGGCGTACGCCTCGCTTAGGCCGGTTCCACCTGGCGCAACCGGGCCGCCGCCTGTTCGGCCGTCAGGTCGCGTTGCGGCTCGCCAAGCATCTCGTAACCGACCATGAACTTGCGCACCGTGGCGCTGCGCAGCAGCGGCGGGTAGAAGTGGGCGTGGACCTGCCAGTGGTCGTCGGCCCGGCCATCGGCAGGCGCTCCGTGCCAGCCCATGGAGTATGGAAACGACGTGGAGAACAGACCGTCGTAGCGCCGCAGCAGCGCGCTCAGGACCTGGGCCAGGTCCCCCCGCTGGCCGGCCGACAGGTCCGGCAGACGCCGCACCGGACGCCGCGGCACCAGCAGAACCTCGAACGGCCAGACCGCCCAATAGGGCACTACCGCCAGCCAGTCATCGCCCTGCACCACCAGCCGCTCGCCCAGTTGCAGTTCGCGGGCCGCATAGTCGACCAGCAGGGGACGGCCGTGATGCTGCAGGTACTCCGCCTGGCACTGGTCCTCACGCGCGGCTTCTTCGGGCACCACGCTGCCACCCCAGATCTGCCCGTGCGGATGGGGGTTGGAGCACCCCATGATCTCGCCCTTGTTCTCGAATATCTGCACCCAAGGGTACCGCTGTTCGAGTTCGGCAACCTGAGCGCACCAAGTGTCCACCACGGCCAGCACGGCAGGAAGGGCCATCTGCGCCAGGGTCAGGTCATGGCGCTCCGAGAAGCAGATGACGCGGCACTCGCCCTGGACCACATCCGACCGCAGCAGGGGATCGGCGCTGGGGCTCGCCAATGGCGTGTCGGGCAGCAGCGCCGGGAAATCGTTGGTGAAGACCCAGGTACCCTGGTACTCCGGGTTGCGGGCGCCACCGGCTCGCTCGTTGCCCGGGCACAGATAACAGCCTGGATCGCGGTGAGGCCGCGCCTGCGATGGCGGCGCCTCCTGCTTACCTTGCCACGGCCGCCGGGTCCGATGGGGCGACACCAGAACCCAGTGGCCGCTCAGCGGGTTGTAGCGTCGGTGGGGGTGATTGTCGGGATCGAATGCGGGCACCCTTAGAGCTCCTGACGCCCCGCGATGCGCGGGAAGCACGGAGAAGAACACCGGCGAGTCAGCGGGCGTCAAGGCTGGTTCGGCCGCTTGACCGGGCCGCTGCGGCGACCGTGTGTTGGCGCCCGGACCCGGAGGCAGGACGGTCGGCCCAGGCGCCAGACACCCCCGGAGGCAGCCCATGTGTGGCCGTTTCGCGTTGACTCACACCACCCAGGAACTGGCGGACTTGTTCGCCGCCGACGTGGTCGCCACGCCCTTGGCACCGCGCTACAACATCGCGCCCACCCAACCTGTCGCGGTGCTGGTCCAGCGCCATGAACGCGCTCTGGAGTTGCACCGCTGGGGGCTGGTGCCCCCGTGGTCCAAAGGGCCGGACAAGGGCCCGCCCTTGTTCAACGCCCGGGCCGAGACGCTGGCGGGTCGCCCGGCCTTCCGCCAGGCGCTGCGGCACCGGCGCTGCCTGATTCCAGCCAGCGGTTTCTACGAGTGGCGCCTCGTCGGCCGACAGCGCCTGCCCCTGTACATCGCCCCGGCCGACGCGCGCCCGCTGGCCTTCGCCGGGCTCTGGGAGACCTGGCACGACCCGCAGGGACAAGCGCTGCACAGCTGCACCATCGTCACGGTGCCGGCCAACGCCGCGCTCGCCCCGGTTCACGACCGCATGCCGGCACTCCTGGCACCGGCCGCCGCCGAGCAATGGCTGGCGGCCGACCGTCCGGAGAGCGCGGCCGCGCTACTGACGCCCTGGGCCAGTGATGATCTGGTGCTGCGGCCGGTATCCCTTCGGGTCAACCACGTAGGCCACGATGCGCCCGACTGCCTCGATCCCCTGCCGCTCCCGGCTGTGGCCGCGGCCCCTGGCCGCCTGTTCTGAACCCCGGATCTGATGAGGTGCGATGGAACGCCTGTCCCATGCCCACGTAGTCCTCGACGAGTATGTTCGCCGGTTCCGCGCCCTCGGGGCCGAACGCCGGGCGCGCCTGCACGCGCTGCGCAACCGACGCCAGGCCCTGGCCTACCAGAGCCGTGTCCAGGAGGTCATCGCCGCGGCGTTTGGCCCGGCACCGGGCTGCACGGACCTGGCCGCCCGGGTCACGGGCGTCATCGAAACCCGCCGCTGTCGCATCGAGAAGATTCTGTTCGAGAGCCGGCCCGGGTGCCTGGTAACCGCGCACCTGTACCTGCCGGTGAACGGCCCGGGGCCGTACCCGGCGGTGCTGGGCAGCTGTGGTCACAGTGAAGCGGGCAAGCTCGAGCCCGTGTACCAGGCGTACGGGCACCGCCTGGCGGCGGCGGGTTTTGCGACGCTGATCTACGACCCGCTCAGTCAGGGCGAGCGGGACCAGTACGCCGGCCTCACGGATCGGACCGGCGTCGACGGGTGCTGCCAGGCCCACAACATGATGGGAAAACAGCTGGAGCTGCTCGGCGACTGGTTCGGCGCCTGGCGGGCGTGGGACGGCCGGCGGGCCCTCGACTACCTGCTGACTCGCCGTGAAGTAGATCCCTGCCGTGTGGGGGTGACGGGCAACTCGGGCGGCGGCACGCTGGCCACGTGGTTGTGGGCCACTGAGCCGCGATTCGCCATGGCAGCCCCCTCGTGTTTCGTCACCACCTTCGCGGCTAACCTGGAGAACGAGCTGCCCGCTGACTGCGAGCAGTACCCACCCGGGGTCGTGGGAGCCGGCCTCGAGATGGCCGACTTCATCATTGCCGCAGCCCCCAAACCGGTGCTGCTGCTCGGCCAGCGGTACGACTTCTTCGACCGCCGCGGCCTGGAACAGTCCCACGCCGAGGCCGCCGCCTTCTACCGCCTGTTGGGGGCCGGCCCCGAAACCTGTCGCCTGTTCGTGGGCCCGGCACCGCACGGTTTCTCGCGCCACAACCAGGAAGCCATGGTGGGCTTCTTCGCCGCCCGGGCCGGCCTGCCGGCACCGCGGCGGGTAATCCGGGTGCCCGCCCTGGCGGCGTCGGCAGCATGGGTCACGCCCACTGGCAGTACCGTAGCGGCCGGGGCCACGCCGGTGCCACGGCTGATTGCCTCGGCGGCGTCGGCGCTGCAGGCGCAGCGATCGCCACTGCCACCAGCCAGGCTGCGCGAGTGCCTGACCCAGCTGCTGACCCTGCCCGCTCGACCGTCGCCGCCGCATTGGCGCGCGCTCCGCGCGGCGGACAGCGGAGCGCGGGCCCGGTTCGCCCTCGAGACCGAGGGCCACGTGCGCGTGCTGATGCATCGGACAGGCGCGCCAGCTGCCCACGCGGGCGTGCTGGAGCCGCCCCGACGGGTCAACCTCTATGTGCCACATCTGGACGCGGCAGCGGACCTGGCCAGCGAGTCGTGGCTGACGGCCTGGACCGGCGGCGCCCCTCTGTACTTGCTGGAGCCACGCGGCATGGGCGAGAGCCGCCCCGACGAAGGGGGTGGTGACTTCTTCCACCCGTACGGCATGGACTACATGCTGCACGGCCAAGCCCTGCTACTGGGCGAGAGCTACCTGGGACGTCGCGTGCACGACCTGCTGGCCGCCGTCGATCTCCTGGTCCATCTGGGGGCGCGACGGATCGAACTGTCCGGACGCGGCCAGGGAGCCGTCGTCGCCCTGCTGGCCGCCGTGCTGGACCCCCGCGTCCGCTCCTTGCTGGCCGTCAACGCCCCGCTGTCGTGGCACCGCTGGACCCAGGTGCCGGTGGTCGGCTGGCCGGCGGCCATGGTCCTGCGCGGCGCCCTGGCGCACTTCGACCTGCCGCTGCTGTACCGAGCGCTGGGGCGCCGCGCGCGGCTAGTGGCACCCTGGGGCCCGGATATGCAGCTACTGACCGGCCTTGACCTCAAACGCGAGCTGGCGGCAACGGGGCTGGCACACCTTGCCGGGCCAGAAACCGCTCGTAGCAGGCAATGATCCGCGCCGCCG
The DNA here is from genome assembly GCA_903893785.1 of uncultured Gemmatimonadota bacterium. Classification (GTDB taxonomy): domain Bacteria; phylum Latescibacterota; class UBA2968; order UBA8231; family UBA8231; genus CAITNQ01. Next base: position 18,100 of record CAITNQ010000499.1, read on the forward strand.
CGGCGGATTCGGTGTAGGCGGACAGCACCCGGGCGCGGGCGGCCGCCCCCAAGTGCCGACGGCGGGGCGCGTCGTTCAGCAGCCCCTCCACGGCAGCGGCGAAAGCGTCGACATCGCCGACCCCGAAAAGCAGGCCCGTGGCGCCGTCGGCGATGACTTCCCGGCAGCCGCGGATAGCAGTGGCCACCAACGGGACTCCCATAGCGCCGGCTTCGAGCAGGGCCCGCGGGATGCCTTCGCGGTGCGATGGCAGGACGGCGATGTCCATGCTGGAGTACAATTCCGGCATGTCGTCGCGGCGTTCGAGCACGATGCTGCGGTCGGCCACGCCAGCGGCCGCCAGCAGACCGCGCGGGTCAACTGAGTCTGACTGCTCAGGCTCAGCAATGCCGACCACCAGCAGGCGGAAGCGCGGGTGGCTGGCGGCCACGCGGTGTGCCATCTGCGCCAATTCCGCGAAGCCCTTCTCGCGCACGAAACGGCCGACGCAGCCCACCACCAGATCGTCATCGCTCAGGCCCAATGCCGCCCGCTTCCGCCGGCGGGCGTCCGGATGGCGTCCGGGGTCAAACCGGCGCTCGTCGATGCCATTGCCCACCCAGTGCAGACAGGCGGTGTCCTTGTAGCGGCGCTGCACGGCCCATTGGTGGTCTTCGACGCTCTGGAAGAGCAGTTGATGGCACCACAGGGCGCACCATCTCTCGGCCCCGATCGCCAGGGCGCGGCGCAGTCCCCGCGTGGCATCGTTGAACAGAAAGCCGTGGACCGTGTGCACCACCACTGGCACGCCCGCCAGCCGGGCGGCCAGCGGCCCGAGAAGCGTGCCTTTGGGGTTGTGTGAGTGCGCGATGGTAAAGGCGCCGCGGCGCAGTTCGCGGCGCAGTGCCGCAACGCAACGGGCGTCGGTCACCGGCGCCACCTCGCGCGCAAAGGGCACGTGTACGACGGCCAGGCCGGCTGCCTGGAGGCGCTCGCCATAGCCGGCATCACCGCACACCACGGTGACGTCATAGCCGGCTTCCTGCACCCGGGCCAGGCCAGCTCGGAGCAGCAGCCAGGCGATCCGGTCGGTCGGCGCTACATGGGCCACACGGACGGAACCGGCCGACAACTCAGAGCCCGGCGCGGGTCCATGCCAGTCGCAGCGCGTCTGCTGTCCGCGCCACGGCCTGTTCAGCGGGCAGTTGCCGCAGGGCCTCGCTGAAGGGCTCAACCATCGCCGGACCGTCGTAACCGATCGCGGCCAGGGAGCCCAGGAAACCGGCGATGTCGATGACCCCGGTGGCGCACGGCAACTCTCGCACCAGATCGAGTTGCTCGTCGGCCGCCAGCCCCGCCGGCGCATCGTTCAGGTGGACATCGACGACCTGAGCCGGTGCCAGCCGGCGCAGATGGCGCACGGCCTCATGGGCCGTGTACCAGTGCCAGCTGTCCAGCAACAGACCGACGTTGGGGCCCACCGCGGCGCACAGCTCCAGCATCTGGTCCATGGTATGGGCAAAGGGGTACTTGCTACCGGCCCGCGAAGTCAGGGGGCCAACATACTCAAGCCCCAGGCGCACGCCGTGGTCGGCCAGGATGGCGGCCGCCGGACGCAGGCGCTCGACGTGGAAGCGGAAATTCTCGTCGTAGGTGCGTTCGTCTGAACCGGGCATGATCCAGGTAGCCGTGCGGGTGGCTCCCAACCGAGCCGCCAACGCCGCCCAACCAGGCAACTGGGCCAGCCCCTGCTCCCAGCGGGCCTGGTCCTGGCGGAACTCCACCGGGAAGCCCCAGGCTGACAGCCTAACCTGGGTACGTGCCGCCGCCTCGGCGACGGCTTCGGCGCCCAGGGTCGCCGCCTCCGCGATGCTGAAGTGGAAGCCGGCGAAGCCGTGGCGGGCGGCCAACTCCAGGCCAGCCGGCAGCGAGTCAACGTGGACGCCGATGGCGCCAGGGTTCAATGACGGGTACATGCCTACCTCCTGTGGGTGCCGGGCAACCTGGGCCGCCGCGGCGGGGTCCGCGTCAGACCGCGACGTTGTGCCGCGGCTGACCCTGCAGGAATGCGATGACGTTGTCCACGGCGCCCTCGTTCAGCAGCTCGATTCCCTCCGGGGTCTGGTCGGCGGCGTGGGGCGTCAGGGCCACATGGGCACAGCGCAGAATGGGATGGTGCGGCGGCAGGGGTTCCTCGGGAAACACGTCCAAACCCGCGCCACCGAGGTGACCGGCGTCAAGACTGTCGACCACGGCGTCCAGGTCGACAACGTCACCACGCGCACCATTGAGCAGCAGGCTGCCCGGCCGCATCAGGGCCAGTTCGCGGCGACCGATCAGGTGCCGCGTCTGCTCGCTCAGACGGACATGGAGACTCACCACGTCGGCGCGGCCAAGCACCTCGTCCAGCGACAGGTAGGTGAGCCCCAGGGCCTGGGCTCGGGCCGCGTCCGGATGGAAGGTCCAGGCCACCACCCGCATGCCCATGGCCCGGCCCCAGTGCGCCATCTCGGCACCGATGTGTCCGGTCCCGATCAGGCCCAGGGTCTTGCCCCGGAGCGTGGCGTTGACGGCGCGGGTCCAGTTACCGGCACGCAACTGCGTGGTTTGGAAGACCACCTTCTTGGCCAGGGCGAACATGAGGCCCACCATGTGCTCGGCAACCACCGGGGCCGTGCGCCCCGGTTGGTTGGAGACCACAATACCGCGCTGGCGGGCCACCTGCAGGTCGATCATGTCAGTCCCGATCGAGCAAGTGGCGATCAGCCGCAGGTCAGGCAGGGATTCCAGCTCGGTTTGTCGCCAAGTCACGATGCCACGCGAGTTGAGGATCACCTGGGCGCCTCGGGCCCGCTCGATCTTCTCGTCGGTGGATGCCGGCCGCGACCGGTACACGCGCACCTGGCCGAACGGGCGCAGCCGTTCCAGCTGCGGCGAGTCGGCGATCTGGGGCGGATCATCGCCCGGGACAACGATGACGATGGGAGGGGTCACGGCAGGGCTCCTGCACAGGGGGACGTGGCGCGGGCCTGAGCTCAGGCGCTGGTGGGCGGTGAATATAACCGCCCAGTAGGCCGGGCTCCAGCAGGGCCATCATGGGCCGGAGGGCCATCGTGGGCCGGAGGGACATCATGGGCCGGAGGGACATCATGGGCCGGAGGGACATCCTGACCGTCGTTGGCGTGACGCCATAGCAACCACCCCCCTGGGCGGGTCGGTTGACACCCCAGCGAGGTGTGGCATAGCTTCACCGTCGAGGCCGTGGCCCTCATCGAGCGTGACGCCGGCCCGGTTTTGGCCCCGCGCCCCCCGTGAGCCACCGACGGCGGCCAACGGCTCGGGCACCACGCTCTCCGAGCCAAGGGCGAAGGA
>CAITNQ010000500.1 GCA_903893785.1 uncultured Gemmatimonadota bacterium
GCGTCCTCGCGGACTCGCCGCGGCGCCGTCTCGGGGTGGGCCAGACGGCGCTGATGGGCGTAGTAGACCGACGGGGCCATCGGCAACTCGCGGCAGATGGGCTCGACCCCGTGACGGTCGCGGTGCGCGTCCACGAAGGAAATCATCGTTTCGAGGGGCGGTCGAGCTCCGCCTGGGCGAAAAACGCCGCCGCTTTGCGCAGGATCTCATTCGACCGCCGCAGGACGTACACCTCACGCTCCAGTTCGCGGAGCCGGGCTTTGTCCTCGGTCGTCACCCCGGCGCGCGTGCCGTGACCGGTCTGGTACTGCCGTACCCAGCGGCGCAGGGCAGTGTGCCGTTCCCCGGGCGATCAGGGAGACCGAACATGAATGACCAAGCTTCGCCGCCAGAGCCACCCGTTGCCGTCGTGGAGCCCTGCGTACCCGACGGGTCTGGGTCCGCCGCCGGGGCGCTCACCCCGCGCCTGCGCGCTGCCATCGAACTGACCTTCAGGCTGCACGGGGCCGACGCCCGCAAGGATAGCCCGGTGCCCGTGCTGTGCCATCTGTTCAGCGTCTGCGCCCTGGTCCAGGGCGATGGCGGCGACGAGGACGAGGCCATCGCTGGTTTGCTGCACGACGCGCTCGAGGACAAGCCCGGCGAGATCACCCGGGAGGAGATCCAACGCCGTTTCGGTGACCGTGTATTGGAGTGCGTCGCTGCGGCCACCGACACTCCGCCTGGTTACCGCGGCGGTGGGAAGCCCTGTTGGCGTGTGCGCAAGGAAGCCTACCTGGCGCACGTCGGCTCGACGGTGCCCGAGCTTCTGCGCGTCACCGTCGCTGACAAGGTCGACAACGTTGGGGCTATTCTTGCCGACTACCATCGCTTGGGCGACCAGCTGTGGTCGCGGTTCAACGCCCCCAAGGACGAGCAGTGTTGGTACTACCGCAGCGCCATGGAGGCGTACCGGGCGGCTGGCGTGCACACCCGACTGCTGGACGAGTTGGCGCGACTGGTGGACGAACTCGAACTCGTGGTGCGGGGTGGGGGGGCCTGATCCACGCCTGCCAGTGAGGTTCGTCCGCTGTCGCCCTCGTGCCTCTGTGGGGGCGGATGCCAGCGAAATCGCACTCACGTCGCGATCGCCGCGGTGTTCGATCTGCATGGCAGCGTGGCCTGCCCGGCTGGCGGTCTGTAGGACCTTGTCCTGGTCACCTTGCCGGTGCAGCGCCGCTGGTGCCCCACGCGTCGGGCAGCCATGGAGCCTTGGCGGTGCGCGTCCCGAGCTCGCCATTGGAGCGCTACGGTCCAGGTGAACCACCGGCTTGGCTCGCCCCAAGCCCGCCTTCCGAGCGGCGCAGGGCGGTTGGGTTGCCAGGGCGAGCCGCTTCAGGCCGACTGGCGGAGTCGCCGCAGGGCAGCTGCCTCGGCCGAGCTGCCGAGTTCAGGGAGCCTATCGGAACGGCTCAGGTCAACAGCTATGTCGATGCAGTTCGTGTCCACCGTCGGCGTGAGCCGCTGTGTCGGCAGCGCCCCCCGCACTTGGGGCCCGAACGCTCTTCGGTTTCGGCCACGGTTCGCTGTGCCCCAACCGCGCCAGATGATCTATGGCCGCGTGGCGGTAACCTTACGCGACCGCCGCCTCCCGGAAGGCGTCCACGGCCTGTCCAAGCGCACTGACGTACCGCTCGAGCACTGCCTCAAGCTCGTCGACGGAGGTGAAGAGCACCCCGCATTCGGCGACCACATCCCCGCTGTGGAGGTAGACCTTGGCGACCTTCGTGCCGCCCGTCACCTGCAGCGCCGCGGGCGCAGCACGCTTCGGCACGTCATGTCCTGCGAACGCTTGCACCCTGGGCGCCAAGAGTCTGCAGTACCCCTCGGCGAGGTTGGCGGCGAATAGGAAGCAGACGTCCTCCCCCAGGTGGAAGACGATGTCCCCGTCGTCGTCCACGTCCGGATCCAGGCCGATCCCCTCCAGGCATCGGTGGATTCGGGCGAGGTCGTCGGACGCCCCGTGGGCATCCGGTGTCGGCTCGGCAACCGCTGTGACCGCGTCGCCATCGCTGTCGTTGCCGATGGTTCTCTCATCGCTGTCCACACGCGTCGATGGTGTCGGCCGGCAGTCTACTCCTCGGTTGGCTGCCAAGGCCGCCACAGTCGGATCATCGTGGGCTGCCATTCTTGCCAGCAGCTCATGGGGACAGTTCGGGTTGGTGGCCGCGGCCTTGAGGCACCCGATCGCATCCCACTGCCACCCGCCATCCAGGACGGCGCCGATCCCGTTCCGCATGTCATCGGCGGCGATGGCTGGGTGGGCGAATAGGGCGACCGCCAACTCCGCGCTCCTGGCGTTGCCCCAGACCCGCTCGTCGTAACAGATCTCATGAAGTAAGTCCGCTGTGCTCGCCGGGTCCTTCGCCTGCCCGATCCGCGTCGCCATGACCTTGTCGATGCCTTGGGGACTTGGCGCCCGGGCCTCAGCGGAGACGTCATCGACTATCGGTTCAAGCGCCTCTGCCAAGGCGTTGAAGAGAGCCAGGGCGGTCTTTCTGAGCCCAACCGTGTACAGGGCCGCCGGCTCTGCCATGGGAACGGAGAATTCGATGCGGACGACGTCCGGATTGCGGGCGCCCCTTTGGGGGCGGACCAGGTAGCCGGGGGCAAGCTCGCGTTCGGCCAGCCCTTGAACCTCAATCCATCCCAGCACCGCCTCGGCAGTCACCTCCGGTCGCGATGCGAAGAAGATCCCGACGTCGTTCCTCCGAACATGGAAGGTCAGCTCGAACCACTGACCCAGCCTGATCGACCCATATGGCCGCCCCTTCGGCAGAGACACCTTGCCCAGGTGCGATGCCATGAACTGCCGGAAATCCTCTACGGGATCTCCCGAGGCGGCGGGCTCATGGTCATCGTCCGGCCGGTCAAGCAGGCCCTTGGCGATGCGCTTGAGTGCATCCCACATGCTCTTGTCCCCTTGGTGAGCTGAGCGTTCCGCGGGCGCTGCTGGCGCAGGGCCCATCGCGCCCTTTCCGGTCTGTTCCGGCCGCCACGCCGCCTGCCGCGTGGGCAGTGGCGCACGGGCCGCCACGCTTGGCATCACGCTGCCGTGAAGTCCTCCAGTGCCAGGTTCCAGTTCTCGACGAGTTCATAGTCGGTATCACTATCGGCCATGCGCCCGTCAGGGGCCGCGAACTCGACCACATAGTCCACCGACAAGCCGCGGCCCTCCAGGGCCTCGTGCTGGGCCTGGGTCAAGTCGAACGCGATAGTGCCGTCGAACGTGACATCGAAGATGTCACCGTCCACCTGCGCTATTCTGAAGGAGAGAGACGAGTCGGTTAGCCGTACCATTACATCGTCTGCATCACCCTCGTCGTAGAAGTTGATCTCGTCGATCCGCGGGGTGTAGCGCTCGATCGGCATCGCCGCGGACTTCCATCGAACACGGTAGGGGGCGTGCCGCCCCGTATCGAGCGAGGCAGTGCACCTCAATACGTCCGGGCCGCTCGCGACTGAGCTGCGCATTGCGGCAACGAAAGCCCCTGCAGTTAGGTCAAGCTCCCCGAGGTAGCGCGAGAACCCTCCGCAGAACACCTGGCAAGAGGTGCAGAACACATCAACTGAGGCCCAGGTACTGCCGTTGACCGTGAAGACCTTGCCTGCCAGGGCCTCCGCGGTCACGGCGAGAGCCGCCGCGACCACCCGCGCCTCCTCCTCGTCGCTGTCGATGGACCAGAAGGCAGGTAGCGAGAGTCGGTAGAACAGAGGGTCGTCCCTGTCCAACTGGACCACGTAGGCCCTACCCTCCACCTCCATCGTGATGTCACCGTCGCTGTCCACCTCGGCCCTGATACCGGTGGCCACCAAGTGATCTCGGATGGTCTGCGCTCGGTCCTGTGCCGGCGCCCCCCCAATCGACGTGGCCACGCCTGCTTCGGGCACTCGCTGGCCATGCGCCTCCAGGCGAACGGCCCGCGTCCGGTTGCCCCGACCGCTTGACGCCGGAGGCGAGGTCAGGTCCGCGGCAATGTTGCCGAACACCCCCTGAAGTCTGGAGAACAGAGATAGCGCATCCTCGCGCACTTGAGCGTTGCTGAGCTCCTGGGTACTCGCCAGCGGAATGGTGAACTCCACCCGCACGACCTCAGGGTTTCGTTTGCCGGGGCACGGCTCGAGTAGCTGGCCGCGGAAGAACTCGTGTCCACGGAGGCCGCTGCGGTCGATCCACTCCGTTACGATCTCCGGCGGGAGCTTCCCGTCGGAGCAGAACCCCACGCCCACGTGGTCCTTCCGGACCACGAACTCAACTGCCAGTCCGGGTCCCAGCGGGGCCTGACCGTAGTTCCGGCCCGGGGGGAGGCGCAGCCCGTCAATGTGGGCGGCCAGGAAGAGCCTGAACTCCTCGACTAGGTCGGTCGGCGGCATCAGTTCGTCTCCATGAAACCGTCCTGCGCTCAGACGGGGTGGCTTGACGCTGGCGGCAGCCCGACGCTCGGACGCTGCCATGGGTGTCCTTAGCTCGGTAGCGCCAGAGCACGCTGGGCCGGCCCTCGGCCGCGTGCCCGACCGGATGCTCCAAGCGCCTGGGTCTGCCGGCTGTGGCCGCTGACTCAGCTGCCGCCGGCCACCGCGCAGCCTGGTCCGTAGCGGGGTGCCGCGCGCGCTTGTGCCGCCCGGTGGCCGGCAGGCACTGGCACACGGCCTACACCGATGCCATCACTGCCCCCCGCTGGCTCGCCTTCTACACCCGAGCCCACCATGCCGGTGAGGCCCTACTGTCGCCCACGGGCGGCTCCCCCCGGTGGCGGCACGATCCCCGTGCGCCCTTTTGCGTGGCCTTGTTCGCGCCCGCGGCGAGGCCGCACTTACGGCGGCCTCTTTCTCGGCATGATACCGACCAAACTATCGTACTAAGGCCGTCGGGTCCAGGCTGGCGGTCTTCAGCGGCCGTCCTCGCCGTTTGGCCTCATTCCCGGCCACCACACGCTTGGCGCGGGAGCGGCATGGTAGGCGGCCCATAGTCGTGCGGCCGACGCCGGCGTCTTGCGCGCCAACCCGGCGACCGTCTGGCGACCCACGCCCGTGGCGTGGCGGTGGCCGTTGCACTAAGGTGGCTGGGGAACCGTCTCGCAGATCGACCAACGGCCGGTTTGACGCTGGTGTCCATGCAGTGCCGCTCGCGCGGCCCCGAGCCGGTCCCATCGACGACCTGGGCCGGCCAGTCTCTGGCTATCGCCCCGTGCCCACACATGACGATCGTGACGGGATACGACAGGGCGCGTCGTAACGGCAAGTCAACGCCATGCGGCCGATCCCAAGGCTGCCGAGCGGTAGATGCTGTGTCTTGGCCTCCATCGAGGCGAGGCGACCGCTGATGCCTCTCAAGCGCAGACGAACCGATCTGTACCGGAGGAGCAGGCACCACGCGCTGTACCGCTCCCTCCGCAGTCTGCGCCCGCGTCACGGCTCCGCTGGCCTTGTTGGGTCGATGGCAACCGGCAAGGGACGCCGCATCCGTACCGGTCGCCGCCGTACACATCGCGCCATGCTCGGGCGGGCCATGGTGGTGTTCAGTTCGCCGGTCGCTGTGGTGCGCTACCGGGCTTGCGTCGCCAGAGAACCACCCGCATCGTTGGTTCAGCGGGCGATCGCCGAGTGGCCGTCGTATCAACTAGTGCGCGGGCAATAGGGGCCTTGGTTCTAGCACCGCGCTGACGGGCGAGCGGCGGTCTCCGGTGTGCCCCGCATCCGGGGGCCGGTCCTCCCGACTTGCCCTGCTGATGACCGGTACCGCCGGTTCAGACCATCTACCATGGACCGACTGACCCTGGGAAGGGAGCATCCATGGCGCGTTCGGACAGTCACCGCGACACGCTGTCCCTGGCCGATATCCCGGCATGCGACGCGGGGTGGGGCGCAATCAGTGCCTTTGCTCTGACCTATGATGGCTATGCTGCCGCCGGCGACAAGGCATGTGCAGAGATCGCCAACGCTCGACGGCACGACTCGCTGGCGGACCTGCGGACCTGCCTGTTCCTCGAGCAGCGACGGTGGCACCACTTCGGCGACGACCCCGACGAGCCCGCGATGGCCTATCTGCGGGAGCTGGTCGAGCAGATTCGTGCTCGGGTTGCGGCCGGCGAGACGCGTTAGGGGGCGGGGTGGCGGTGCTTGGCCGGTGGCACCTCCACCGGCCGGTCGGCATCGCGCCAGCGCTCCGGTGTCTTGCGCGGCCCGCTCCGGCCACGCTTGCTCCTGCTGCCGCTGCGCCGTTCCCACCTCGCACCAGGGCCGTCTCACGGCCGCGGCGAGCTACATCATCGAGTTGACCTGCCGCATGCCCCAATTGACGAACACCCACTCGTCGGTGCGGCTGACGGTGTGCGTCCCGATGCTCAGCTCCAAATGCTCTTCCAACCACTCGACCAGCGCTTCGTCGCTCAGATCGCCGACCTGGTCCTTGAGTAGCACTGCCGAATCGCCTTCGACGCCATCCTGGCTCCACCACTCGCGCAGTACGCCCAGCTCGCCGAACTGGTGGTAGCCGACGCTAAGAAGGTGGACGCCTTCATCGACACCTCGGCGGGCCAGACGCACGAACAGCTCCAGCTGGTGCTGCAGACGGCCCAACTCGGCCACCAGCGGCGCCGGCGATGCTGGCATGTTGGCTACCAGCTGACCTGCCCATGCCGAGTGCGCCGCGGCCAGCTCGTGGTCCCAGTCCCTCGGCGGTTGCCGCAAGACCGACTGCAGGTCAACGACCAGGTCGGCCAGCCTGACCGCCTGGCATCCTGGGCTACAGTGCGGCGCCCTTTCGACTTGGACACGCTGGCGCTCTGCCTGCGTCAAGGCCTTGCCACTCGTCAACTCGTCCACCAATGCGGCCACGCCCGTGCCGAAGCGCTCCTCGAGTTCGGCCAGGGTGACATCAGTGGCTTCCACCACCTCGTGCAGCAGGGCGGCCACAACCCAGTCCATGCAGATCGCGTCGGCCGTCTCGCCGGCTGCGGTCACAGATTCGGCGACCTCCAGCAGATGGGTGATGCGCGGTTGGGTGGGCACGCCCCAGCGCTTCTGCCGCGCATGGTGGTCAGCAGCGAAACGCGCCGCTTGCAGCACCCGGCACAGGCTCCGGGCATCAGTCTGATCAGACGCAGCGTCCATGGCTCATTCCTCTCTTCCTGGCAGGTGGACACGCCGAGATGCGTGTATCACAGTCGGCCCTTACTTGCAGCAGTCGCGGCAACTGGCGAACGTAGCAGAGCCATGCCGCACGGCCCTCGCCTTCTCGCCGCAACACCGTCGTCTATCATGGCCCCCGTAGGGGGACCACATGGCCGATGTCCTTCTGCGGTAACCCCAGCAGTGGGCACAAACCCCGCTCGCACGCCTCAGTGCCTCCGCATTCCATCGCGCCAGGCGGACCCGCGGCACGTACATGAATCGGCTCGCGTCGGAAGGCCGCCGCCCCACGCCGCCGACCAGCTGCATTTGCTGACCCACGCCCTTGCGCTCTTCGTGTGGCCCATGGGTGCACCGATCCATTCCTGCCAGCGCGCTATGGGTGACCGGTGGTGCCCGGCATCGATGGACTGTCAGCCTGCGGCTCCTCATCGACCCGCTCCGTGGTTCCGCGAGTTCCCACCCCGGTATGGGGTGGCGGGCCCGGCATCTCCCAGGTCAGGCACCGCAGACTGCCGCCCATGGCGCCGATCGGGCCCATCTCAACCGGCACGACTCCCCTCGGCGAGTGTTCCTCCAGAACCCGCAGCGCTTCGTCGTCGGATCGGCGGCCATACGTCGGCACGTAAAGGGTTCGCCGGGTGGTCAGGGCGTTGACGTAGATCCCGGTAGCACCAGTGCCCTCGGGCTCATAAGGCACCTCGATCAACTCCACCTTGGGGAAGGCCTCACGCAGCCGCCGCCTGACCTCGCGGCCATGCAGGCCGGTCAACCGGCTGACGGCCAGTTGGGTTGGCGATAGCCACAGCACCGCACCGTCGGCATGGCCGGTGGGATCACCCGGCTCCACGGGCAGGAGGCAGACCTGCCAAAAGCCCATCTTGTCGATGATCAGTCGCCGGATGCTGTCGCGCGACCACCTGGGATTGTCCCTGACGACCTGCTCGGTTATGACCACCTGACTTCGTCCATCTGAGACCACGTTGCCGCCGTCCAGGACCAGGTCCAGGCGTCTGGGGCGGAGACCGAGCCTGCGGTACCAACGCCGACACCGTTCGTCGATGTACTCAGCTTGGGCGGTCGGGCAATAGCTCGGTCGATACCGGCTCTTCACCCAGCCGAGGGGGGTACGGACCGGCGCCACGTCACGCACCCAGACGTCAGCCATCGTCCACTCGCGCAGGTGCGTCGGTGGCACGAGCCGCGCCAGCCGTGCCAGCCGGGCGTAGGGTGCCAGCACCACCATCCGGTCATCTGGCTGCAGGGCCTCACCGAGCCTGACGTAGAGCCGGGCCAGTTCGTCGGCAAACCGCGGCACAAAGCGTCCGTAGTACCGCTCGCCCAGGTTCGGTGCGGCCAGATACACCACCGTAGCGCCGGCGGCAGCCTGGGTGCCCTGGTCCTGCGCGGATCCGCGCCCAGCCCTCTTCGGGCCGCGACCCTCAACCGCGGACATGGGCGTCTCGCCGGCGCGGACACCAGGCGGGTCGCCACCTCCCACGGTCGCGCTGGTCGCCTGGCACCAGGCCGGGTCGATCTGGCGCCCGGCCGGCTCGATCTGGCGCCCGACAGGCTCCGGCCCGCGAGGATTGGGTCGCCCCTGCATCGCCCTCATCGCCTGTGCCTCGCTTCCGTACGTGGTGTTGTCGCTGCCTTTGGCTGGCCTTGGCCTCTGTCCGGCGCGCGCCCAGTCTGCCCCCAAGCGCTGGGGGCGGTCGACGTGCCGTTCGCGTCCCGTCCGGCGTCGCCTACCCCCAGGCCGAGCCAGGAGCCCCCCGTCCGACGGCTCGCCACTCGTCTACCCAAACAGCACCGGTCCTGCTCCGCCGCGCCCACTCATTGCGGCAGCAGCCTGATCCACCAACGCGAAGAGGGCCTCGCCTGCACGGTTGGCTATCCCGGCCCGTAACCGGGCCTGGTGGAGTGCCACCTGAATCTCATCGACCTCCAACTCGTAGGTCATGGCCAGCTCTCTGGACTGTGATGGGCCCAGGGCATCGCCAGCCAACCGCATCCAGGCGTTCATCCGTACCGTACCGTCCGCGGGCTGCAACCGGATCCTCTCATCGAACACGCGTGCCCACCGGGGCAAGGCCAGTCGCGAGCCAGCGCTGACCACGACGGCGATCCCAGCATACCCGGCCAACGAGGCAAACAGGCCGCGCATCATGCTGTCCGGCGGGACCTCGGCCAGGCTGCTCAGCAGGCCGGGCTGATCAGTGATCACCACCACGTGGTCGACGCCGCCCAAGCCGGCGAACAGCTCCTCATGGCCTGGCACCACGGCCGTGTCGCCGCGCCCGTCAGCAGTCGCGCCGGATCCGAGCAGCGAGGAAAGGGGCAGGCGTGTCATGAGCACGCCCAGGTCGCCGGCCAGCGCCTCCGCGGCCTGCAGGCCGGCACCGTACGAACTCCCATGGATGAGTACCTTCAGTCCTCGGCGGGGGAGGGTTACCCACGGTCCGCCATCGCTGCTGCCCATGGCCGCCAGTCCGTGCCGTGCCATGTCAGCCACGCGCGACAGCGCCTCCTGCTCGGGCGCTGACAGCAGTGCCTCCGCCACGGTCAAGCGGGGCAGTGCCAGCTCGCGGTCCTGAACGCCACCTGTCACCTGGTGCATCTGCAGGCGCGCCGACTCCTCGAGGTCGGCCTGGGTCAGGCGCGGCGCACGTCCATCGCGAGCCAGGGCCGCATTGAGCGCGGTCAGGGCGGCATTCCGGATGTAGCCGCCGGTCAGCGGGTAAGCCCGACTCAGCCGAGCCAGGTCGACATCAACGCCGCATGGGGCAGCGGCCAGGTGGACCTGCCAGATCCGCTCACGAGCGGCAGCATCCGGGGGGGTGAACGCGAGCTTCACGGTGCACCGCCGATCAATGGCCGGGGCCAGCGCCCGCGGTTGGTTGGTCGCCATGATTACCATGGCCTCAGTCCGCTCGAGCTCGGTGAGCAGGGGGCGCAGCCAAGGGCTTTCGGCACGACACATCTCCTCGCACTCGTCGATGAAGACAATGCCCTGCTGCAGCCGGGCCTCGCGGAACAGGTTGCTGACCACCTCGTCACAGTCCATCCTTGGCGAGGTACCCTTGTTAGTCAGCAGCACCAGTGGCCGGTTCACGTGGTGGGCCAGGGCCCGAGCCAGCATGGTCTTGCCGGTGCCTGGGGGGCCGTACTCCAGCATGGTCACGCTACGGCCGTAGGTCAGCGCATCGTTCAGTCCCAGGAGCTCGCGCTGCTCGCGATCGCCGGCGGGTTGCTCAACGAACTGCCGGGCCTGTTGCAGCAGCTCGGAAGCCAGCACCACCTGCTCGAGCCGGTCCTGCGGTCGTTCGACCACGAAAGGGCAGTCAACGCTGTACGCATGGTGGTCGTCGCTGATCCAGGCCACCACCCGGTGGGGGAGCTCCAGCTCCACCTCCAGAATGGAGTTCTGCACCTCGCGAACCAGTCGGACCAGGTGATGTACCAGCAGTGGCCCTTCCAGGCTGAAGTGGGCGCAGGCCGCGAGTTGGCCGGTCAGCGACCCGGGTCGGAGCAGTTGCAGCAGGTTGCCGATGTAGATCTCCGGCAACAGCTCACGGCCGAACTGCCCGAACTCCGCCGCCTCGTACTGCAGACGGAAATCGGGTGACACGGTCTTGAAGAAGAGGAGCCAGAGCACATCCTGCTCGAAGCGATCAAGGCCGCATCGCGCCGCCATGTCGACGAAAGGTAGGGGCACATGCGACGAGCAGGCCAGCCGGGCGTCGTTGGTGGCACGGATGCTCTCGTACGCCACCTCGGCCAGGCGCAGCCGGCCTGCGGCCTCCGTCACCTCGCCATCGGCGTTCGCCGCCGGTCGGGTAGCAACGGCGCCCGCCGCCAGTCCGGTAGCAGCGGCGCTCGCGATCGAGCAGGCGCCTGCGGTAGTTCCTGTGTCGTGATCGGCCCATGAAGTGCGGCGCCTGGTCTCTTGGCTGAGCCAGTTCCTGCCCTGGGCCAGGCGCCGAGCCCCTCTCCGGGCGGTCGGTCGCGCCTTGCCGTACATGGACGGTGCCTGCCGCGGCGTTCTGGTCGGCTGCGCTGCGCCACCGGTGGCGGGCCAAAGGGTGTCCATCACCGCGCCATTCCTGTCGCCTTCGGCCGCACTACCTGGTGTTGCCATGCCCGCAAGGTTGGTTCGGGCGTCGCGTCGTGCCACCGTCGACTCGATCAGGCAGCTGAACTCCGCCAGCTTGGCCTCGAGGAACTCGGCGTTGCTGCCGAACGCGACCACCTCGGCAGGTGCCGCTGTCGGTGTCAGCACGTCGGTCATGCCACCTCCTGGGTCAGGGGAAGGGAAGGGCACAGCGGATGGATGCGGTCGGCTACACCGAGCGCGACCACCTCCGCAGGTGCCGCTGTCGGTGCCAGCACGTCGGTCATGCCACCTCCTGGGTCAGGGGAAGGGAAGGGCACAGCGGATGGATGCGGTCGGCTACACCGAGCGCGACTGCCTCCCCAGGTGTGAGCCACAGGTCGCCCTCGCCCAGCAGCCTGGCTGCGACCTCCGCCTCGGTCTTCAGCGCTGTGTGCCGCTGGTAGTGTGCCACCAGCTGTTGGTGCATCCAGTCTTCCAGTTTGCGCCGGGCCAGTAACTCAGCGCGCGTACCCGCCACCAGGGCCCGGAAGGTGTGTGACAGCAGGGAGGTGTGCGGCGTCAGCACCCGGTGCCCGGCCGCGCCGGCCATGAACACCACCAGCGCCATTGACGCCACCAGGCCCACACCGGTCGTGTACACGGGAAGTCTCGACCACGACATCAGATCGACGATCCCAAAGCCGGCGTGCCAATCGCCGCCGCTGGAGTTGATCACCAGCTGGATGCACTCGGCCTCGCCCTGCACGTTCAGCTCGACAATGCGCTCGCACACGCTTCGCGCCGCACCCTCGTCGATGGCGCCCGACAGGAACAGGATCCCCAAGTCGTCGAGCGACGGGCGCTCAGCGCCCTCATGTGCCGACGTCGCTGCGCGTTGACGCCCCAGCGTTGCTGCGCTCACAGGCCAACCTCCTTGCGCCATGATGTTCACAGGCCATCTACCTCCTCGCGCCCCGGTGCTGCGGTTGGCCGACCAAGCGGCGTGCTCAGAACCCGTACCCCACTGCGCCTGTGGATCGGCCCGCTCAACCACGCCAGCGTCGACATGCTTACGGTCCAGCCGCTGCCCAGCGCTGAGGCCCTCCCGCGGTCGATCGGCCAGCCGCTGCCCAGCGCTGAGGCCCTCCCGCGGTCGATCGGCCAGCCGCTGCCAACGGGGAGAGTACCGCTCTGGTCCACGGGCAAGAGGGGTTCAAGCGGCAAGGCGTTGCCGTCGCTCAATGGCCAGCGCCTGCCC
>CAITNQ010000501.1 GCA_903893785.1 uncultured Gemmatimonadota bacterium
AGGCCCCGGACCGGTGCCCGAGACCGATTGCGCACGTAGCGTGCACGCGATCGCGGCCAGCACCGAAACAGAAAACGCAACCCCCTGTCAGACAAGGGATTGCGCTTCTGCTGATCTGGCTCCGGCGGTAGGACTCGAACCGTTTCGCCAACTGGACGGGTGTATGACACAATCGGTCGGGTTGTTCCCCTAACTCGTTGTGTAGTAAGACAGTGTCGGACTGCGCGTCGGTCATCACTGGTAACGTTGGCGACGGCGACGGACAACCAACGGACACGGCTGGAGCGGGCGTGGAGCGGACGACCGCTATGCCTGTGGCGGTGTGCGTGTACAGAATCACAGCAAATGACCCGCGAAACCGCGAAACCTACCAATGGTATCCGTAACCGATTGTTATTGAATGAGTTACATTGCCATAGGTTTCGCGGTACGGGTACCGCGGTGTACCGCGGAATTACCGCGAAACCCCGCGTAACCTGCCGCGGATCACACTGGCGGGCTCGCCGGTCCTCCGCGCGCCACACCGCAACGTACCGGTCTGGAGGTGAAGCCATGAGGCGCCATTCGGTGGACACACGAGCACGCTGCACCGTCGCCCTGATGGCTGGCGAGTCGGTTAACGCGTTGGCCAAGCGTACTGGCGTGCCGAAGGCGACCCTGTCCCGGTGGCGCGCCGAGGCGCCGGCCATGCTTGGGTGGCCCGACCGCCTGTTCCGAATGGTCTGTGCTGCGTTGCGCCCGCTCCCCACCACCCCCCAGCAGATCCACGCGATCAGGCAGGCCCGCAGAGAGGCAGCCAGGCGTGAGGCGAAACGGAGGGGCTGTCAGACCGGCCTGCCCGCAGACCCAGGCGCGCAGCTGGCCGCCGTGGCACGCGGCGTCGACCCCCAACGGCTGGCGGCTTACCTCGGCGCCTTAGCCCGCGCCGGCGATGCGGCCTTGGCCCAGAAGCCGCGGAACCGTTGAGTGACACAGCGGACGCCCTACACGCGCGCGCGCGCGAGCATGCGCGCTCGATATCTCGATCTCGCCCTTCATCGGCAGTGCGCCACGCACCCGCGGGGCGCCGAACGCACCTGGCGGGCCTACCCGGGCCGCCACCAAACGGAGGTGAAGCGATGAACCAGGTGGTGGAAGTGGAGGTGGTCGAGAAGGCAGACCGGTTGGTCTACCGCGTCAACGGCGGCCAGGAACAGGTCGAGTCCGGCCACCCTGGTGAGACTGCCGGGGCCATCCCCCCCCTGCTGGAGCGCCTGCAGGCAACCGTCTGGACCATCACCTATCGTGACGGGATGCAGAGCTCAGGCCGCCGCACTCCGGGCGCTTGGCGTTCGTGAGCCAGAGGCCGGGGCTGCCGCGGGCTCCGCCCGCCTGCACCCGACACCTCGGGGCGCGCGCGGCGATCGCCCCTGGCGCTCTGGCCCGACGGGCCACGCGCATCCGTGCGCGCCCGCTCGTACCGCATGCCGAACGGGCGCGCGATCACGACCGACCACTGTAACGACTGGAGGTGGTTTGATGAACAGACCAGGCTCGAACACGGGGAGGCGCTTTCCGCAGGGCCGACGATGGTCCGTTACTGCCTGCGATGGCCCGGGCGCCGCGAACCGCAAGGACCGGGAACTGATGCCGTGTCTGCTGACCTACGGGGCTCACCGCGGCTGGGTGCTGGCCCCCGAGGGCGCGGCCAACCTGGAGGGGTTGGCGGGAGGTTTGTGCCGTGGTTGACTCTGCACGCCTGGAACGCAACCGCAGGGCGGCGCTGAACTCGACGGGTCCCAGGACGCCCGAGGGCAAGGCCCGTGTCCGCTACAATGGCGTGCGACACGGTCTGGCGGGTCGGTCTGTGCTGCTCCCCGGTGAGGACCAGGGCGAGTTCACCGCGTTCGTGGCTCAATTGACTGACGACCTGGCTCCCGATGGGGCCTTGGAGGCGGTCCTTGCAGAACGGGTGGTCGGGTGCGCCTGGCGGCTCCGACGCGCGTTGAGGGTCGAGGCGGGCATTTTCGCATCGCACGTCGGTGACCTCGGCGCAGAGCGCTTCGGTCAGGCTTTCATCGTTGACGGCGTCAGGTCGAACGCGTTCACCAACCTCAGCCGGTACGAGACGTCATTGAGCAACCAACTGATGGCGGCCCTGCACGAGCTTCAACGTGTCCAGCTGGCGCGGGCTGGCAGGGGCCAGGCCCCGGCGGCCGTCGATGTGGTGGTAACCCCCTTGACGGTCCTCGAAGGCGGCGATAATGGGTTTGCTTCGCGCGAGTAGGGCGGGAGCTGGGCGCCAGCCCCACTGGCTGATGCGCCGAGGTGCAGCGGTCCAGTGGCACCACGGAGCTTCGGCTGCGTGCTTATTATGAGCATGGAATACGTATGATTGACATTTGTGGTCATTGCGTGTAGGTTGTCTGGTCGGCAGCCACACAGCGAACGGGGGCACACATGGCGACGTTGGCGTACCTGCGGGTCAGCACCGACGAACAAGCTCAGTCAGGCCTCGGCCTCGAAGCTCAGCTGGCCGCCATCCGCAGAGCGGCAGGCGAGCCGACCGCGGTGTACTCGGACGAAGGCTGCTCCGGGGGGGACCCGAAACGGCCGGGTCTGCTGTCCTGCCTGGAGGCCCTTCGAGCGGGGGACACCCTGGTGGTGGCCAAGCGAGACCGGCTGGCCCGCGACACGTTCCTGGCGCTGTGGGTCGAGAAAGAGGCCAAGCGGCGCCGGGCGCGGATCGTGTCGGCCGCCGGCGAAGGCACTGACAGCGACGACCCGGCGGCCGTGTTGATGCGGACCCTGGTTGACGCCTTCGCTCAGTACGAGCGGGCGATCATCGGCGCCCGCACATCCAGCGCCCTGAAGGCCAAGCGCGCACGCGGTCAGAAGACGGGCGGGTACGTCCCGTTCGGTTTCCGCCTTGCCGAGGACGGGCGCACGCTGGTGGCCGACGCGGCCGAGAAGGCGGTGATCGCCCAGGTACGGCAGATGCGCGCTGACGGCTGGACCCTCCGCGCGATCGCGGCTGACCTGGAAGCCCGTGGTGTCCTGACCAAGCAGGGCCGAGCGCGATGGCACGCTGAGGGGGTGGCGGCGATCTTGCGGCAGGCCGCGTAACGGTTGTTTTTGTCAGACTTGGAACGAAGTCTGACAGACGCGGCCGACATCGGGCCAGTTTGGGTCCCCTGCCGACTGCTGCACCAGCCACCAGGGACCCGGGACCACCCGCGCATCGCGGCGCTTGGGGTCTCGCCGTGGGGTGCCACCGAGGAAGGCAGGCAGTGCATGGACCAACCTATCGCGGCCACCCTGTCCGACCACGCGCTCTGGCGTGCGAACCCGGGCACCGGCCGCCGTGCTGACTTGCGCGGGGCCAACCTGCAGGGGTTCGACCTCAGCCACGCGGACCTGAGCCACGCGGACCTGGGCGGCGCCAACATGCTCGCCACGGACCTGTCCCATGCCCACCTGGTTGGCGCAGACCTGAGCGGCGCCAACCTGGTGAAAGCCAACCTCGCCCACGCGAACCTGGCCCAGGCCGACCTCACCGGCGCCAACTTGGCCCGGGCCGACCTAACAGGCGCAGACTGCCGCGGGGCCGACCTGAACGGCGCGAACCTCGGTGGGGCCCGCATGGCCGGGGCCAGTATGAACCGCGGGACCGTGGCTTCCTTCGCCACCCGCTGCGTGGCCGAAGCCGCCGGCGCCGCCTTCGCTGACGACGACATGGAGGACTGAACCATGCCCGCACCAGGCCAGCTGGTAGTGCAGCCGTGGGAGCACGACGCCCTACGCCACTACGAGGCCGGCGAAACCATGCCTCAGATCGCTGACGAGCTCGGGGTGAAGGCGTCGACCCTCGGGAGCTGCTTCGCGCGCTGGAAGCGCCTGGGGGCCTTGAGCGGGTCGCGGCGGGAGCGGGGTGGCGTGCAGGTCAACTGGGAGCGGGTGCACGAGCTAACCCCACCGCGCTGCCTGCCCCACGTCGTTGCTGGCGCCGATCAGGACGGCGGCTTCAACCCAGCGCCCGGCGCGTTCACGTCCGCCGAGGTGGCGGCGCTGCGGTCGCTGGCTTCACGCGAGTTGGCGGCCGCGGCCGCGCCCGACGGCAGCGCGCTCGACGGCGCCGCCCAGATGTTCTCGGTTCGCCTGCCACCCGCGTTGCTCGCGGCGGTGCGCGCCAAGGCGACTCAGGTCGGCTACACCCCGACCCAGGTGGTGCGCGAGCTGCTCACCCGGTGGGTGGCCGGGCAGGTGTAGCCTGCCACGATGGAACGAACCGGCTGCACCGGCGTACCGGTGGGACCACAGCGGTTCACGCGGGAACGGCCGGGTCCTCCTGCTTCGCGGACGGAGCCCCGGCGCGGACGTCGTCGTGTCCGGTTCGGGGGACGCAGCCGGTCGTGGGCAGGGGCCCAAAACGTGAGACCCCCAACGGCCGTCGACAGACGCGGTGCTACAGTTTGCTCAACGCTGCATCCAGTGTTGCCTTCACCCTCTTCTTCTCTATCTCCGGATCAACGCGCTGTATGAACTCCACTGCCGCAAGGTCGTCGCCTCGCTTGCGGTTCTGGCGCGGCTCCAGGGCCTCGATCAAGATGGCCTCGAGCGCGGGAATCACCTTGGGGCCCTCGAACCTGTCTGGCAATTGCCCCAGTGCGCCGCTCCCGGAAACGGGAAGCAAGCCGAACCACGAGAATCTGTCCCACCGTGCGGACATTCGGTCGACCGTGTGTTCGTATAGCCTCTTGCCGAGAGGCCTGTCGGTTGCTCTTCCCACGTAGATCACCTCGCGCCCGTCGTAGAGGAGGTAGACGCCGAGCTGCTTGCAGAAGTCAACCGCTGTGGCACCGATCTGCTGCATGCCGAGTACCTGCGGCGTGGCCACCCACTCGATCGCGTTTCTCCGCCAGAACATGCCGAACGACGTGACGATGTCGTACTGCTCTTCGGCCTCCGTGGATCCTGCTACGCCCGGCGTGAGCGGATCCGCCAGCATGGGTACGGCACCATCGGCAGGCCTGAGCGCATAGGTACCTTTGGCGACACGAATGTAGGGCGAGTCTGAGCCATCGCGTTTGATCGACGTCGAGATCAGTGCGTTGACTGTCGCCGCCGGCGTGGCCCCGAGGCTCTTGCGCAACTTCCCGGCGACGATCCGTTCCTTGACTTCGTTGTAGTGCAGAGGCGTCGGCGATGAGGCCAACACTTGGTCGATGGCCGTACGCCAGCTCAGTTCTCGTGTCACGGTGGTCGCCCCCCCAATCGAACCCGTTGCGTCGCGCGCCGGGCAGTCGGTCGTGTGCCTGCCTCAAGTGGCCGTCCCATCGCGGCCATGGACACTGGGGCTTCGTCTGTCGATAAGACCTCAGCGTCTGCCTGGTAACGGTCGTGTTCGTCCCGCAAGGGTAGCGGAAGCGCGCGGATGGGGCAAGCGGTTCCGGAAGCCGGTTGGCGCGCCCATCGGCGGCTATGGAGGACTCGACCGCCCGCCCCCAATTGTGGCCCAATTGACGAACTGTGATGATTAGGATAGTTTCGCACTGTCAGGCGGCCCGCCTAGGTGGGGTCCTGCGTCGAGCGCCCATCGGCGAGACCACCGAGTGGGGTGCTGCCCCATCGGTGTCCCGGGCCCGTGATCGAGGAGTATGGCCATGGAAGAGAGCTACGTCGGGGTCAACCTTCGGCGCCTGCGGCATGCGCGTGCGCTCACGCAGGCGACCATGGCCGCGAGGGCAGGGATCTCGCGGGCAGCGTACTGCAACATCGAGGCAGGGAGAGCAGAGCCTCGCGTGGCCACTCTGCAGGCGCTGGCGGCAGCGCTGGGAGCCCCTATCGCGGAAGTCGTTGCTCCCGCGCGTGCGCTCACTGCGGTGCGCTTCCGTTCCCACAGCCGCCTGCGCGCCCGTGAGCATATCCTCACCCACGCCGCCCGGTGGCTCGCGGATTTCAACGCCCTTGAGGAGCTAGTCGGGGACATACCAGACAACCGACTTCCCGATGTGTCGGTATCGGGGCTCGCGTCCTGCGATGCCGCAGCGCAGGCAGCGGACCAGGTGCGCAGGGCGTTCGGGCTGGGTGCGAGTGAAGCTGTCCGCGACCTGTGCGGGCTCCTGGAGGCGCACGGCATCAAGGTGGGTGCCTTCCCGGTGGCTTCGCAAGGCTTCTTCGGGCTATCGGTAGCGCCATCCGACGGCGGCCCGGCCATCGTGGTCAACACCTGGGACCGCATCTCAGTAGAGCGGTGGATCTTCACGGCGGCACACGAACTGGGGCACCTGGTGCTGCACCTGGCAGACTACCATGTGGCCCAGACTGAGGAGCTTGACGAGCATGAAGACCACGCAGATGCGTTCGCCTCCGCCTTCCTCATGCCCGATGGAGTGTTCTGGAGCGAGTGGGACGAGACCTACGGGCTGCCGTTCATCGAACGGGTTCTGAAGGTGAAGCGCATTTTTCGCGTCAGCTACCAGACCGTGCTCTACCGCCTGGCCCAGACGAAGGCCTGTACCGGCAACGTGTGGCGGCGCTTCCAGCTGGAATACCAGGCGCGCTACCCGGGCCGGTTGCGGCGCGCCGACGAACCGCAGGCACTGCCCGAAGGCGCCTTCCGCGCCAGCGCTCAGGAACCGGCAGCGGCGAAGGAGCCGGAGCGCCTCTCGCGTTTCGACTTCCCCGGTGATCGCCTGTCCCGCCTGGTTCGGCGCGCTGTCGAGCAGGGGCAGATAAGCTTGGGGCGTGGCGCCGAGATACTGGGACACTCGATGCAGGAGATGCGCGAGCTGTCTGCATCGTGGGCCGGGTGAGCGCTGAGACAGGACGCGTCCTGTTGGTCGACGCCAATGTGCTCATTGACTACGTGAAGACCGACGTCGCGGTCCTCGGACTGGCGGCCAGCCACCTGGGTCAGGTCTGCGTGCTGTCGACGGTGGTGGCCGAGACAGACGGCTTGAGCGAGGCGCAGTGCCGCCAGCTGGGCATGCAGGTGCACTCGCCCAGCCTGCTGCAGGTAATGGCCGCCGGTGGGGAGCGCGGCTCCCTGTCGCTGGAAGACCGGCTCTGCCTGGCGGTGGCCGAGGAGCAGGGCTGGACTTGCCTCACAAACGATGGGGCACTTCGGAGAGCGTGCGCACGTTCCCGGGTGCCGGTGATGTGGGGTCTGGAACTGATGGTCGAGCTGGTGCAGGCCGGCCGGTTATCCGCGGCCGAGGCTGTGATCGTTGCCGAAGCAATCCACCGCAGCAACCCGCTGCATATCACCGCAGCCATCGTTGCTCAGTTCGCGGCGAAGGTTG
The DNA here is from genome assembly GCA_903893785.1 of uncultured Gemmatimonadota bacterium. Classification (GTDB taxonomy): domain Bacteria; phylum Latescibacterota; class UBA2968; order UBA8231; family UBA8231; genus CAITNQ01. The sequence continues at coordinate 7,284 of CAITNQ010000501.1, forward strand.
CCGGGTAGGCGCAACCCACCGGCACGGCAGCCGCTTACGCGGGAACCGTCGGGTCCTCCTGCCTGGCGGACGTAGCCCCCGAGGCGCTTCCCGGTCGGAATAGATCGCCAGGGGTGGAGACGGCAATCCCCTGGCGGCCGGCGCCTACCCCTTCTGGGATCAGGGCGCCGCTGTCCTCCAACAGCTTCTGGGTGCACTCGAACACCCCGGACACGATCCGCTGATGGTCCTCTGCGGTGACTGGTTCCGAGGTGATCAGGCGCTTCACGCTGTCCGCAAACAGCCCGACTACGTTGGCGATGTACTCGGAATGGAGCCTCGCGACCCCGTTCCGGATGGCGGCGTCATTGCGCGCCAGTTCCGCCAGGTGGTCGAGCTCTGCCTTGACCTCCAAGACGCTGCATTTGATGCGGTCCACCGCCCTGTCTCGGCGGGCAGCTCTGAGCTCGACGCAATACCCCAAACCCGCCAGGAACTGCTCTACGTCCCCCAACCGGATCTCGTCATTCGTCGCATGCTCCATCCTGGAGACGTGGCCTTGCCGGCGGCCCATCCTGCGGGCCAGCTCGGTCTGGGTGACCTGCTCCCGCGTCCGCAGGACAAACAGCGCCCGTGCGACCGCGCGGTGGCGCAGCGCGTCATACACGTCCTCGGCTAGGCCCGCGCTGCCGGTGTCCTGCACCATGCCGAGCACTGACCCATACCGTTTACCCATTGTTGGCCCCCTTCACGATGCTGTCCACCAACCTGCGGCACCTCTTCAGATCGCTCTCTTGGCTGTCTTTGAAGCCGATGGCGAGGGGATGCAGGACGCGGGTCCTGCCGTCCGGAAACATGTAGAGCCGGGCCGCTCGTTGTCTGGCGGGCGCCCCGGTGTTGTCCACAGCAACCAAGCCCCGGTGCCCCTCTGGGTGTATGAACCCGCCCTTGAGATTCATCGGGGCCACCCTCGCATCGAGCGCTTCGTGGTACGCCTGCACGTTGGCGAGGAGGGCTACCAGCACCTCCCGATGGCGCTTGTCAAACTGCCTCTGGTGGCGCGCGAACACGTCGCTTGGCTGTACTAACCACATTGCCAGTATCCTGTCAAGGGATATTCGGAGGCCAGATACCGGTGTGGCCGGGCTCTGTTACCCAGTCTGCCGATAGAGTCCGCGCGTGGAGGCCAGCGCGTCCCGTGCTGTGAACGCAGCTGGTCCTGGGTAACGGTATGCGGCCCGGGTGGCTGGGACAAGGGGCGTTGGGGGCCGGTCCGGCCGCCAGCCGCAGGGCAAAGCTGCGGATCGCCCAAGACGTCCGGCGCCTAAGGGTTTGGGGCACGGAGCGCGCGTCGCCAACCCGCCGTCGGCTCCGTTCGCGGCGAGGGCGGACTCGGTGTCCGGACGCGTTCGGTAGTCGGCTCGGTGTCGGTTCCAGACCGCATCGGTAGGCGATCCCCCCACCGGGTCCGGCGGGACGGCCGACCGCCGTGTCCGTGCGGCTGTCAGCTGTGGGGCGGGCCCACTCGGCGTGTGGCACGCGCACCGCCAGGCGCCCTGTCGCGGCACACCGCGCCAACTCGTTGCTTCGCCTCGGAGGGTCGACGATCTTGCCCCCGACTGGCCGACCTCGGTTACGCGGGGCGCCCCACGGGCACGCCCGCACGCCACTGCGGCCCGACGCCAGCGTTCTCCCGAAGTGCCGGCCATGGCCGTCGCGCGCTCCAGGAGAGCGTCGTGCTACCCGCCGTTCCGTCGCTCGGCATCGACACCCAGCAGCGCGAGGAGAGACGGGATGGCAACCCGATGGGTGGTCCTGGCCGCGGCTGCGCTGGCGGCCGCATCCGCGTCGTGCAGCGATGGCACGAGTCCGGCGGCAGGCAACGGCGGCAACCATGCGCCGGTGATACGCGAGCTGACGGCCGCGCCGAACCCGTTCCACGGCGCACAGCTCGAGTCGGCTCAACTCGCCTGCATCGCCACCGATGCCGATGGCGACAGCCTGCCGCATTCCTGGCTCTGTCGCGCTGGTGGGTTCAGCTATGCCACGTCAACGACGGCGGAAGCGAGTTGGGCGCACGGCGTAACCGGGGACTACGGGGTCCGCGTGACGGACTCGGACGGCAAGGACGTCAAGCCGGACTCCTTGATCGTCACGGTCCTCTAAGGTCCAGTGACTCGGAGCCCTTCATCGCGCGCTCGACATCGCCCTCGCGCTGGCGTGGCCCGAGCTTCTTGGCTCACGGGCAGCGATGCGTTCCCCAGGGCGGCCCCCCGGACCGGGCCCCAAACACCAATGGAGGTGCTGCATGCCCGCTCTTGACTTGCTGGTGAGCAAGTCCAGCCATCCAGGCGCCCCCTGCCCGGTCCGTACTGTCGATCGGCTCCCTTTCTCCTAAATTTCCACTGCACCATCCCACTCCTCCGAAAGGCCTCCTTGTCTGCTTGTCTTGGAGATCGTCCCAAGGGGACCTTCGCTACTGCAGATCGTCCCTCAGGACATTACCGACGAGTATGAAGCCCTGATGCAGCAGGCAAACGAGGCAGGCGGCAACCTACTGAGATTCGGCCCCCAGGCAAGACGTCCTTCAGGGCCGGAAGGCCCTCGGTACCGCGGCCGAGCAGCCTGGGGGGAGCTCCACATTGCCGAGGCACGCGGAGCCGACAATGTCCTGCGGTTCCGTTCCCTGTCGGAGACTGAGCACGCTGAATTAGAACGCCGGTCCCAGGCGCGAGGGGCCAGGATCACGGCAGCCCGCAGTCGGAAACACTGAGGTCACCCCACCGGCGGACGGGGGTTCCTGTCAGCCCAACGCAGACGAGGTACATATGAAGATCCTGGAGCAGGAGCGGTTCCACGGCGCAGCACTGACGCAGATCGTCAAGCATCGCTCGTTCAAGGCGCTGAACCGAGCCAGCGACGCGTACGGTCACTACTTGGTCAACACTGATCGCCAGCTCTTCGTCAAGTACCGCACCAACACCGAATCGCCATGGACCTTCGTGTTCCCGCCCGCAGAACTGCGCGAACTTGGGGATGCCCTTGGCTCGGGGGATCATACCTACGTGAGCCTAGTCTGCGGGTGTTTCACGGTGTGCTGCCTGAACAAGGACGAGTTGGCCATCGTGCTCGATTTCGGTGGGGCCGGGCAGCAGTCGGTCCGCGTCGAAGTCCCGCCAGGCGGTAGCTGTCACGTCTCAGGGAGCAACGGGGCGCTCACCCGCACCGTGCCACATAACTCGTTCCCCAACAAGGTATTCATCTGATCGAGTCGCTCGCCCAAGGCGCGCGGAACCGACAACGTCTTGCGGTTCCGGCTCCTATCGGACGCCGAACAATCCGAGCTCCAACGCCGGGCCAAGGAACGGGGCGCCAAGGTCACCGCCACCCGCAAGAGGGCGCGGTGAAGCCGGCTGGGCCATGAGGTCATCCAAGGGCGCCCCTCCGCACGAGCCGGGATCTGGGCGCTGCGTGGGCACGAGGCTCGAATAGCTGCCGCGGCAGGTGGGAGCTGTCACCTGCCGTGGCTGCCCCGGTTCTCCGTCTTCTGGAGGTGCTCGTGGGTTTCGCCGAATCAGCCCTGCTCTTCGGCCAAGTGGCCCTCCCTTTCATGCTCTACTTCCTTGCTGGACATGAACTCACGGGCAAGGCCGGGGCCAGCGCACCGCGCAGGCGGATCGAATGGGTTCGCCGGGGCGTGCTCCTCGCGAGCCTCGCGATCGCCATTCTCCAGTGGAAGCAGGGCCGCGACGCCCAGGAGCAGGCACAGGCCGAGGTGCAGAGCCTTCAGGCACAGCTAGGGCACGTTACGGCGCAGGCGGACGTCGTCCGTCAGCTGCAAGTCGTCCAGCTACGGGTGGCCCAGTATCTTGCGTCCCTCGATGAGCCCATAGTCTCGATGCAGCTTCGACTGGTTCTGGATGAACGGCGAGCGTTCGCTGCTCTGTGCCCGTTCCGGATCGCCTACGGGTTCTACGACGTGCGCAAGCTCTGGTTCCAGAGGTCCGGGGACGAGTTTGGGCTCCTCCGTTACGTCGCAGTCGATGACCAGTCATCAAGGCCTACCTATCGCATCCGCCGGACGCTAGACGGGAACGACACCCTGGATCTCACATACGTGGATGGGCGGCCCACGGTGTCCGAACTCGAGTTGCCGTTCTACGACGAGAGGCCACGTTGGTCCACTGTCAGGACCCTGCACAATAGCCTGGTACGGGTGTACCTGTCGGCGAACCTGGTGGGAGTAGTCAAGCGCATCCAGCTTATCGCCAATGGCGTGACCGTGCACGACAGACCGATTGAGCAGAACCAATGGGTGCCGACGGAGGAGAAGTGGGTCCGGGAAGGCGGGATGCCGCTTTGGCTGCCGGCCAGCGACGAGCGTGACAGGGTCCGTGACGTCATCGGGGTCTATGGCGGCATTCCCAGCCCCACGCAGGTCTTTCCCCTGCGCCTGGAATCGCGAGGCACCACTCTGTCGGGTCGCCAGGACGTCGACTTCGTCAGCGGGAAGCCCTTGTTCTGATGTTCAGGGCCCGGATCTGCGCCTGAACCGCCACCCTCACGGTCGCCATCCTCACCTCTCCCACTGTAGCAGGCACCCCGCCCCCCCAAGGTAGACCCGGGCCGGATTCCGCTTTGACCGGCCGGGGCCGCGCCTGTTTTGCCCTTGGCCGGTTAGCAGGTCGGCTCACGTTGGCCAAGTCGTCCTCCTTCGTCCATATGTCCGGAATCACTGTCCGTTTCCAGGAGCTGTCGGAGCGTGCCCAGTGTCGCGTCTGGCAGGCCATGCAGTCGGAGTTGCTCGCGCGGGGCACTGTCCAGCCCCGGCAACAATGGGAAAGCGAGCGCTCGTTCAACGAGCGCCTGCAGCCTGAGGTCGGTTAATACCTCGCCTGCTACCACTTCGCTCACGATGATCGCGCGTAGGGTCAGGCGGCTCGCCTCAGCGTGCCCCGCTTCTGTCCTGTTCGCTGTGCCTCCATCCCACGCGCAGCGTACGGGCCTTCTATGAGCGAAAGCGAACCCCCTCGCCCTCCCTGGTCCGGACCCCCCTCCCACCAGGGCCTGCTCCAGCGCTGCGTTCGGCGGGGGGCTGCTCCACTCCGCAGTGGCTCCGCGCCCGCAGCACACCGCCTCATTCCCGCGCGTCCGCAGCCGACCGAGTTCGCCTGTCTCCACTCGGGCATCGCAGGAATGCGCAGTTGCCCAACCCCACACCCTTCGTTGCACCGAACGCGCCCCCCCCGGCTGGTCTTCAGCAGTGCCCTCGCCACTGTCTGGAGGCCAGTACCGGCCAGGTGCTGGGGTGCGGCCAGCATGACATTTCGCGACGCCCTCCAGCACGGCGTCCGCGATGCGCCGAACCTCGCCGCGGCTCATGTTTTTTGGTATGTTGGCCAAGACATAACCCCTATGGGGAGCGTAAGTGAGAGAGGTACCTATGCCCCGTTTGACCGAGCAGGAGCAACAAGTGATCGTCCGTTACGTCGAAGCCGACAAACCCCTGCCGGACAGGTTCCCTTTCCTGCTGCTTGAGGACAAACGCGAGGTCGAGTTGGTCTGGAACGGGAAGGCCAACAAGGTCCGCAGCGTCGTCGTGCCGTTCCAGGTCATCGAACAGGTAGACGAACCGCGCGCCGAGGAACCCGAGGACGCCGAACTGCAGCTCGGGCTGTTCGACACCCGTGGCCGCCAGGTCAGGGGCTGGACCAACAAGCCCATCCCGGGCGATAGCAGGCTCGTCCTGTCGTCGCTCAGGAACGGCCCCATGCGCGGGGAGATCGAGGCGCAGGGCGGACTGGAACTCATCCGCATCGACCCGCCTCTTGACTGCCTGGTCCGTACCCACGTCTGGGTTACCGACTCTGGCGGCATCCGCGACTCACGCGGTGATGAGCAAACGGTGTTGGGGTATGAATGCGTGAGTTACGGCGAGCTGCAGGATCTGGTCGAGATGTTCAAGGGCCAACTGGACGACGTTTTTCGGAAGGCGTGGAAGGCGTTCGCTGCAGGGACCAAGCACGCGCCAACCACGGGACCGTAGCGAAGCCAGTCCTGCCCTTGCGGGGCGGGTCGCCGCGCTGGGTAACCCCGCAGGCAGTCGGTGGTCCAATGGAAATGGAGGTTCTACTTGCCGAGGGGGAGTCGGCAGGCGAACGGGGTTACTACGCGCTTGCGTGGCGGACGCTGTTGCCGCTCGCGAGGGGAGGGCACACCAAAGCCCAGTGCTGGGTTGGCATGGTGTCTGAGACCGGGAAGGGCGCCCCCGAGACCTGGAACAGGAGCTCGCTTGGTATCGGCATGCCGCTGAGTACGGGGGCGCCGACGCCCGGCGCGGCCTCCGGCGCCGACCCTACCTGACTCTGACCAGTCGGGCCCCACAGGACCAAGAGCGCCCTGACGCGTTGTAGCTCAGGCGGTACGCAGACCCAGTTGACTGGGCGGGGCCCATTCCCCCTCGGGTCACCCTCTCGAAGGTGGGGCCTAACGGCTCGTTCGGGTCGACCACAACGGTGTCACCGAGCGACGGGTAAGCCGTGTAGAAGTCGGAACACCACTCCCAAGCGTTGCCATGCATGTCGTAGAGCCCCCACGGGTTCGGCAGCCTGGTGGCAACCGGCTGGTACACTGCGGCATTGCCTGAGTACCAGGCGTACTGCCCGAGGGGCCCCTCGTCGTCGCCGAACGACCATACGCTCGTGGTCCCGGCTCGGCACGCGCATTCCCACTCAGCCTCTGTCGGCAGCCGATAGAGCGAGTCACCGGCCGCCCGGTTCAGCGTGTTGGCCAACGCCTGCACATCGTATGACGAAATGTAGACTGCCGGCAGGTTGGGCCCGACTTGAGCGTACGGCTTCCCCGCCCATGGGGAGGTGCCCATCACGGCCTGCCACTGCGCCTGCGTCACCTCGGTCGTGGCCATGTAGTAACCCCGCGACAGCCGTACGGGATGGGGCGGCAGCCCTAACTGGCCGCCCATAGTGAACGTCCCGGGGGTCACCCAGACGAAGTCCATGCCGATGGCCCCAGGCAGCTCAACACGGAGGGTCTGCCCGGCGGTTGGCCTCTCGCATCTGCCCCCAAACTGGTCGGCCAGAATGAAGAAGTCCTGAAGGTCCACCGCGCCGTCGCCGTTCAGGTCGGCGGTCAAGGCGCCGCATTCAGCGCTGGA
>CAITNQ010000502.1 GCA_903893785.1 uncultured Gemmatimonadota bacterium
TAGAGCAGCGGGTAGAGCGATACGCCCACCAGCAGCACCATCACCAGATTGCGGTCAGCGGCGACAAAGGCGGCTTCCCGCAACAGCACCGTCAGGAACCGCCTCATGGGCGCGCTCCTGCCACCGCGGTGGCGGTCGGAGCGCGAAGGAGCCGCGGCAGCCGCCAACGGCAGATCAGCAGCGGCAGGACGGCAAAGAGCGCGAGCGCCAACGCCTCACCGATGACATGGGCGAATGTACTGCCCGGTTGCTGGGCTTTGACGAAGCCGTTCAGGAAATGGGTGGACGGCGCCAGCTGGGCGACTGCCTGGTAAGCCGCTGGCATGGCGCGCAGAGGAAAGGTGTGGCCGCTCAGCAGGAAAGCCGGTGTGGTGGCGAAGACCGTCAGCTCTGTCGCCAGTTGCGCCTCGCTGACCAGCGACGAGATCATCAAGGCGGGCGAGACGGACGCGGCAACCAGCAACGCCGACAGACCGAAGACGACACCGGGGTCCCCGTCTACCGGGATCGCCAGGAGCGGGAAGACCAGGCCCAGTAGCGCCAACATCTGCGCCATCCCCAGCGCCGCGTAGGGCAGCGCCTTGCCCGCCAGCAGCACCCACGGCTCCCCTCCGGCCTGCCCAAGCGCTGCCGCCAGCGTGCCCTCAGCGCCCTCGCTGTTCAGGGCCAGCACTGCCGCCAGCATCAACATCATCTGCAGCATGACCGGCAGCAGGGAGGAGACGAGGAAGTTCGCATAGTTGTAGCCGGGGTTGACCACCGAATAGACATCCAGCCGGATCGGGTTGGCGGCTCCCATCGCCTGGTCTTCACCAAACCCCGCCAGGCGCAAGCGCCTCAGCAGGGCGCCGCCCGAGACGGTCCGGGCTATCGCGGCGGCATCACGGTAGATGAGATTGCCGATGATCAGGTTCTGCGTGTTCTTGTACACCACCAGGTGCGTCGCCTGTCCCGCCTTGAGGTCGGCCTCCATGCCGCGCGGGAAGAGGAACCCTCCTTCGGTTCGCCCGGCCCGCATGGCGGACTCCATTTCCTCCACCGACGCCACCGTCGCCACCACCTTGAGTGAACGGGTGGACTCCACCATCCTCTCAAGCGATCGCGATAGGGCCGTGCGGTCGAGGTCGCAGACGGCGACGGGGATGTCCGTCACCACGCGGCGCGAGTAGACGGATCCGATCAGAGCGAACAGCAGGAGCGGCCCTGCCACCAGCAGACCCAGCAGTACCGGGCGTGCTGCAATGCGGCCGAATTCGCGCCGAGCGATGCCCAGCACGGCGGCAGCGGATTTCACAGCGCAACCTGCACGCTCATGCCCGGCCGCAAGCCTTCGACAACGTCGATGGGGCGCAGCTTGACCTCGAACGTCTTCAGGTCGAAGTCGCCCTTCTGGTTGGTGGCTCGCCAAGTGGCGAAGTCGGCCATCGGCGCCACGGTGTCCACCGTCAGCCGCAGTGTTCTGCCCAGCGCCGGCAGCGTGCCGAGGAATCCAGATCCCACCTGCACACCAACCATCTGGTCCTCGCGAAGCTGCAGCACCACCCAGACATCCGTGGGGTCAAACACCGTGAAGACCGGGTAGCCGGCGGTCACGATCTCGCCGGGATCAGCGGCGCGCTTGGTGATCTCGCCATCAGCGCGGCTGGTCATGCGGGTTTCCTGCTGATAGACCCCTGCTTCCTCCCACGCGCTTCTTGCCTGGTGGCAAAGGCCCTCGGCGGCCTGGATCTCCTCGTCGCGCGCGCCGCTCAGTACCATCTGGTACCTGGCGTGGGCGGCGTCCCGTTCCTCGGTCGCGACGCGGAACTTGAACTCCATCTGGTCCCGCTCTTGCGCGGACACCACGCTGTCCGCGAAAACGGCCTGGATGCGGCGGTAGGTCTTCTCCGCCAGTTCGTATTGGTGGCAGGCCTGGTTGTAGAGCTTCTCCACGGCCTCCCGCTCTTCTTTACGGGCCCCGTGACGGGCCATGTCGCGCCTGGCGGCGGCTGCGGCCATCGCCCCACGCGCCTGCTCGACCTTGGCATTGACCTCGCGGCTTTCGAGCGTGGCCAGCACCTGACCCTTGACCACGCGGTCGCCCTCGCGCACGAAGACGCTGTCCAGCCGCCCGGGGATCTTGGCTGCCACCTCGATCTGGGCCCCCTCGACCATGCCCACCACCACGGGCCGTTGGGGCGATACGGACCGGGTCACGAGCACCACCATGGCGGCCGCCGCCAGCGCAGCGGGCACCCACAGCAGGTGAACCGAATGCCGTTGCATCGTCTACTGCTCCTTTGGCTGGAACACCGCACAGACGCGGTCTGGCGTACCGCAGGCCAGGGAAAGGTCGTTAAGGGCTCGGTAGTAGTCGTGGAGCGAGGCGAGCCTTTCGATGCGGCTCTTCTCAAGCATCAACTCAGCGTCAACGAGTTCCAGCGAGGTGCCGAGACCGGTCTGGAACCGTCGCTCGTTCTGCCGCACGTTCTCGGCGGCGAGGTCGACATTCGGCCCGAGGGTCACCCACCGATCCTCGGCATTCCGCGCCGCGCGGTAGCTCTGCTCCACCCACAGCGCCACCGCATCCTGGGCCACGGCCTCGACATGGCCGGCTTCCGCCTCAAGGTGCTGCGCCGCTTGCAGGCGGAAATGCCGCCTGCCGCCCTCAACAAGGGGGAGGGAGAGTTGCACACCCACCATCCAGCGCGGTTCCAGAGCCGACAGGTCTTCAGGACAGAGCTCGTATTTCGCCACGCCGGCCACGCGGGGCAGGAAGTCGGCGCGTTCGGCCACCGCCTTCTGCGCTGCCACGGCTCTCTTCTGACGGATCGTCTCCAGCATTGGCTGTGATGCGCCGGCCTCGGCCAGGCAGACGGAGAGTGAGTCAGCGAAGGGCTGGTAGGACAGCGAGTCCAGCAGCACGATGTCTGCTTCGGGCGCCAGGCCGAGGGTCTGGCGCAGCGCGACCCGCGCCAGGTCGAGTCTGCTGCGGTCGTCGAACAGGTTGCGCTCGGCGTCGGCTACGGCGACCCGTGCTCGCAGGAGATGGGCTTTGGCGATCAGACCCTCGGCAAGCAGCTTCGCCGCGTCGCTCTCGTGACGGCGCATGCCGGCCACCACGTCCGCGCGCGTGGCCGCCGACTGCGTGAGCAGGGCGACGACCAGGTACTGGTTGACCGTCTCCCATTGGACCTGAGTGCGGGTCCGGCGCAACTCCGCGGCAGCGGCGCGCTCCTCGGCTCCGGCGGCCCGTTCGGCCGCGACCAGTCGACCCCCCATGAACAACGGCTGGACCGCGACCAGCGAAGCCGTGCGGTACCCCTGGTCCTTGAGCGTTTGGCGGAAAGCCGGCAGCTTGCCATCCAAAGCCGCCGTCGACTGCGCCATCACCGCGGCGCGTTGCTCGGGCGTCAGCGCGGCCCGCCCCTGCAGCAGCCCCTGGAGATTGGCCAGTTCGGTCTGATCCGCCGCCTGCAGTTGGATTATCACCTGGCGGATCGGGTCAAGGTCGATGTCGAGTTGATCGTCCAGATGGGTGTAACTTGCCTCCAACCGCACAGCGGGGAGGAAATTGCCCCGGGTCACCGCATGCTCGCTCTGGCGTTGCGCCAGCCGTTCCGCGGCCGCGGCGATCTTCTCGTGACGCGCCAGCGCGAGTTCGACGGCGTCGTTCAGCGAGAGCCCCTGCCCCCGGCTGACATCGGCCGGTCCCAGCACCAACAGCAACGCCAGTGCGACCCGTGTGCCTGCGGGTGTGTGCCGCATCAGATGATCTCCGGCAGCGGGGTCGTGTCCATGCCCAGAAGCACGGCGCAGTCGCCGATGTAGCGGCGCAGCAGACGCGCCATGGTCCGCAGCTCCTCGCTGGAGTAGTCCCGCAGGTATTCGCGCATGCGGTCCTGGCGAAAAGCGTCCACCTTCTTCAGCAGCCGACGGCCTTCTCCGGTGATCTCGATCCGGTAGGCGCGGCGGTCCTGCGGATCTGACACGCGGCGCACCAACCCACCGCCCTCCAACCCGTCGATCAGCTGCGTGAGGTTGGACGAGCTCTTCATGATCCGGTGCCGGAGCTCGGTCATGGTGGGTGGTTCGGGCCGCGAGGCGAGCATCGAGAGCAGCGTGTACTTGGCGGTGCTGAGCCTGAACGGCGCAAACACATGGACGTCGGCAACCCGCTGCGACAGATCACCGGCATTGACCACCAGCTTGGGCAGGAAGAACACCAGCTGGTCACGGTCACGGCTGTCGATAGGAGGACCTGTGTCGATCACCGTCTGGCTCCCTGGTCAGTGAATCACTATGCCTCGGTGCTGGACCGAAGGCGTCGACAAAGTACGCGCGATACAGAAAATAAGCAAGAGGAAATTACGTAACCGAAACAAAAAGAGGACGGCGGACACTGTCGGCCTGGACGCATCCAGGCTGACACTCGACCGACGCGTGCCGGCGCCATCGGCGGGGGATCCCGGCATCCGCGCGTAGACTGTGGGCCATGGCCCGACGCCAGCCGGTACGGCCGGACTGAGGCCGGGCGCAAGCGCGTCGGCCGTGGACCGGCCTCGGGTCGGTGCGGGTGCGCGGGAAGCGGGGCGCACGCGCCGACCGTGAACCAGCACCTCGTCGGTTTGGTTGCACTCGGGCCGGGGTGGCGCCGGGCCGATGACCAACGGCGCTTGGTCGGAGAGGGGAGGTGGGCACCCGGGGCGTTCGGGGCCGTGGGCGGGAAAACCAAGGCGAGGTAGTGGCGCCGAACGGGGCAGCTGTCTCGGCGGCTTATTGGCGGCCTGGGTCGACCGGTGGGGCGTCGGGCGCGGGGGGGTGGCCGCGCCCGACTGCTAAGCTAGCCGACTCAACTCGACTTGAAAGCCCGCGCGACCTTGGCGGCCTGGGTATCCTGCTCTTTTCCGGAGAGCTCGGTGGCGATCCGAGCGATGTCATCGCACAGCGCCCCGGCGCCAGCAACATCGAGCCGCGCGGGCGTGGCTCCGGCCAGGCTCATGAGGGTCTTGCCGTAGATCCTGCTGAGCACCTCGTCAGGCAGGGAAAGGCCACGGATGATGCCGTCTTCGGGCGGACCGAGGAGGTAATCGGCAAAACCCGGCACGCGGAACTCGTCCTGGGTCTCCAGCCAGCGGAAGGTGATGCCCGTCCGCGCGACGGCTTGTTCAGGCGTGAGGCTACTGAACAGGTCGGTGCCCAGGGTGATGCGGTCCCTGTGCCGGAGGAAGAAGTCGCGGCCGGCATCAGGGTGGCGCGAGATGTTGTACAGCATCTCAACGCCTGGCGCCAGGTCAAGGTGCACGTTGGGGTGCGCCTCGAGGAAACGCGCGGCTCGGGGCAGGTCGGCGGAGAGGAAGTAGAAATGAGCGAAGGTGATCTTCAGGTTCGGATGGCGCGCCAGGACCTCGTCCACCTCGGCGTACAGCGTCTCCTTCTGGACATCTGCGGGGCCATAGCCCCAGTTCCGGTCGGCCGCCCACTTCGGCGTCAGGGCCGGGTCCCAGAATTCCTCGGGGTCGTTCACGTGCCACACGATCGGGAGGCCGAGATCCTCGACGCAGGCCCAGTAGTCGGCGAAGTAAGGGTCGGTGACCGGGACATCCATGCGCTGGCGCGAGGTAGGCTTGCCCTCGATCATTTTCATGCCATCGCAGCCGATGGCGGCGAAGCGCCGGGCCTGGTCGGCCAGGCTCTCGGTGCGGACCTTGCCCTGGGACAGCCGTGTGGCGTGGTTGAGGCCGGCGAAGACGTAGAAGCGCTCCGGATAGCGCCACTTCATGTACAGGGCTTCGGGCAGGCCTTCGCCCGACCAGGGGTCCTGAATCGCCACCAAGCCGGTGCGGGCAATGCCGCAAGCGTCGGCAGCCGCCAGCATGGCCCGCTCCTGTTCGATTGGGCCCATGTGGACATGGCCATCGAGGATGTCCGTCATGCGTGAACGCCATTCGTTCATGGTGCAGTCTCCGCGTGGCGTACGGCGAGGAGCGGGGCGCGCATGGGCCTGCCTTCGCCGTTGGGTGTTGTGTTGGCCTCCCGGACCGCTCTCTGGGCGGCAAGCCGACGCCCTGGGATCCCGGTGACGGCGACGGTTCGGTCTGGTTTCACCGACTGCGTGAACCTGGACGGCTGGACGTGCCACCTCCTGGCCGGCTGCCGGCCCGCGTTCACCCAGGGCGCCAGCCGCCGAAGGGGCGGTGGCGTGATCGAGGCGCGCCGGTCTACCCACGGCGCCATCCATAATGGCTGCAGTGTTCGCCGTCGGGCTCCAGCCGCACGACGCGTTCGCCCCGCCAGTGGACCTGGTACAGGACGCCGCAGATATGCTCCTGCCGCTGCCGTTCGGGCATTGGGTAGGTAAGGGTCACCGTGTTCCCTGGTCGCTGTGGCCCGAAGTGCACAACGGCCTCCGGCCACGGCCCCTCCCAGCCGGCCGAGCCCGAGCGGGTCGGCCGGCCGGGCGCACGTGACCCCGGCGCTGCGGCCGTCGCGTGCCGCTGGGGCACCGGGTCAGCGACGACTTGGCTAGGTTCCAGGTACGCGGGCAGACGGATGGTCAGGTCTGCACAGGGCCGTCGCAGCGTTACCCGCAGCCGGCCACCCGCCGGCTCATCGCAGACGACGCGGGCATCTTCGTTCTCCAGGGTGACCCACAGGTCGATGGCCACGGTGGTGGCGGTGCGTCGTGCCGCCTGTTGCCAGAGCACCCAGAGGGCTTTGGCGCCTGACTGGCTGCAGCAGCCGCTGGCGTCTACCAGACGGGCGGGCCCGTCGAAAGGCCTGCGGACATCCACCACCAGGTCGTTGACGTGGGTGCACCCAGTGAAGCAACCGAGGAAGCGATCGGGCACACCGCGATACGAGACGCCCGGCTGCGCCGGCCGGTCGGGCGTGGGTTCCATCAGATGGCGCAGGCCGGCGAAGTCGAGGATCTGATGCGCGAACACTTGGTTGACGCCGTAGCGCAGAACGGTGTCACGCTCGGCTGCGGCGCCGTGGTCGGCCAGGATGGCAGCGGTCTGCATCATGTCACTGACGGCACAGCACTCGCAGCGGCCCTTGGGCCCTAGATCCGGGCCGCTCTCTAGACTCTCGGGCACGAAGCCGAATGAGCTGCACAGGGTGTCGCGGATGTGCTGATATGCCGCGCGAGCCCAGGCGAACAGCGCTGGATCGTCGGTGGCGAGAGCGTACTTGAGCAGGCCGTTGACGATCGAGATTCGGGCGTGGAGATGGGTGAACACGTATGGGAGCGGGCCGCCTCCTTTGCGGACGACGCTGCCGTCCGGGGCGAAGAACGGCGGCTCGGCCTGGCGAACCCAACCCACGAAAGGCGCCGCGGCTGCCAGCAGACGCCCATCGCCCAGCAGCCTGGCAAGGTCCACCATGCCCTCGATCGCCAGTCCCGTGGGCGGGTGACCATACACCGTGTCACCCCATTCCGCACCGGTCCAGTTCTCCGCGGGGAAGAACGCGCGTTGGCCATCGCCCTCCCACCGGGCGATGCGGCTCAGTCCCTGCACCATGGCCCGGGCGGTCGCCGCCACCTCGTCGTCGGGTTCCAGGCGCATCCAGGTGGCCAGCGCGATCAGGGCGCGGCCGTGGTCCCACATCCACGCGTGGGGGCGCGACCAGGGGCGTTCAGGCCGATAGGACAGGCCATCGGGGCGCAGTGTGCCCATGACGAAACGGCGCAGTCGGCGCTCGGCCTCGCCGGGTTGACGCTCGCCCAGGACCTGACGAACGGCCAGATAGGCTTCCACCATGCGCCAACCGACGTCGCATGCATCCCACTCACTGTGGCCATAGGAAGGCGGGCCGCCGACGATGCAGCCGCCGAAATACGGCATCCAGCCTTCCCGCTCGTCCGGGTTGTGGTCCAGGTAGTGCAGCGCCTGACGGGCTCGGAAGGTGAGGTCCTCGTAGTGCGTGACCATGGCGCAGGCCTCCGCGTCAGTGGGGCGTGGACCCGCAGGGAAGCCGTCTGGCGCGCCGTTCAGCCGGTTGGGGCACCCGCTGCGGCCGGACGGGCCCCCACGGCGGCGGTGCCACTTGATGCGACCGCTCCCCTGTCCGAAAATCAACGGCGCGCCGCGCATGCCGGCAAAACTGCCTGGCCGTGCCTGACCGACCGGCCTCCCGAGCCTGGGAGGCTGCAGGCGGGCCATGGCGTGCCAGTGCCGGCGCGGAACACATCATCGTGTCGCCCGGATCTGCCGGCGAGAGGGAGGAACCATGCTCTACGAGGGCATAGAACGACACGCGGGCCTGTTTTCCGAGCAGACTGAACTGCGCGTGCAGGAGAACCGGAACCGTCGCGTCTCGCTGCTGAACGGGGACGTGCAGGGCAACGGCACGAGCTCGAAGGGCGGCGTCTCCGCCCGCGTGTACCGCGAGGGAGTCTGGGGGTTCTCCTCCTTGCCCGACCGCGATGACGCGTCGATCGCCAGGGCGGTCGAATCCGCCACTCTCAATGCCAGGTTCCTGGCCGGCAGGGAACGGCGTGACACCGGTCGCCTGCCGGCGGCGCGCGCCTCGGCGTGCCACGACCTGTCCACTCGGAAGCCCAGGCAGAGCCAGAAGGACCTGGTGGACTTCACGCGCGCCATCGACGCCCGACTTGCGTCGCGCCGGTCTGACCTGCTCACGCGCACGGTGGTGCTCGCCGGCCTGGACATGGAGAAGGTGCTTCTCACCTCGGAGGGGTCAATAGCGCACTCGCTCATCCCGCGGACGATCCTGATGGTGGCGGGGTCCCTGCCGTCGCCCGTTGGCGGCACCGTCGAGCTTTACGAGATCTTCGGCGGCATGGGGCAGTTCGAGGACCTTTTCGTCGACCCCGAATCTCGATATGACGATATCGATGGCTTCCTGGAGCGGCTCTCCCGCAAGGCCGAGGGCGTCTACGCCGACGCCGGGTTGAGGGACGCGGTCCTGGGACCCGATCTGGCGGGGATCCTCGCCCACGAGGCGATCGGCCATACCGTCGAAGCCGACCTCGTGCTCGGGGGTTCGGTGGCGGCTGACTTCATGGGTCGCAAAGTCGCCAGCGAGCTGGTCACCCTCGTCGATTTTGCTCACACCGCCCTCGGCCGGACCTGCCCGGTGCCCACCTGGGTGGACGACGAGGGTGTCGAGTCCCGCGACGCCGTCCTGATCGATCGCGGTGTGCTGCGGAGCTACATGCACAACCGCGAGAGCGCCGCGCGTTTCGGCGTGGCGCCCACCGGCAACGCCCGGGCCTACGAGTTCGCCGACGAGCCGCTCATCCGGATGCGCAATACCGCCATTATGCCAGGTACCAGCCGGCTCGCAGACATGATTGCCTCGATAGACGATGGGTACTGGTTCGTCCGACCGAGCAATGGGCAGGCAGACTCGACGAGCGAATTCATGTTCGGCGTGGTCGAGGGGTACGAAATCAAGCGGGGCAAGGTCCGCCGGGCCCTCCTCGATACCACTGTTGCCGGCGTGGCTTTTGACATGCTCAAGACCGTGGATGCGGTCTCCGACGACATGACCTGGACCTGCGGCGGCATGTGCGGCAAGAAGCAGCTTATTCCAGTCGGCATGGGTGGCCCTGCGGTGCGCTGCAAGATCAATGTGGGAGGGCGGTGACATGGACGGCATGCGCTTGATCGATCAGGTCCTCCGCGCCGCGGCGGCGGCCGGTGCCGACATGGCCAAGGCGGCGCTCAGTTTTGGCGAGAAAAGCGAACTCAATGTCGACGCGGGCAAGATGAGTCTCTTCCGCATGACCTCCGGACGGACGCTGACCTTGACGGCCTATGTCGCGGGGTCGAAGGGGACGGCCACCACCGACCGCCTGGGCGCCGCCGACCTTGAGGAGGCGGCCGGCGAGGCCGTCGGTGCCGCACGCTCGGCGCCTCCCGATACGGCCAACGCCATCGCCCCGGGCGGGGCCCCGGCATCTTTCGCCTCAGGCCCATCAGGCCCTGACCGCGATGCCATGTACGACCGGTTATCTCAGTTCGTGGCCTGGGCCGAGGATACGTACCCGAAGACCAAGCTCGAGCAGTGCGTCCTGGATTTTGAGCAGCGGGTGGCGTACTTCGGCAACTCGAACGGGGTCCGCCTAGATGGGCGAACCGGCGTGTACGGGTTCACCGCCATGTTCACCACCAAGGAGAGGGAGAGAACCTCTTCCTTCAACTACTCAGGCGCCGCGAGGTTGGACCTCGGCGAGGAACTCTCGGCCTGGGGCGGCATCGACGAGTTGATGCGGCAGTCGACCGAGCAACTCGATCTTCGTCCGGTGGAGGGCAAGTTCACCGGTGACATCATCGTCACCCCCCATTGCATGGGCGATTTCATCGATGCCTTGGATGGCGCGTACTGGGGAGGGTACCCCCTGATCAAGGGCACTACGCCCTGGAAAGACGCGGTCGGCACGGTCGTGGCCTCGCCGCTCCTGACGCTATCTTCGTCGCCCAGGAGTGTCGACTCCGGTCACTACTGGACCAGCGACGGCTTCGAAGCGCGCGACTGGTCGCCCATTGACGCCGGCGTGTTCAGGGGCTTCTGCCTCGACCTGTACGCAGCCAACAAGACGGGTCGGTCGAGATCGCCCAGTACCGGCGGGAACTGGACCATGAAGCCGGGCGATGCCGAGGTGACGGCCATGGTCGGTGCCGTGGAACGGGGGCTGCTGCTGTGCCGTTTCTCGGGGGGGCAACCGAGCGAGAACGGCGACTTCACGGGCGTGGCAAAGAATTCGTACCTGATCGAGAACGGCGCAATCGCGCGTCCGATCAGCGAAACCATGGTCTCGGGCAACGTGGGCCAGTTCTTGGCCGGGGTTCGGGCTGTCTCTGGTCGGCAGATCGATTTTGGCTCGTCAAGGCTCTCCTGGGTCCTCGGTGGCGGGGTGACCATCTCCGGCCGTTGAAGGGGCCGGTGCCAGGCAAGAAGGCGTGATGCGGTCGCTGGTCCGGAGGGCGCCTGGTGTACTTCGGCCTTCCCAGCCCGCGGCTCGCGGCGCCCAAGTCGGGACCACCCAGGGGGTGCGGCCGATGACCCGGTGCTGACCGCTGCGTCGCCGGTTGCCTCGGACCTTTGCCGGCCTGTCTTGCCGGCCTGCTTGGAGCGCCCTGTGCTTGGGTCCTGCCGGGCGCCTGAGAACACCCGGTGCCGTCGGTCCGACGGCGGCGCCGCCGCGCGGTCGCGGATCAACCGTCGCGGGCGCCTTGCGCTCGAAGGCCCTGGCAACGACCCTCTGAACCTGGGTGCGATCGCTGGCTCAACCTGGGCCCCGTCCGACCCGATCGCGACCGGCGCCCAACGCGATCCGCGGCAGCCCAGCCTGATCCGCGACCTGACGTTCGTCCAGCATTTCCTGGATCTGTGCGTCGGGCGGGCCAGAAGGGCGATGGCTACGGGAAAGGTGTGCGGCCATGGGTGAAGCAAGGGAGTTGTTCGCCCGCCGTCTGGGCCTGTTCATCCATTGGGGGATTTACGCGATTCCCGGTTGGCAGGAGCAGCACCAGTTGCGGCTGAGGGTGCCGCGTGTCGAGTACGCCCGGTTGGCTGAGCAATTCAGCCCGTCTGCCTTTGACCCTGACGCCTGGATCGACGTGGCCGAGGCAGCGGGCATGAGCTACCTGGTGTTCACCACCAAACACCTCGACGGGTTCTGTCTGTGGGACACCCAGACCACGGATTTCCGGGTCACGCGAACCCCCTGTGCCAGGGATGTTCTTGCCCAGCTGGCGACCGCCTGCCATCGCCGGCATATGCCGCTGGGGCTCTACTTCTCCGCCATCGATCTCCATTGTCCGTTTTACCCCAATCGGGGCCAGGGGCACGAGCTGGCTGGTCCCGAACCGGGGGACACGCCCGACTGGGAACGCTTCGTCGGGTACATGGAGCAGCAGGTTCGGGAACTGTGCACCGGCTACGGTAAGCTGGCTATGTTCTGGTGGGACAGCGGCCCCGAGATAGCTCTGCCCGCGCCGCATCTCAATCCGCTGATCCGCGAACTGCAGCCGGGTATCCTGATCAACAACCGGGGCTTCTCGGACGATGGCGACTTCAGCACGCCGGAGCGCGACTTCGACCCTGACCTGGGTGCCCAGACCCGTTTCACCGGAGCGGTCGAAGCGTGTCAGTCGGTGGGTGTCGAGAGCTGGGGGTGGCGCGAAGACGAAGACTACTTCAGTGACCGGTATCTGTTAGGCGAGATCGACCGCGTACTGGCCCGTGGCGGCAACTATCTGCTGAACGTCGGCCCCAGACCGGACGGCGCCATCGATGCACAGGCCGCCCGCATCTTGAGCGTCGTCGGCAAGTGGTACGACACCATTCGAGAAGCGTTTACCGAGGTGGAGGCAGCCGACGACATCACCACCGAACCCGCTGTTCCGGTCACGCGGCGTGGCGATACCGTGTACCTGCACCTGCACCGTCCGCTCAATGCGCGGCGCCTCCTGCTGACCAACGTCAGGTGTCTGCCGAAACGGGCTGTGTTGCTCAATGACGGGCGGCAGATCCGCTGCTCTACCGACCTGCTGCCCTGGCGGCACCGGACTGGCCAGCGCCCTGTCCGGCTCTGCGATCTGCCGGTCGACGAATACGCCGGTTCGGTCATGGTCGTCCGTGTGGACCTAGCCACCACGCCGGACGGCAACTGAACCTTCCACGATGCCCAGGTCTTGAACCCGCTGCTTACGCCCGTTTACGCCCAGGCGCTGGGATGACCCCCACTGTGTTCCGACGCCCCTGGGCCGACGCCGGCCTTGCCGCCGGGTGCAGGAGATGGTAGCTCACGGCACTGCCGTGCGAACACGCCTCTCGACCGAGGCGATCGGGGGACTCGCATGCGAGACCAATGGTTGGGTACGCACCTGCTAGGAGCCACGGTCGTCCCGCCCTTCTCGTTCGACTACGGTGGCCGACCCTCCGCATCCCTGCTGTCGGCCTGGCCGCAGCAGCGCGAATCCCAGCTCCTCGATACCGGCCGCGTGCGGCACACCCTGACCTGGGACGACCCCCAGACCGGCCTGCAGGTGCGGTGCGAGGCGGTGGAGTACCAGGACCATCCGGTGGTCGAATGGACCGTGTGGATCGAGAATGGGGGCCCGGCGGACACGCCGGTCCTGGAGCGGATCCAGGGACTGGACGTGCCCTTCGAGCGTGAGGCAGCGGCGGCGGAGTTCGTCCTTCACGGGATCAAGGGCGACTCCTGCACAGCCGACAGCTTTGAGCCCTGGAGCCGGGTCCTGGGCCCGGGCAGTGCCGCGGCCTTCGCCCCGCCGGACGGGTCAGGCAAGTCGTGCGACGGGCCTGCCGGGTGGCCCTACTACAACCTGCAGTTGCCCGCGGGTGGCGTCATCCTGGCGATCGGTTGGCCAGGGCAGTGGGCCAGTTCCTTCACGCGCGATACGGGTACCGGGCTGCGGGTCCGCGCCGGCCAGCAGCTCACGCGTTTGTGTCTGCAGCCCGGTGAGCGGATCCGCACCCCGCTGATTGCCCTCCTCTTCTGGTCGGGGACGGATGTCGTAACGGCGCAGAACCTCTGGCGTCGGTGGTACGTGCGCCATAGCATGCCCCGCGTCCAGGGCCAGACGCAGCCGGCCGTGGCCCAGATCCAGGTGGGCGGAGCCGAGGCCGACACCGCCTACGTGCAACGGTTCCTCGACGCCGGCATCCACGTCGATCTATGCTGGCGCGACGCCGGGGGCACCGCTGATGCGGTCTGGTTTCCCACCGGGGACGGCCCGTATCACGAACCGGGCCTGGCCTGGCTCAACTCCGGGACGTGGGAGGTGGACCCGGCCAAATACCCCAGAGGCTTCCGGCCTTTCAGCGACTGGGTCCACGAGCACGGCATGCAGTTCGTCCTCTGGTTCGAGCCGGAGCGGGTGGGCGACCCCCATTCGTGGCTGGGCGTGCACCATCCCGAATGGCTCCTGCCGGGTACCTCGCACGGCGCCCTTCTGGACGAGGGCAATCCAACCGCCTGCCAATGGCTAATCGAACATATCAGCGACATGATCACGTCGCAGGGGATTGACTGGTACCGCGAGGACATGAACGGCTGCGGTCCGTTGCCAGCCTGGCGTCGGCACGACGCCCCCGACAGGCAGGGGATCACCGAGAACCACTACGTGCAGGGGCACCTGCGGTACTGGGACGAACTGCGGCTCCGCCACCCGCACCTGCGCCTCGACTCGTGCGCCTCGGGCGGCCGTCGTAACGACCTGGAGAGCATGCGCCGAGCCGTGCCCCTGCTGCGCTCGGACTTCCAGTTCCCGCAGATGGCCGGCGTGGTAGAGGGGAATCAGGGCCACACCTTCGGCCTGTCGTCCTGGCTCCCCTTCCAGGGCACCGGGTGTTACCAATACGAACCCTACGCTTTCCGCAGCTTCTACCTGCCCTCTTTCGGCATGGGGGAGTTGACCGAGGAGAACCAGGCTGCACAGCAACAGGCCTACGCTGAGTGCCGCTGGGTGGCGCCGCTGATGCTGGCCGACTACTACCCGCTGACGCCGTACTCGCTGGCCACGGACCGGTGGATTGCCTGGCAGTTCAACCGGCCCGAGCAGGGCGACGGCCTGGTGCAGGCCTTCCGCCGCGTCGACTGCCCTGAGCGAGCCGTCGCCCTGCGCCTGCGCGGCCTTGACCCGGACGCCATGTACGTCTTAACCGATCTGGATCGGGCGGGCGTCACTCATGCCCATGGCGCGGCCTTGATGGCAGAAGGGTTGACAGTCGACGCCTCGAGCAGCCCCGCTGCGGTGGTGCTCCTGTATCATCAGGCGCCACAGGACCCCTGATCCGGCGGCGGGTTCCGCGCGCGAGGCGGGGTCGGGAGCGGGTCTGGTAGGGGTTGGCGGCCGCCGCCAGGCGGCCAGGCACCCTCCCGCGCAAAGTCGGTGGCCGCGTCGCCGCAGGCGCTTCACGACGTGGAGCTGGGGATCAGACAGCCGGCCGACGATAGGTCGCGCCGGGGGTTTGGCGCGCCGCTGAACGGGCGGTTGCGCCGAGAACCGCGTCGCTCGGGCTCGCGATGGCCTGTGGCTGCGCATCGATGCGGCGGCCTGTCGGCACGGCCCGACGACGAAACCCGCCTCAGCGGAGCACCCCGAGCCTCCGCCAGTGCCGGTGGAGGATGGTGTCGATCCGGCGCCCGGTGTCGTCTGCGGGCAGGTCGCGCAGCAGCGGGGTGTTCCAGACTAGGTACTCGCCGGCAGCTACCACGTAGACCCGCGCCGAGTCGACGGGGGCGCCGCCGATCTGCAGACTCTGCGCCTCGGGCGCGCTCTCCCCGTTGCCACAATCGGCGGCCAGAGCCTGGGTGCTGCCCAAGACCTGGCCGATCTGCCGACCGGTCAGCGAGAGGAGCAGCACCCGGTTACGCCAAGGGTGCAGCCGCTCTACCTCGGCCAGGGTGACGTCGCCGGCTTCAAGGCTGTCGTGTACTGCCCCGCGGTCCAGCAGGGCCAGCTCGGCCCGAGTCTCGGCGCACACCGCCTGCATGACCCGCGCGCCGAGGGGGGTGGCGCCAGACGCGGGGTTGGCCAGCGCGGCCTCGGCCACGCAGACCACCTCCTCCAGGGGCGCGGCGTAACGGTTCAGGAGCGCCCCGATCTCCGGGTCCGGTTCGATGGTGGTGTCGACCGGAACCAGGCGGCCGTCTACCCTGGCCAGGCCGAATCGTCCTGCTTCCTTGACCAGGTGCACGTCGAGCCGGCCCAGGTACTGTCCCTGGTCCCCGGCCTGGGCGATGACGACCTCGCCTCGGCCCGCTGGCCTGGCGATGCGCGACGGGGTCTGCAGGAGCGAGTGGCTGTGCCCGCCGACAATGAGGTCGATCTGCGGTACCGCAACGGCCAGGGCCGAGTCCGCCCGCAGCCCCAGGTGCGACAGGACCACCACCAGGTCTGTCTCCTGGCGTAGTTGGGGGACATAGCGCCGCGCGAGCGCCACCGGGTCGTCCACGGTCAGCGTCCAAGCCGCGGGATGGTCTTCCCTGACGGCGCCCAACCCGAGTATGCCGACCTTCACGTCGCCGACTTGCTTGACGACGTAGGGAGGGAAGATGGAGGCACCGGTCCGGCGATAGCGCGCGTTGGCGTGAACGAAATCGAGTCGCGCCAGCGACGCCAGCCCCACCAGGTTGGCCACGCCGAAGTAGAAATCGCCGTTGCCTGGCGTCAGGACGTCGTACCCAATGCGGTCCATGGCCGCCAGGTCGGCCTCACCGCCGTAGTGGACCGTCAACGGGCAGCCCCGCGAAAGGATGTCCCCGCCATGGAGCAGCAGCACCCGCCCGTGCATCTCGGCGCGGATACGGCTGACCAAGGTAGCCAAACGGGCGATCCCGCCGAACTCCGCCCCCTCGTCGGTCCGGAATGGGTAGAGGGTTCCATGGGTGTCGTTCTGGTGCAGGATCACCAGGTCCACCGCATCCTGGGTCCAGGCCGGGCCAGGGCCGGCCGCTAGCAGCCACAGCAGCAGGACGACGTAATGTCGGTTCATGGGGTTTCTCCTGGGCGGTCTCCGGGCAGCTGGGGCACTCATGTACCGGCGGATCCGGACGAACAACGGCGATACACGGGCGGGCCGTCAAGGAGAGGATGGCGACCGTCACCAGGGCATGCACCCGAGCCGCCAGGGGCTGCCGATGGCCGGTCACTCGGATTCGGCGGCCTGCTTGAATCGCGGCCCTCCGGGCTCTGACGCCAACGCATCAAGTTGGGCGGCGGCCTCCCTGCCAAGGCGGCCGATGCGCACGGCTAAGCCCCGGCCCGATAGACAAAAGAACCGAGCCGTGCGGCAGGGCCGCGGCTTGCCGGCCAGTGCAGCAGACGCGTACGTTGGGCCGGGTCCATCGCGAAGGAGGCGGAACGTGAAGACCACCGTGACCGTGGCCGAACACACGGCCGACTACACCCGCAAGAGCGAAGGCGACGTCATTGAACTGCAGGACGGGCGCCTGCTGCTGGCCTACATGGAGTTCTCCGGCGACGGCAGCGACTTCGCTCGCACCCGGTTGGTGGCCCAGGAGTCTGCCGACGGCGGCCTTACCTGGGGACGGCATCGCCTCCTGACCGAAACCCTCCCGGGCGACGTCAATGTGTATTCACCCAACCTCATCCGCGCGCGCGACGGCGGCATCCTGCTGCTGTTCATGCGGCAGCACAGCGTCGCGCCGTGGTCGCTGACCGGCTACGCCTGGAAGTCGGCCGACGAGGGGCAGACCTTCCAGCCCCATGCGGAGTTGGCGGCCCAACAGGACTATGCCTTGTGCAACGCCACTGTCAAGCGCCTGGCGTCGGGCCGCCTGCTGCTGCCGGCAAGCCCGGCGGTTCCCGGGGACCATGGGCCATCGGGGAAGTACGCGGCGACCGTGCTGCACAGCGACGATGACGGTTTCACCTGGTGCCAGGCAGCCAACCGGCCGTCTTTGCCCCTGCGCGGCGCCATGGAACCCCACGTCGAGGAGACACGCGACGGGCGCGTGCTCATGGTCATGCGCAATCAGCTCGGATCGCTGTTCATGTCCGCGTCTGACGATGGGGGCGCGACGTGGTCTGCGCCCCAGACCACGGGCCTGCGCACGCCAGAGTCCTGTCCGGAACTGGTCCGCATACCCGGTACCGGTGACCTGCTGATGATCTGGAACAACAGCCCATACGACCCGCAGTTCCGCTCGCACTACGGCAAACGCAGTCCCTTGACCGCCGCCGTCTCGCGCGACGAGGGGCGCACTTGGCAGCATGTCCGTGATATCGAGGACGCCCCGACCCGCGCCTTCTCCAACCCCGGCTGCCGTTTCACCCGCGCTGGCCAGGCCATCATCAACTACTGGACCTGCGAGTACCTGCCTGACTGGCGCATGCAGGACGTCATCGACTTGAGGGTCGCCATCCTGGACACGGAATGGTTCTACGGTGCCTGAACCGGGGGAAGCCACGGCCATGCACACATGGCTGGTCGTCCCGGCTGCCCATGCCTCGCGTCCCCGCGTCGGGCATGACAGCCGCAGCCCTGCTTGTCAAGGGGACGCGGGGACCGGTTCGGATCCGTCCCAGCTCGCCGCCGGTACGCGCACCAGGCGGGGGCTACGCCTACGCTAGCGGATCCGGCGCTCAAGCCGTCAGGACGTGTCTATGACACACGTCAGAGCGGTTGCAGGGATCTGGAGCGGAGTCGGCATCCTGGGCGTGGGGATGGCGGTGTGGGTTGCGGCCGCGCAGTTACACGCGGGACTCACCGGGGGCGTCGCATCATCCGCCTTCCTCTTCTGCCTGCTGGGCGCGGTCGGCAGCCTGCTGATCGTCTTGGGGCGCCGCCTGCAGCGCCACGGCAAGTACGCCTGGAGCGTGGTCGTCGGGCTGAGCGCTCAGGGAGCTATCGGGTGCACCATCTTGGCCCTTGTCGAGTGGGGGCGGGCAGACAGGTCGGCCCTGTTCGCCGTGGCCGCGACCGTCTGCCTACTGTCTCTGCGGGTTCTGCTGGCCAAGGAGGTGCGGCAGCGCGTGTGGGGCCAGGAGGCCACTGGCGCGAAGAAGTGGGGGGCCTACTTCGCCGGGGTTCCCTTGCGCATCGCTATCGTGGGACTGTCCGGGGTCATCGTCCGCGCCCTGTTCTCGGCCGGCGTTCCGGCCCTGGCTGCCTCCGCGGCCGAACGCGGCATCTTGGTCGGGCTGCTCGTGGCCGCGGCTCTGGCGCCGGTCCCTTACCTGTACCTGAAGCGGACGCGCCGCACCAGGGCGCTGGCTGTTTTGGCGGGGGTCTGCATTCTAGTCTACCTCCGGCTCAAGTTGGCCGCGCTCCAGGCCGCTGCCGCCTGGGTGTTGGTTTCGGAACTCGGGCTCTTCGTTTTCACCGCCGGCGCGGTGGTGGCCCTGGCCGTCTTCCACCTGGCGATCCACCTGTTCGACCCTGAACGCCACGATACGACCGGCTTCGCCTACGCTGTGCTGGTCCTGGGCCCGGCCATAACTTGCTCGGGCTTCGCGGCCGCCGGCGACGCCAGCACCGCAGTGGTGCTGCTCGCGACATCGGCAGCAGCCTTCCTGAGCGGCCTTTACGCGCCCGACAAGGCCGCGGCGGGCGAACGTTGGCTGCGCTTGGGCCACGCGGTCGTTCTGGGTGCGGGCCTAGTCTGGGAACTCTCCCTCACCGTCCTCCTGGCGCCGGTGGCGCTGGCCGGGCTGGCGGCCGTGCAGACCTGGGGCGTCCGGAGGCGGGTCGAGGGCGCGGCCATCCTCTCCTTCGGTGTTGCTGGGTACCTGCTATCCGGCGTCTGGTCGCTGCTGGCGCGCCAGCAGCTGCAGGGCAGCCTGTCTTTCCTCTACGGCGTCCTGCTTTTCACCGGCTGCATGTCGGTTTTCGTTGCCCGCAGGTTCGTCCGCACGCTGGCGGACAATGCCAGGAAGACCCAGGAGTTGGCCGAGGCGAGGCGGCTGCAGCTGTCGCTGCTCCCAGACGACCTGCCCGATGCGCGGCACACCGACATCGCCTGGCACATGGAAACCGCCACCGAGGTCGGCGGCGACTATTACGATTACTCCATGATGGACGATGGCACGCTGACGCTCTGCGTCGGCGACGCCACGGGCCACGGCATGAATTCGGGCGTCGTCGTCACCGGGACCAAGACCCTCTTCCGTACTTTCGCCGACGCGCCCAGCATGGCCGAGTCCCTTACGGTCATGTCCAGGTCACTCAAGGGCATGAACCTGCCGCGCATGGGCATGTCCATGGTTCTGCTCCGCGTGCGGGATTCGGCCTGCACGGTGTCGTCGGCGGGGATGCCCCCGGTGATGGTCTATCGGGCCGCTACCGGGAACGTCGAGGAGACTGAGGCGAGTGGCTTCCCTCTGGGCGTCGCGGGCAATGCTACCTACCAGGAGGAGACCTTCCAGCTATCGCCGGGCGACGTCGTTCTGCTGGTCAGCGACGGACTGCCGGAGCGGCTCGACCCGCAAGATGAGTACCTGGGTTACGAACGCACGAAGGACCTCTTCGCCGCCGCCGCGACTGGGACGGCTCGGGAGATCTGCCAGGCGCTGCTCCAGGGTGGCGAACGATGGGCCCAAGGCCGGCCCCAGGACGACGACATCACCCTGGTGGTGCTGAAGCCCCGGTGAGCATGCCTCTGCCTGTTGGCGGCGACTGAAGCGGCGCCACATGCCGCCTGCCCAGTTGTGTCCGCCAAGTTCAGCAGACGTGTTGGCCAGGATCTCCCTGGGAGAGGGTGGTTGGTGAAGGTGCACGGCCTACGCGGCCACGGTGTCTCCACGTAGCTGGAGTTCCTTGCGATGCTCCTTGAGCACCGCCATGTTCAGGTAGCGCGTGGCCTCGATCCACTCCTCGTGCGTCTCGATGGCCAGGGCCCGGATCAGCCGCAGGCAGCTGGTCTCGTTGGGGAAGACCCGCACCACCTGGGTGCGCCGCTTGATCTCCTCGTTGAGCCGTTCCAGCATGTTGGTCGACTTCAGGTGCTTGTGGTGCTGGCGCGGCAGACGGTAGAAGGTCAGCGTCTCCTCGATGTTGGCTTCCACCCAGTCGCACAGCTTGGCGTATTTGCCCTGCCATTTCCTCAACCAGGCGGCCAGATCGCGGCGGGCCTCCTCGAGGCTCTTTCGGTCATACAGCCAGCGCAGCTCGGTCAGGCAGTCGTTATCCGCCTTGCGCGGCAGGTAGTCCAGCGCGTTGCGCAGGAAGTGCACGTAGCAGCGCTGCCAGGCCGCCTCCGGCAGCAGTTCCTGGATCGCCCGGCGCAGCCCCGCGTGATCGTCGCTGACCACCAGCTCCACGCCGTGTAAACCGCGCTCGCGAAGCCCCAGCAGGAACTGCCGCCAGCTGCTCTCGCTCTCGCGACTGGCCGACGCCACCGCCAACACCTCGCGGCGACCATCCCAGTTGATGCCGATGGCGATCTGCACCGCGCGGCTGCGGATCACGCCGTCTTCGCGGACCTTCTCATAGCGCGCGTCGAGGATCAGGTACGGGTAGGCCTCGGGCAGGCGTCGGTTGGCGAACGCCGTCAGCTTCGCATCCAGCGTCTTGTTCATCTGGCTGATGGTGCTGGCGCTGAACTCCTGGCCGCACAACTCCTCCGTCACCGCCTTCACCTTGCGCGTCGACACCCCCTGCACATACATCCCCGTCAGCGCCAACACCAGGGCCTGCTCGCTGCGTTGGTAGCGCGCAAACAGGTCGGTCGAGAAACGCCCGGCGCGATCCTGCGGCACGCGCAGCTCCAGCCGCCCCACGCGCGTCACCA